>JAKQKW010000395.1 GCA_029560455.1 Candidatus Rifleibacteriota bacterium
AGTTGAAGTCAGCTTGAAAGGAAGAAGTGGAGATGATATATTTTTCATTGAAAACCCTTTGGGTGAAATTAGTAAAGGCTTGGTAACTCTTACTAAAACACATTCCAGAGGGTTTTTCAATTCCCTATATATATTTCAGGGGTTGTCTTCGATGTCGACCGAGATGTATTCGCCTTCTTTTGGGGTGCGCTTCTTGAATTTTTCGACCGGCACATAAATCTCGACGGTGGCATCAGGGTCGTCGGGGTGCTTGATGACCACGACGACAATGCCGCCGGTAACGCGGTCGACCCAGCCTTTAACCCGCTTTTTCTTCTTGTCGCCGCCATGCAGGCTTGCTTCGTGTTTGTGTCCGCTCATAGGGTTCCTCCAGATTCATCTTCTATCTTTATTCTACCAGGTCCACTCAAAAAATGGCGACAGAGATTAAATGCCGGAAAGTTTCTTGAGAAAGCGGGAGCGGGCTTTTATCGATTCAGGGAAAGGGCGGTCGGGCAGGGGGCGGCCGGCGGCGGGCTCGTCGCAGGTCTGGCAGATTTTGAAGGGCATGCTGCCGCTCTGCAGAATTGCGACTTTGCGAGCGGCGGCTTCAAGCAGCAGCGTTGAATTGAGATCGCCGACAATGGTCGAGTTTTCGAGGTCGTGGCAGCAGGCGAGCAGGTTCCCTTCCCAGGTTATGAACGAATGTGTCGCAAACAGGCCGCAGGTTTTTACCGGTCGCGGTTTCGACAGCAGCAGTTCAGCTTTTTCGAGGTTGCCGCCGCGCGAATGGCAGGGATGCACACGGCACGGCAGGCCATGGCCGGCCCAGAATTCTTTGATCTGGCTTTCAGCAACCTTGCTTTCAGCAGTCATTACAGCATTAATCGTGATGCCGCGGTTCGATCCGCGTTGCCTGGCAAGGTTATGTAAACCTGAGAGAGCATCGGCCATTTTCTGACCGGGAAAAATCTCTGAAAACTCACTCTCATTAACAGCCGGAAACGAAACCTCGATAAAAGCCGGCTGTAACTGGGCAATTTTTTCGAGGCCGACGGCATCGAGGGCAGGGGCCTGCACCGTCAGGCCGTAGTTCAGCAGCAGCGAACGGCAGAGGCGACCTATTTCAGCGATATCGGGGTGCAAAAGCGGGTTGCCCATACCGCAAAAAATTACCCGCGAGCCTGCAGATGCCAGCTGTCTGATCAGTTTTTCAAAAAGCGTAAAGGTCATAAACCCCTGAGGGCGGGTAATTGCCTCCCGTGGGCAGAAAAGACAGTTTTGACCACAGATATTGGTCAGCTCGACGTCTACCGTAAGCAGCGGCCAGCGCAGGTCAATTTCACTCATGTTTATACTGTTTGTCCTTTGCCAGATCATTTGTCACATTCGAATCGGTGAAACTTGCCCGAATATAATGCCGGCCATGTTTATTTATCGCGGTTGGCATTGTGGCGCTGTTTAACTTTCTGCACCTGTTCGAGCAGGGCGAAGCCGTTTTTGACGTCGGGTTCGAGATAATGCCCTTCGCTCCATTCGTTCCATGATGAAATCATGACCATGGGGTGGGGGTATTTCGATTCATGGCAGGCAAAACCGGCGGCGGCATCGAGAAAATTGCCGAAAGCTTCGGGAGTATTGCCTGTTATTATCGGCGACCAGGGGTATCTCTGAGGTTTCTGCTTGCCGTAGTCCGCGGCGCGGGCGTTGGCATCCCAGCCGGGGCTGACCGAGGGCACGTAAGGCAGACCGGTGGCCGGCTGGTATTCGGCCCATTGTTTCTGGCGCAAAGCGGCGCAGGCTGAAAATTCCTGCAGGTAGTCGCCTTTCCAGTCGGGTAGAAAAACATAATGGGTAACGCTGTCGAAACCGATTTCTTTGAGCAGCGGCTGATGCTCGGCAATCGGATCGATGGCGACCAGATGCAGCTTCAAACCCATCTCAGCAAGAATTGCCCGGGCTTCAGTGATCGCTCTGGCGGCAGTTGTCGGCCCGAGCTGTCTGATGAAGAATGCTGTATCGAAAATACTTAGGTAGCAGGCACCATTGACCTTGAAATAATCGGGCTGCACAAAATAGCGCCCGGCCACGAAGCTGATAAAATCACAAAAATCGGCCGGGTCGGTGTAAACGAGCCGCGACGGGTCGATCAGCTGAGCAGCCGCATCTTTAATCGGCATTACCTTGCGGGGCATGCGGTTCGCCCACATCAGAGCGAATCTGGTTGTACCGCGGCCGGCACGGCCGAGAAAGCCCTGGTCGAGAGCCCCTTCGAGCAGGCGCTTGCCGCGTGACCAGTAATAGGCGAATACAAAGAAATCGACGCCGAATTTTTCAGCCGCGGCGGTCTTTTTTGCGAAGACTTCAGGGTCGGCTTCGTTTTCGGCGCCCCACATCGGCAATTTGGGCTGATCGTGCCCGGCAAATGACGGCCGGCAGTCATATACCAGCTGCCATTCGCTCCAGCCGCGTGGAAAAGCCGCATCACGCACCCGGCAGTGATGCCAGCCGGGGTAATAGTAAGCGCCGATTTTCAGGCCTTTATCATTCACAATACTGATTCCAGAATATTCAGGCCATGCTCTAACAGCTTCAGATCAGCCTGGCTGCCCATGTGCCCGATACGGAAAACCTTGCCGGCCAGCGGCCCGTAGCTGCCCGCGACAGCCAGGCCACGCTCACGGCAGCGGCGATCGAATTCTTCCCAGCTGAGGCCTGCCGGAATATTCGCAGCGGTAACCGTCGGTGAATTGACCGCAGTAGCAGCCGGAAACAGTTCGATTCCCATTCTTTTCAGCCGGTCGATGCAGTAACTCTGTGCCTGAACATGGCGGTCGAAAACCGCTTCGAGGCCTTCGTGCAGTATCAGGTCAGCGGCAGTCGACAGTCCCGCCAGGCCGTGCCAGAACATGGTATTCGGAAAATAAAAATTCTTCTGGGCGTGTCTGAAGGGTTTGAAAGCATCGTAGCCGGCGTAGTTGACCCGGTCGATGATTTCCCAGGCCGGTTCGCTGATTGCGACGAAGGTCATATCGGGCGGCGCCGACATGCACTTCTGGCTGCCGTTCAGGCAGAGGTCGATGGCATGGGCGTCGGCATCGACGGCGACGCCGGCAGCACTGGCAACCGTATCGACGCAGAGCAGCGGCACGCCATGTGTTTTTTTGATGCGGGCGATTTCGCCGAGCGGGTTGAGGGTGCCCGAGGGGGTTTCGCAATGAACGACGGTGATCATCAGGGGCTTGAATTCGGCAACGATTTTTTCGAGTTCTGAGCAGTCGGCGACCGTTTCGTTATAGGGCATGGCGAAGCGTCTGACCTCGGCCCCGACGGTTTCAGCCATATCGGCAATGCCGTAACCAAAAACGCCGGTGCAGACGGCAACGACCCGGTCACCGGGTTTGAGACAGCTTTTCAGGGCACCCCAGAGGCCGAGCATGCCTTCGCCGGTCTGAATCATGACCTGATTGCGGGTGCCGAGTATGGTCTGCAGTTTTTTTTCTGTGGCGTTATAGAGTTCGAGGTATTCGGTATCGAGATCGGCAGAGCCGTAATTTTTATGGTATGCGGCGAGCACCTTGTCAGGAACGCTGACCGGCCCGGCGACGAAACTGGCGGTAATTTTGCCCATGTATTCCCCCATGTTTTTTAACTTGAAAGACTTTATTATGATGCCACAAAAGACTTGGCAAATGTATATTTTTTGGTATACTGGAAGTACAAATATGACAGCAAGTGCGAGGGTAGCAGAGTATGAAAAAAGAGCATCTTGATATCGTCTGGGATTCATGCAGCGAACTTGAGAGAGCCAATATCACCTTCGGGGAATTCCTTGAAAAACTTGGCCGTGCCATGGAATCAGCAACTGTCGGCGAAATGCAGCTGATCAGCGAAATGTCGCGCAATCTTGAAGTGGCACTGGTGTCGGGCTCAAATGATGAGATTTTCAAGCTTCTCGACATTCTAAAAACCCAGGTTGCCGAGCGAATTCGCAACCACCGCTGACGGCTTTCCAATTTACTTTCGGGCATACCTCTGGTATGATAATTTCTTGCTGTACGGAAATCCGCGATTTAACGGTTAAAATACCTTGACAAATACTCCCAGATACATTAAACTGCTTGTTACCTACGACGGAAGTGCCTTTTTCGGTTATCAGTATCAGCCGCACATACCAACGGTGCAGGGTGAGCTTGAACGGGCGTTCAAACTGATAACCGGCGAAAAAAGTCGCGGCGTCGGGGCGGGTCGGACAGACACCGGTGTTCACGCGGTAGAACAGGTGGTTCTTTTCAGAACTGAGTGTCCGATACCGGTTGAAAAATTAATCATCGGAATGAACAGTGCTTTGCCTGGTGCACTCAGGATCTGCAGGGCAGAAGAAGTCGAAGAAAGCTTCCATCCATGCTTTTCGGCTCGCGGCAAGCATTATCGTTACCTCTATCGGCTGGTCGACACCAGATCACCTTTCCTCGAAAGGTTTTTCTGGCAGCTTGAACAGACGCCGGACGTGGCGAAAATGCATGAAGCAGCCGGGCTGCTGGTAGGTGAGCATGATTTTGCGGCTTTTGCCAAATCCCCGCATCAGTATGAAAGCACTGTTAGAACTGTTCTTGAGACCAGCGTTGTTCGAACGGATGAGATAATCACCTTCGACGTGATCGGCACCGGGTTTATGCATAACATGGTGCGCAACATGGCGAAGGCTTTGCAGCTTATCGGAAGCGGCCAGATGCGGTCTGAAGAAATTCTCGAACTGTACCGTAATCAGAATAGACGAAGACTTGGCGCCCCTGCACCGCCCGGCGGACTTTATCTGATGAAAGTCATGTATTAACCGAAAAGGAGGAAAATCGGTGAAGACGTTCTACGCTAAGAAACCTGAAGTAAATCACGACTGGATTGTTGTTGACGCCAAGGACATGCCTCTCGGCCGCCTGGCTTCCCAAGTTGCTGCCCGCCTGCGTGGCAAGCACAAACCCACTTTCACCCCGAACCTTGATTGTGGTGATTTCGTAATTGTGGTAAATGCCGACAAGATCGTTCTGACTGGCAAAAAACACGACGATAAGCTTTTTCACTGGCACACTGGTTACACAGGACACATCAAGTCCGTAACTTACGGCCAGTTGCTCGAAAACACTCCGGACAAAATGCTCTGGATCGCTGTTAAGAGAATGCTGCCCCGCAACAAGCTGAGAAAAAGATATCTTGGCAAACTTAAAGTTTACGGTGGAGCTGAACATCCCCACACCGCTCAGCAGCCCAAAGCCGTTAAGCTTACCAAGTAAGGAAGGAGGAAAATAATCATGGCCGAACTGTTTTTCTGGGGAACCGGTAGAAGAAAATCCGCAACCGCTCGCGTCCGCATCTGCAGAGGCGAAGGTAAAATCATGGTCAACAAAAGAGCCTTCGAGGATTATTTCCCGATTCCTCTGACCCGCAAAATCATTGTACAGCCCCTTGCCACCACTGAAACCCTTGGCAAGTTCGACGTATATGCCAACATCGCCGGCGGCGGCAGCACCGGTCAGTCAGGCGCCCTGCGCCATGGTCTGGCCCGCGCTCTCGTGAAATTCAACGAAGAATTCCGCTCACCGCTGAAGAAGAATGGCTACCTGACTCGCGATCCACGCGAGAAAGAACGCAAAAAATACGGTCTCAAAAAAGCGAGAAGAAAACCTCAGTTCTCAAAACGCTAAGACCTTACAAAACACCCCTGTTAGTTCAGGGGTGTTTTTTTCTTTAGTTGCCCCGCTCTTTGTGGTAGAAATAAACATGTGAGGTGTCATAATGAAAGATAAGGAACTGATTGAAAAAGCTATTGAGGCCAGCAAACTGGCCTATGCACCCTATTCAAATTTTCAGGTCGGCGCAGCCCTGCAGCTGAAAAGCGGCGAAATTATCATGGGCTGCAATATTGAAAACGCCAGTTACGGCCTGACCAACTGTGCCGAACGTACTGCTCTGTTCACCGCAATTGCCCGCGGCGAAAAGAAATTTACCAAACTCGCAATTTACGTCGACCGGCCTGCATTTACCGCCCCCTGCGGCGCCTGCCGCCAGGTAATTCATGAACTTGCACCAAACGTCGAAATTCTTCTCGTCAACAATCGTGGCGAAGTGAAAAAAACCAATATGAAAGAGCTTCTGCCGCTGAGCTTCGGCTCAGAAGACCTCGAAAGCTGATCCTTCGACAGGCTCAGGAACCATCCTTCGACAAGCTCAGGAACCGACAATATGACAGAACAAGGCCCTTCAATACCAAGAGCGCTCGTAAGAAGCCCGCTGGCGCAATTCATTCTCTTTGCGTTCACGGTTATCTACGTTCTCAGCCCGGTCGACGTGATTCCAGACATCATGCCGATCATTGGCTGGCTCGATGACCTGGCCGTGTTCGTCACCCAGATTTCGGCCTTCGTCATGTATGTAAGAGAGAAGCGCCGCCAGTTTGCAGAAAAAGCCCAGTCACGCAATGACGACGGGGGTAATCATGGCCGTTAAAAAAAGCAATATCCGTCAGGAAGTTCAGGCAGTCGGCTTTTACATCGGTGAAGACGAATACGCCATCTATATTCACAAGGTGCGCGAAATCTACCCGATGACCGAGATCCGCAAAATTCCGAAAGCGCCGCAGTTCGTCGAAGGGGTTATCAATCTGCGCGGGCAGATTATTCCGGTTATCGATCTGCGCAAGCGTTTCGACATGGCGCCCAACGAAAGCCGGCAGTCGGCCAAGATTCTTATCGTCGAACTTGAAAAGAATCAGGTTGGCATGATCGTTGACAACGTTTCAGAGGTCATGCGCTTTTACGTCGATGAGATCGAAAAAGCCCCGGCAATGTTCTCTGCCAGCATCGATTCTCAGTATATTCAGGGCGTTGCCAAGCTCGACAACAAACTGATCATTCTGCTCGACCTGGAAAAGCTCCTGTCTTTTGAAGAAAAGAGCGTTCTCAAGAGTTTCTCATAAAATGGCCCAGGAAACATCGGGAAAAAGCCGCGGCTGTATGCGGTCAATACTGCTCGGAATCGGCTGCGGGTGCGTTTACCCGGTAGCAATGCTTGTTATACTGCTTTTCCTCGGCTGGTTTTTTCTGGCTGATCCGGTCACAGAGTTTATGGCACCGGTTACTCTGCCCGAATTCGCCGGGCCAGATCAGGAAGACTTCTGGCGCCTCCAGGAAAAACGTCTCGATTTGGAGAGTATCGCCACCCCGACTCTGATTTTAAGACCGTCCGAATTCAACGCCTGGCTCAATGCCTGGCAGATTCCGCCGGCTGCCGGTTTCTGTCTGCAGCGGGCCCGTTTTGTACCGGGCAATGACTCTGGCACCTTCTATCTTATAGGTTCCGGCTATACGCTGCGCAGCATGGTCATTCAGGTTGAGCTTAAAAAGACTGAAAAGGGGCTCGAAGCTGGAGCAATCGGATTCAACCGGTGGCAGGTTCCGGCATCAGGCTGGGTTCGCCGGCAAAGCGAAAATATTATACGCAAAATTCTTTCGGCAGATAAAGACAGGCTGGCTCTAGATTATCTCAACGGACAGGCAGCTTTTTCGTTTGATGCAGAGACAATTACCCTGAGTGGTAGATTCTGAGCAGTTATCAGACGTAAGGGAGGGGAGCATGAGGAAACGCTTACCGGGCATTGCGACTGCAATGCTGCTGTTCTCTGGCGCTTTATTCGGGCAGGCGGCCGATGTTGGCCAGGCAACCCTGCAGTATGACCTTTCAGAAGTCACTTCAACAGTAACTGACGATGCGACCCCCGGGGCGCAGCCGCAGACTGTACCGGTTCCCGGGTCTGGGCCGGCCACTGCTTCACAAACCAATCTCATCGAGATGCTGCTCGAAAAAATGGGCAAAAAAGAACAGAAAATTGTGCGCAGCGTGCTCGAAGCCGGTGTTCAAAACAAAGTTATAAATCTGCAGAAAATAGAAAAGCAGCTTGGCAAATTCAATGTTCCGGCGCTTATCGGCCTCTACTCTGATCTTCGCGCTCTTAAAATTTCCCGGCTCGACTTCAAAAGAATCGAAAACATAAAATCGACACTGACGCAGATCGACGCGGCCATAAAGAAAGCCGACATTAAAAGCTCTGAATTCGGCAATCTGTCATTTTTTGCCGGCATGGCCCGTGACCGGCTTGCAACCGTCGCTGAATCAGAGACCGAAAAAACCCAGCTGCGCGCTGCAGCTATCGAAAATTATTCGGCAACGATAAATGCTCTTGCTGATGATAAAAACGTCGCCGCCCAGGAAAAGCTGGCCGACTCACAGGAACGCCTTGAGACCCTTAGTCAGCCTTTTGGGCAGCTGGTTCCGGTTGAGCCGGCGAAAGGCAAAAGCAAAGCTGTTATAACCTCTGATTATGGTACTCGCATTCACCCGGTCAAAAAGACAAAGCGCTTCCACACCGGGGTCGACCTTGCCGGCTGGAAATGCAACGGCTGGAAAGTCATGGCGATTGGCCCGGGGCGCGTCGTAAAAAGCGGCTGGGAATCAGGTTATGGTTATTCTGTCGTAGTTTCGCACGAAATTGACGGGCGCATGCTGTTTACCCGTTACGCGCATCTGCAGAAAAAAAGCCGTTTGCCGGTCGGCAGGCTTGTTAAATCAGGCGATCTGCTTGGCTATTGCAACAATACCGGGGTCTCGACCGGTGCGCATCTGCACTTTGAAGTCAGAGAGACCTCTGCCAGCGGTGAAACCCTTGACCCCAAAGGTTTTCTGCCGCCGGTCGACAATCTTTGAGGATATCAGTCATGATTTATAAGATTTTTTGCTTTCGGTGCCGTATAATAATGGCTCTCTGCCTGATTGGTATTTTGCTTGGCGGTTTTCAGGCTGCAGCCCAGCTTGACCCGAACAACCCGCCAACCGACGATCTGGATTACGAAGAATTTCAGAAAAAAGTGGCGGCAATGCTGCCGGCTCAGCCGGATCTGTTACAGTTTTCAACGATTTATTGTTTTCCATTTGCGCCCTGGCCGGAAGGCATAGGGCAGGCGGGCGCCAGCTTTGAGGAGGCGTTTCGCGGTTATTCGCTCAAGGTCGACCAGGAAAGAATTCTGCTGCTTGACCGTTCAGGCCGCACGGTTTTTTCCTGCGACGGGCGCACAAAAAATCAGAAGATGGTGGCGACCGACCACCAGAAGGGCAACCTGCAGTTCGATGATTTTGCGATGCTGCGTGAAAACCGACTGGCGGTTGCCGATAATTCGCGCAATGAGCTGCTGATATTTGCCGGTAACCGTCTCGAAAAAAGGCTCGGGTTCGATGGTGACCGCATCCTTTTCAGGCACATCGACTTTGTTGAACCTGACCGGTTGGGCATGAATCTGGTTCTTTTCGATTCGGGCCGCAACCGCACCTTTGTTTTCGGCCACCAGGGCAATCTGGCCTGGGAAACGGAAGGCAAAGTCGAGCCCTGCTTTTATGGCAATTCCCTGATCAGGCTTGAAAAAGGTGATAAAAACCTTCAGATACAGCGGCTCAGCGATATTACCCGCACCCCCGTCGCCATTGCCGATTATACCTGCGATTCAGACAATATCATTCTCGATGCCTGGCTGGCCGGAACTTTTGCCGGGCATCTGGCAGTGGTTGTCTATGAAGGGCGGGGCGACGAGGATCACCCTGATTATGCCCGCCTGCTTCTGATCAAAGACGGCAAAATGACGATTCAGCGCTTCATGCCGAATCTGGACTTTCGTCTGCCGCTGCTGACCCCTTACCGTCTGTTGTTTGACCGCAGTGGTGCACGTCTGGTTACCGCCAGACTGTCGCCGCAGGGAATCGAAATTATTGGCGCCCCCGTCAGCCTCAAATAGACCACACAGCCAGCTCAGGGAAGCATTTCAAGCAATCGGTCGCCCGTCTGCAGATAAACAGGGCAATGCTGCATGTGCCCGATCAGATTGAGCAGTTCTGCAGGTTGCCAGGCACGCAGATCAACCGGAGCATGCGCCGGGCCACCGGTCAGATAACCGGCAACCGGAAACGGTCCGGGGAGATGTGAATCGACGATAAATTCACAGAAGCCAGGCTGCAGGTTCACCTGTCTGGCCGGGTTGCCGCCGATGCACGCCGGAAACTCGCGCGCTGGCAGACCGTGCATGGCGCCGAGATCAACCTGATAAAGCTGATAATCACGGCCTGACCGCACCGGAAAAGCCCAGAACCCTGTTTCAATAGGGAAACATGAGTTGCCGGCAGTGTCGAGACCGAGAACTTCGGTGCTGATAAACGGCCGATATTCGGCATAATCGCTGTTGATAAGCGAAAGGGGCACCACCAGCTGGCTGTGAGAAGACTCAAGTCGGCGCAGATGCCGGCGTAAAGTAAAAACTTCGCTGCTTTCGGGCTGGCGAAGAAGAAAAAAACCTTCGATATCGATCATCGGAATATTTGCCAACTGCTCGCAGATTGTGTCGAGACCCCAGTCGCCGGCGCCAAATTCGCCTGAACGGGCACGGGCCCGCAACAGAAACGGCAGGCGCCGGTCATGTATCTGTGCCATGTTCGACAGGTTAAGACAGTCGGCAAACGAACCCAGCACCGGCAGCAGACCTTCTCGCGCATAACCAGTCTCGGCCGGGCGGTAGCCTGGGCGCAAAATTCGCTGCAGAGATGGCGAAACATTGAGAAGAAAAGTTGGCGAAAAACTTAAAACGCCTGTCATGCCGTGTCTGATCAGGTCATCTTCAAGGTGCGGCCAGAGTTTCTGCAGAAAAGGCAGACTGACGTCCAGCAGGGGCGCCTTTACAAGGCTGGCGGAAATATTGGTCAGCAGCGTGTCGTAATCGACCCTGAGCCAGCAGGGGTAAGCTCTGGATGCAATAAAGTCAGCTGCCCGGTTCATCGATGACCGGCTCAGCGTCAGCTTTCAGGCTGGCATAATCGCGTACGTCATAACCCATGACCTCGCTGCCCTTGTCACAGATTCTCTGATAAAGCATTTCAAGAATCTGTTCCTCGTCTTTGCCTGCTTCCAGTTCAGCTTTGGTATCGATGGGTTCGAGAATATGCACCGACATTTTTGCCGGCCGCGGAAAAAAAGTTCCGGGCGGCGTCAGCAGGTGTGAGTTGGCAATGTAGGCAGGCACGATCGGCAGTTTCTTTTTCAGAGCGAACTTAATGGCGCCGGCCTTGAATTTGCCAACCTTACCCTCACGGTTACGGGTACCTTCAGGAAACAGGCCAAGTCTTTGCCCGTCATTGACCAGTTTCATGGCAGTTTTTATGGCATGGGCATCGACTTTGGAGCGGTCGACCGGAAAACAGAGAACCTTGCGCAGATAAAATCCCTTGAAGGGATTGTCGAATGCCTCTTTTTTAACCATGATAAACAGTGGTACCCTGACGGCGCTGGCCATGATGAAGCCATCCCAGATCGAGGCGTGGTTGGCGACGGTGACAAATTGTTCGTTGGTCGGCACCAGTTCGTAATTATAAATTTTCATGCCGTTATAAATTCTGAAAAACCAGCGACTGAAAGCCTGAGAAATGTCAAACCAGATAAACGACGGCGTAGTTTCGGCAATTTTTCCTTCATTGCCGCCCCTGGAACCGGTGATGTAACGAATACAGCGAAAAACCAGGTAAGCCAGCAGAATGATGGCAAGCCAGGGCAGCACAATTGCCATTATTGTTCCGATGAAGGTCACGATATCTTCAAGCACGCCGATCAGCGGGTTGGCAATGCCGCCGGTGCTGACGGTAGATGCGGCCCGCAGCCCGGTTTTGCCGGCGTGCACCGACAGAGTGGCAGTCTGTGCGAAAACCATGGCAACCAGAAGGTAGAACCAGTGGCTGCCGCCGGGAATCAGGGCAAAGGTCAGAATTGCCGAAAAGGCAATTTTGGCGGGCAGTTCAAGCCAGTCAAGGATATTGTCGATCACTGGAAATTTGTCGGCGAGAAATTCAGCGAGAGCGGCAACGCCAAGCGCTATCAAAACCGGGTCTGTGGCGAGAAAAGCAAAGCTCTCGTTAATTTTAACCATATCGGGAAAAAACCGATAAAGAACCCCGAGTATAAGAGGGGGCATAAAAGCTCTGAATCCGGTCATAGCCGAAAGGCTCAAACCGGTGAATACAGGAAACAGGTATTCCATGGCTTTTCTCTTTTCCTTGTCAGTCTATTCTGAGATGGCAGTATATTACATATTTGCCAAGGTTTCAAACAACCCATGAGATTTTTTAGCCGCTACCTTCTGCGCAGGAGGCGGCGCAGGTCGGCAAATTCGCCGGCAATCGAAAAATCGCGTTCTTCGTTTTTGGGGCCATCGGCCAGCTCATGCATCAGTGAAAGTCTCTTTTGCAGCCACCGTCGCAGTTGTGGCAGTTCAGCCATGCCGACCTCATATTCAAGCGGCGCAATGGCAGCGGCATAATCGCGGTTTTTTCTCGCGAGCAGATACAGGCAGAGGTGGTAATAATCTTCCTGCAGCAGCGATTCGCGACCAAGGGCGACAAGAGTCATCTGCAGCTGCTGCCCGGCCCGCTGTGCAAAATCGACCGTTGCCGGGCCGGTTGCCGGATCAAGCTGAATATCTGATTCAAGACGGTTCAAAGTAATATTAACCGCCTGTTCAAGAGTTTTCAGCTGGCTGAAAACAGACTCGGCGCTGGCCGGGTGATTGAATAAAAATAGCAGCAGCAGCGCAAAAGAGGCCATAAATTTCTGATATCTGGTTAGCATCAGGCTCATATACAGCAGAATTTGCAGGGTTGTCAAATCGGCGGCTTTTGATTAGAATTGAAACTGCTCTGCCTTTTCTGGCAGCCCGCACCAAATAAAGAACAGGAAACACGCATGAATCTGATATATCTGTCGCCGCACTTTCCGCCAAACTTCATCAATTTCGTGGTTGGCCTCGCCAATCGCGGCATCAGGGTTCTGGGTATCGCCGAAGAGCACCCTGACAATCTCGAAGAACGGCTGAAAAATTCTCTTGCCGACTACTATCGCGTCGATAACCTCGAAGATTATGAACAGGTGTACAGAGCTGCGGCTTTTCTTATTTTCAGACATGGCCGTGTAAGCCGTGTTGAATCACACAATGAACACTGGATGATGCACGAAGCGCGACTGCGCGAAGATTTCAACATCATCGGCCCGGATGTTGCACAGACACTCAAGATCAAACGCAAGTCAGAAATGAAGAAGATTTTCAAAACCTGCAAAGCCCCGGTTGTCGACGGCGAATTGATCGAAAGTGAAAAGAGCCTGAAGGCTTTCATCAAAAAGCACGGTTACCCGGTTTTTGCCAAGCCTGATGTCGGCGTTGGCGCCATGGCCGCCTTTAAAATCGACAACGACGACGATCTGGCTATGTTCTGGAGCCGAAAACCGGCTGGCGACTATTTTGTCGAACCCTTTATCGACGGTGAGTTGATGACCTTTGACGGCATCGCCGACCAGGACGGCGAAATCGTATTTTATTCGTCGCTGCGCTCGATCAACGGCGCTTACGACCTCGTCGCCTACAATCAGGATCTCAGCTTCTACATCGTGCGCGACATACCCGAAGATGCGGTAGAAATCGGCCAGAAGATCGTTAAAGATTTCGATATCCGCGCCAAGTTTTTCCACCTCGAATTTCTGCGTCGCCGCACTGACGGCAAACTGTTCGTTCTCGAAATGAACTGCCGCCCCCCCGGAGGCTACAGCGTCGATCTGATGAACTATTCAGCTGACGTCAACGTCTACCAGGAATGGGCGAACATCATCGCCGACAACCGTTTTCATGCAAAAATAGAGCGAAAATACAACGCCGCCCACATCGCCCGCAAAGTCGGCAAGAACTATCTTCACAGCGTCGAAGAGATTTTTGCCCGCTTTGGCCCGAAAATCGCAGCTCACACACCAGTGCCGCTGGTTTTCTCTGAAGTTATGGGTAATGAGGCTTTTCTCGTGCGTTCCCCCGAGGTTAACGACATCTTCGACATGATTCATTTCATTCAGGCGACGGTCTGAGTTTTGGGCAGCATCAGGGAAAAAGCCATCGAGGTCTCGGTGATCATACCGGCTTTCAATGCCGCCACAAGCATCTGCGCCTGCCTCGATGCCCTGAGCACGCAAAAAACCGACCGCAAATTTGAAGTTATCGTCGTTGACGATGCTTCGACCGATGACCTGTCGTTTATAACGGCAAAATATACCGGCAGACTTTATCTACAGCTGCTCAGACTCCAGACCAATTCGGGACCCGGTGCGGCGCGAAACGCCGGAGCCCGGGCTGCTGCCGGCGAAATCCTTCTTTTTACTGACGCCGACTGTGTTCCCGCACCCGACTGGCTCGAAAAAATGCTTGCGCCAATGACCGACCCCGGTTTAACCGGGGTTAAGGGCGTCTACCAGACCTTTCAAAACGACCTTTGGGCCAGACTGGCCCAGCTCGAATTCGAAGAGAGATATGAAAAGCTTGCCTCACATGGCGAGATAGACTTTATCGACACCTATTGCGGCGCCTACCGCAAATCGGTTTTTCTTGCCGCCGGTGGTTTCAACCCTGAACTGCGCCAGAACGAAGACGTCGACCTCGCGTTTCGTATTAAAAAAGCAGGAGCCCGTTTTCTTTTCGCTCCCGAAGCCCGGGTTGCCCACACCCACCGCGAAGGCTGGCTGGCTTACGCCCGCCTCAAATACTGGCGTGGTTACTGGCGGATGCTCATCTACCGCCAGCATCTGCAGAAAGCCGGCAACGATACCTATACGCCCTGGACCCTCAAAGTCCAACTGGCTCTGCTGACGCTGTTTCCGGTCGCACTTTTTTCGAAGCAGTTACGCTTTTATTGGAAAGCAATCTGGCTGGGCACATGTATCCCACTGGCACGACTGGCTCTACCAGAAAGGCCTGTTCTGGCAATACTGACGCCTCTGTTCTGTCTGATCAGAGGTCTGGCTCTACTTTCGGGTATGGCCGCCGGTCTGACATCCTGGTGGAAAAAAACGCTTAAGACGTAAAAAAAGCGCCCGTTTCACGGTGAAGTGAAACGGGCGCTCTGTTTAAGAGCTGTTAATTGGAATCTTTCGGAACTATAGTTTTGCAGAAGTTCTGTACATCGCTTTTACCTACGGCGAATTCCATGGCAAAGACGCTGGTATTCTTGCTGTCCTGAACTTTTATCGACAGCTTGTCGCCAGGCTTGACGGCCGCAACACCATCATCGGCTTTATGAGAAGCATTGAGCACGAAACTGATCTGTTCTTCGTTTTCGGGGTTAAGGTGCCCGACAGCTTCAAGACCGTTACTGGCATTTTGAAGAATGGCACGGTAAGAACTGCCGGTGCCGACCAGGTCAGCCATCTGTTTTGAAGAAAGATGCACAAGGAAATACTTTGTCATTGTTTCAATGTCTTCATCGCTGTGATTCAGTTCAAGATCGAGATCGACCTGACAGTGATTGGCCATGATTTCGTCTTTTTCGAGGTAATGCGGCGCGAAGCGAATGACATTCGAGCTTTTCACATCATAGATCTGGAAGAGGAGAATATCCTGGCTGGCGAGCAGACCGAGGGGTGAGCAATCAAGATCGATGTTACCAGATTCGATCTGTGTGATATTGATTGCTTTCTGCATCAACTTCGATGTTCTGACGTTCTTAACCTGAAGAACGGCTTCTTCTGGCAGGGAATAGCGCTTGTCGCCAGTTGAGAAGCGGATTGTCGCACGAAGATCGCGTGTGACGGTACTGCTTTCGACTGTTTCTTCTTCGAGATCGGTTCTGGCCAGACGGCTGATTTCATCTTTCTGGATAAAATCGAGCTTGATTTTTGCATCCTGGTAGTTCGGGTTAAGTTCGAGAGCTTTTTTGAAATGCATGATAGCCAGCTCTGTCTTGCCTGCAAGCTTGTAGAAGCCGGCAAGTTTTGAGTGCAGGTCGGGGAAGGTCGGATTGGTGTTGACAAAGCGCTCGTGCAGATCGATAACCGTTTCAAGCTTGCGCATGTAACCGGTGAGTTCGAAAAGTTTCGGGCGCAGACCAGGATATGCCGGGTACAGGTTGGCAGCCTTGGTGAATGCCCTGTAGGCAAGATACAGGCGGCCGGTGCTGTAAAAGATTTCGCCAAGAGTGAAGAACAGACGGGGGTTGCGGCTGTCAACGCCGAGGAGCATCTTGATGGCCTTTTCCGGCTGGCCGATTTTGGAGAGACAGGTGGCCATATTCAGCTTGGCTTCGAGGTAGCGCGGATTTTCTTTCAGCGCTTTTTCAAGTTGTTCGGCGGCTTCTTCGAACATTTCATTGCTCATGAGGATCTTGCTGTAATCATTGAGCAGGTCAAGAAATTTCGGATTGGCGGCAATTTTTTCTTTTACTGCGGCAACTGCCTGTTCAAAGCTTTCTTTTGAGCCTGAGAGGTGAGCAAGATAGCCTAGAGCCACATGCTGTTTCGGGTCGATGGCAATTGCTCTCTGGAAAGCTTCGAGGGCTTCAGATTTCTTGTCTTCGATCAGGTAGAGTTCTCCAAGGAGTTCACAGAGGGGGGCAGATGACTGCGAATATTCCATGAATGAAAGGAGGTTGCGCTTGGCTTCTTCAAGGTAGCCGAACAGCAGGTTGTAACGCACGTATTTAACCTGAGAACGCACGTCTTTTGAGCTGATAATCGGCGAGAAGCTGCTGCCGGGCATTGGCTGCAGCTGCAACAACTGAGTGTTTATCATCAGGTCGGGATCTTTTTCACCGAAGATCATCGAGAAAATACCACCCTTCTGTGCCTGCGGTTTTCTGATGACGTTTTCTTTGAGAATATTACGCACCATCAGGCGCATGATTTCGCAATATGGGCTGCTGGGGGCAACATCATAGACCGGTTTGCCGAACTGCGGTTCGAAATCAGCCACCTTAGGCAGGCCGCCGATAACCGGGTAGGGGAACACCCGACTGGTTTTGGCAGTCGAGAAGTCGGAGCTGACATTGTTACCGAGCAGAATCAGGCGCTCTCTCGGGTAGCTCAGCTTCGAAATACCATGAAAAAACCTGACGTTATCGGTAACCGTC
>JAKQKW010000403.1 GCA_029560455.1 Candidatus Rifleibacteriota bacterium
GCGACCGTTAACACAGGCGACATCCCAGATTATTGGCATCATCCAACCATTTTTGAGCTGGCTGGCGTTAGTGTTGTTGAAGCGGGTAGTACCCCAGCTGGTGCCGGAGCCATGGCCAAGATAGTTGATCAGGCTGAGGCCCTTGTTAACGGCATCAGAAACCATAGCGGCAGTTGCGCCCGGGTCATAGGCAGTAGCGATTTCGGTGAAAGTTTTGCCAAGAAGAACCTGGCGGATTTCTTCGATGTAAGCCTTGTCGGTCGGGTTACCTTCGTTAGAACCAATGCCGAGGCCTCTGGTATACCAGGCTTTGTCTTCAGTCGGGAAGCGTTCATAGTTGATGAACTTGGCAACCTGATAGGCCACGTCTTTTTCAGTGGTGGCTGACAGGCGGCTGATGATTGCATCCGGAACATGATCGTCGCCGGCGAGTTTTACGTAGCAGGGGTCAGAGTCGGCGCGTTCTTTAACGCCCTTGTTGGTCGGGATCTGTTCAGCATCGCCAACCAGCATGATGTGGGTCAGGTTACCCTGCTTGAATTCTTCGCTGATGAAGGTCTGAACGTCAGTGTTGGTTTTGCCAACTTCGCTCATCGGAACGATCTTCACGTCGATACCACATTTTTTCTTCCATTCGATGAAGGGCTTCATGGCTGCCATGAAAGGATCATGGGCGATGATGAGGAGGCGGCCATTTTCATCGAGGCGGGGCAGGCGGCTGGTGGCCTGTTTGTAGTTTACGAAAGTGTTTTTGTAGATCGGTTCGAATGACTTGCTGATCGGAGCCAGCTTGGTCATTGGGTTCTTAGAGATCTTTTCATCAGCAGATACTGATACGCGGATCTTTTTGTGAACCTTGATCTGATTCTTGGCGGGGTTGTACTGAACCGGGTTTACAACCAGGTTAACACCGCGGACTTCGCGGAAGATGAAAGGTTCGCCCATTTTGACCATATCGGCATCAGTCGGATACCAGGCGTCTTTAGCATATACTTCGCCGAAATTGAAAGGAACGCTGTTCGGATCGATATTGCGGGTAAAGTTGCCTTTGCTGGGCACGATGCGTGCATCGAGGTTGATGATTTCAGATTCGATGCTGTTTACCTGGAAAACAGGGCGGCGAGCCGGGTCTACCATTACCATTGCGGTATATCTTGGCAGAGTCGGAGCATCTTTATCTGAAGAGAGAGATGCTTCCGGGGCGGTGATTTCGAGAGCCTTGGCGCCAAGAACCTGAGTTTCGGCAACATTGACTTTCGGACATTCGATGTCAAGAGTGGTTGCATAACCACGTGAACTGCTGACAGAAATACCGGCTGCATAGGCAGAACCAGCGCTCATCAGACAAAAGGCCAAGAACATGGTAGAAATTCGTTTCAAGCTTCTTTCCTCCTGGTTACTTATGATACTTACTAAGCTTTGTTCTTAGGATTATACGGTTTGGTACATAAAGGCGCAAGGGGCAAAACAAAAAAAGTTTTTTGCATCACTCTTGTTTTAATATAATAAAGAAACTGGCTTTATCGCCAGTTTCTGGGGTTTATCTGAAATGGTTCCGGTACATTTTTTTTGTAACGGCTCTTTTTTTTATTTTGCGGGTGGCGGAAGCCGGATTATTTTTCGCCAGGTCGACGGCGGCGGCGGCGGCGGGTTTTTCTCGTCGTTGGTGGCGGTTCCTGCTGTAAAACCGGCAAAATTTCATCGGCAAGAACCTTTACCTGCCACTGATGCAATATTTCGCTCTGCTGCAACTCCCCAAGACTTTCGGGTCTGATTCTGGCGAGATCATACAGAGCATTGGTCGGAGCCAGTACAGAAGCCGGAATCTTCATCTCATTGGCAATGGCATCGCGAATTTCGCGCAGCGATTTGGCGATTTCCCCTTCCCAGGAGTTCAGCAACTCATGTCTTTCTCTTGGTTTGAAGGGTTTATCAAGACCGGTAAGCTCAGCTTCAAGACCGGTTCGAATTGCGGCCTGCAGTTCGGTGCCATAGCGGTTAAGAAAATCTCGGCCAATGGCCTTGATAACATTCAGGCCAGAAATGGTTCTTGGCATCTGTCTGGCAATATCGATCAGGGCCTGATTGCTGAGCAGCATGAAAGGTGCGCGGTCAAGCCGGCGGGCGATTTCCTCGCGCAGGTTCCAGATTTCTCTGAGGACCGCGAGAGACCGTGGCGACAATCTTGACGAACCCTTGATTCTGAAGGCAAATTCATCCTGTTCGTGCGGTTGCGCTTCGCGCGCCTGACGGGCAATGTATTCACACTCTTCCAGCAGCCATTCGTATCTGCCAAGGGTTTTGAGCTCACCGGCCATTGCGTCAAAAATAGGAACCAGACACACCGCATCGAGCAGGCCGTATTCTTTCATGGCGGTGGTAAGCGGTCGGCGTGACCAGTCACAGCGCTGCAGCCTCTTGTCGAGAGTAAAACCAAGATATTTTTCTGTGAGCGATCTCAGGCCAAGCTCATGCATTCCCAGCAATTCTGCTGCCTTGCGGGTATCAAACATTACCGGAATATATATTTCGAGATCTCTGGCGAGCATGGAAATATCGTAATCTCCGCCATGAAAAACCCACAGGCAGGAACTTTGCGTCGCAAAATGCTGGAAAGGACTGAAATCCTGGATTTTCTGCGGATCGATAATTGCTGCTTCACTGCGGGTAGCGATCTGAATAAGGTTAACCCGGGAATAATAGCGATAAAAGCCTGCAGATTCAATGTCGACGGCGACGATATCTTCGCCTTGAGCCCTGGCAAAAAAGCCGGCGAGCTCTTCTGTGTTTTCTATGACTTTTGCGTTTTCAATAAAAGGTTTGGGGTCGAATTCAATTTTCATCAGTGACCTGTTGCGTGATTCAGATAAACAATAATTATCACAACTGCATCGAATTCAGCAGCATTTTTTTTGCAGCGGCGAAAAAATACGACTTATTTATGGGTGAGAATGTATCTGCCATCCCAGCCTTCGGGGGGGGGGTTATCCTTGTATTCCTGACAGCGATGAATATAGGTGGCACTTGGGCCATCGTCAGGCCAGCGGTCAAGAATTTCCTTGAAGGTAGCTATTGCTTCATCCCAGTGCCGGTCGAGATGCAGCTGAATGGCGCGGTCATACAACTCGATCAGTTCGAACCAGCCTGGCGGCTCCTTCCCCTTCTCGCTGACGAGCTCAAAAACCTTTACCGGTTCTTTTTTACCTTTGACTGCAAGAAAATCAAGAAACCTTGCAGAGACCACATGTTTGGCCCGCTGATAAACAGCATCACTGATCATCAGTGCGGTGCCGTATTCCTTATTCGCACCTTCAAGGCGTGAAGCCAGATTAACGCCGTCGCCCATACAGGTAAAGTTCATCTGAGCCTTTTGTGAACCCATATAGCCAACAACGACATCGGCGGTATTCAGGCCGGCACGCGCCGAGACCTTTGGCAGGCCCCGTTTCGCCCAGCCGAGCTGCAGCTCATGAATTTTGCGCTGCATTGCCAAAGCACAGAGGCAGCCACGCACTGAATGATCTTCCTGTTTTTGCGGGAAATTCCAGAAGGCCATTACCGCGTCACCGATGAATTTATCAAGAGTTCCACCGTATTCAAACAACAGGTCAGTCATCGCTCCAAGGTATTCATTGAGCAGAACGACCAGTTCTTCTGGAGTCAATGCCTCGGAAATCGAGGTAAAACCAGCAACGTCAGAGAAGAATATGGTCAGTTCGACCTTTTCACCACCCGGTTTGACCAGCTCAGGGTTGTCGAGCATGTATTGAACCACATCGGCAGCCACAAAGCGAGAAAACATTTCTTTGGTAGACTGGGCCCGAGCTCTCTGGCGCAGGTAGTTCGTCAGGGTAGCCAGCGACCAGATGGTCGGATAGCTTATTACCAGTGACGAAAAATTAAACAGCTGCCTGGCAATATGATAAGAAGAATACGCGTGCCAGAAAGAACCGGCAACAAAAGCCGCCATGACAAAGGCCCCGGCTACCGGTGACAGAATATCGAGCAGAAATCCGAGCAGAAGCGTCGAAACCAGCAAAGCAATGACAGTATGAACATAAGAAGGATGCTTCAGGTAGCGCTGTTCGGTGATATTGAGAATAGCATTGGCGTGAATTTCGATACCCATCAGGGGTTCTTTTTGCACGGCAAAACCAGAATCATAGGTCAGTGGTGTCGGAAAATAGTCGAAATCGCTTACTTCGAATGGCCCGGCGATTGCAATTTTTCCACCCTTGTTCTGCTGCAGATCGAGAGTATTTCTATGGGCAAACTCAGGTTTCAGGCGTGATTCTTCGGGTGTAAGAAGTGAATAGGAAGCAAGAGTTCTTTCATCAAAACATTCGAAAAAAGACGCGGAGCGGATCGCGGCATTGTCGAAGCGCCCACGGGAAGTAGACCCGACATAATCGAGCAGCATGCGACCATAAGAATTAACCGGAATAGTAAGATCTTTGATGATGAGAGGCCCCTTGAATCTGCCTGCAACTACCTCATCATAGATCGATGCCAGCGCCAGATCCATTGCTTCAACGTAGCCGGGCTTTTCGCCAGGCTTTCTCGCATCGAGAGCAAGCATTGCGATCAGAAGACTGAAGGTTGGTTCGAGCCGCTTGTCTTTATCACTGACCACATAAAGAGGCACTTCGGTAACATAGCTTTTATTGCCTGCTGCCATGTCAATGAAAGCCATACGCGACTTTCCCTTGAGAAAGGATGGGTCAGGAAGAATCTGCCTGACGGCCTGGCGGGTATTTGACAATTTGTCGAGACGCGTCGGAGCTTTGCTGTCGCTGTCTTCGTAAACAAACTCTTCTTCGATCTTAGTGTGGCCTGCCAGAATTATCGGACTTTGTGATTTTTTTATAGCCCGCTGCAGAACTTTGTCGAGTTCCTTGTCCTTCCCGCCCTGAAGAACAAAGTCGAAGCCGATCGCTGCGGCCGGTTCAACGATGTATTCCGCAGGTAAACCATCGGTGCGGCCACTTAGAGTCATGCTCAGAACGGTTCCGGGACGTGGGAAAAACTTGAAGTCAATACCAACATTGAAACTGCCGAGATTAGCCAGCAAATTTTGCCAGCGCTCTAAAAGCATTGCGGCAGCACGGTGTTGCTCAGGCATCTTTTCGGGAGACGTTTCATTTTTGAGGGTTTTCAGCAGTTCCGGGTCGTTCCAGTTGACAAGCAGCGAAGGCAGTATCAGGGGCTCTGATCCACCGGCCATCAGTTTGATCAGACTAGGGCCAGTTGGCGGCCAGGTCCGGCCTTCAATTTTTATCAAACTGTTAAAACCTGGATGTTCCGGGTTGTTCTTGAAAAAATCTTTAACTCTGTGACTGGTCAGATTCCACCTGCCGACATTAAACCCGGCTGATGCCGGCTCTTTATCGGCAATACCGCACCAGTCGGTGTAGGCCATTCTAACCGGCAACTCTTTAAGACCCGGAAAAAATCCGATATGCACCCGAAGAATTTCGATACTGCGGGGTTTACTGGCAAACTTGCGCGCAACGACCTGTGATTGCCCAAGAAACCTGAAGATAGAAGCAAATTCTGCCCGTTCAGGGTTCTTGCCCAGTAACGCCGAGGTTGCCTGGTCTTTTTTTACAACAATCAGTTGATCATGTGCTTTCGGAGGCTGATAGCCCATCTGAAAAACAATTGCATTGAGCGCTGTATCAAGATTGTTCAGAAAGCCGGCCAGCATCATCAGCATTGAAATAAGAAAAACTATGCCGCCGTACAGCAGGCCGGTATGCGATCCAGTCCCAGCCTTCTTTCTGGTAAAGAATCCCTTTGCGCCATCAAGAACAGCTTTGACACTCATAAACACCTCTCAGAATCAACTGCGGAAGATTCGGTAATCCATATCGGGAAAGATGTTGTCACGGCTTTCAACTTCTCGCAGCCAGTTTTCGTTGACCCGATCATTGATAATGTCTTCGTATAGTTTATTGAAGCGAAAGGTGTGATCACGCGTCCGCTTGTGGGCATATTCAACTGTTGTTCCGGTCTTCATGATAAAAGCCCAGTCAGAAGACTGCAGCAGCATTAGCTCGCGGGCCGCCTGATTCAGAGCCCGCAATCGCAGACCTTCGGAATCAGGAAAGCTGTCTGCCAGCTCGATCATTCGCTGTGAGGCTTTGTGCAGATGCGGATATATCCAAGCATTGCTTTCATCAAGCCAGACTTCATTATAACCGCGGTGTCCCCATGAAGACATCGATGGGATCGCCTTCTGGTTACACGGGCAGGCTGCAAAATAATCATCCGGAGTTCCCAGCTGCATGACGCTGCTTTCAAGAGAGGTCTTTCTCAGAACGTGGTAGATGAACTCCGGCCCCTCATACCACCAGTGACCAAACAGCTCGCAATCGTAGGGCGAAACTATTATCGGCGGCCGATCCATGATGGCATTGAGATGTTTCATCTGCTGTTCGCGGCAGTAAATAAAATGGCCGGCATGCGTGGCAACTCTGGCCATCGCTTCCTGGTAATTATAAGGCTGCTTTTCAGCCCCGTCGCGCGAAGTGATGCGGTGATATTTTATGCCGGTATTGAGGCGATGCCCGGACTCGTGAATGTAAGGGCGAATATAATCGAACTCCAGGTCAAAGCCAATATCACGATAAAATTCGCGATAAGCAAAATCGCCAGGGTAGCCCTCATGGGCTGACCAGACCTGCCGGCTGCTTTCAACGTCGCGCCCGAAGGCAAGAACTCCTGACGGGCATTCAACCGGCGCATGCACTCCGTAAGCCGGTCTTGGGTCAGCAAAAAGAATTCCGTGCGTGTCAGTAAAAAAGTACCTGATACCAAAATCACTCAGAATTTTATCATCTCCAGGGTTATAGGCGCATTCAGCAAGCCAGATACCCCGGGGAGCGCGGTCAAAATGCTTCTGGTAGTCACGCACCGCCATCTCTATCTGAGCTCTGACAGCCGGGCGAAAGTCGCTCAAAAGCGGCAGGAAGGCATGCGTAGCACAGCAGGTAATGATATCGAGAACCCCGAGATTCTGATATTTTTTGAAAAGCCTGATAAGATTGCCGTCACATGACTGAAAAATCCCGCGAATGCGTTTGAATTTTTCGCGGTACATCAGTGCTGTTGCGTAAAACTCCGGCTGCCAGCGAGTGCGCTCGACTTCTTTTTCGGCAAGTTCTTCAAGCTTGCTCAGATGTTTACTGTAACGCCCGACAAGCATTTCGTCGGCCAGCATATTCAACAAAGGCGGTGTCAGAGACATGGTCAGACGAAACTTTATGCCATCGGCAACCAGCTTGCCAAAAACCTCAAGCAGGGGAATATAGGTTTCGGTGATCGCTTCGAAAAGCCAGCGTTCTTCCATCATGTCGGCATGTTCCGGGTGCCTGACGAATGGAAGGTGAGCGTGCAGAACGAGAGAAAGAAAGCCCTTGCTGGTTGTCATCTTATTGTGTCTGCAAAGCAGCTTTACCGGTTGAACGCAAAATGAGCGGCAATTTTCTGCGTTTCACCCGTCTCACGGTTTACTGCAATCAGTTCGAACTGGCAGGGCGCATTGGCTGGCAAGGCCAGGCGCAGGGAAAAAGTTCCATCGGCTCTGACTGAAATCTGCTGCCCCATGAAAAACAGGTCACAACCGGCAGGAACCTGGCCATAAAGAACCAGGTCAGCCGCCAGCGCTATCGACGGAACCGGCCGGGTTCTACAAACCTGATCAAAGCTGCTGACTCCGGCAGACCCTGGCATTTGCAGAGATCCAGGCATCGATGAAAATTCTGAAGCCGAAGTCGGAACGCCTGAAGAACCAGGCAGATTGAGTGAAGAAATGCCCTCCGGCAATGCCACATGTGACCCGGGCATCAGCGGCGCATGTTCCGAAAACCCTGCCGGGATTTCAGAAGACCCTGCGTGGAGCACCGGAGAACCTGAAAGCGACTGGTAATAAACAAAAGCCGGGTCAGTCAGACGGGCCGTCAGAACCACAGTCTGGCTGTTTTCTGTTTCTGCCGGGGATTCAGATTCTTCGCACAGCTTCGGAAGTGGCTGAGGGGCAACGGCTGCAGCCCATTGTTCGGCGACTCTGTCGGGCGGGGTCTGAACCAGGTTGGAAAGAGCGATAAAGGTATAGCCTTCAGTGGGGCTCTGCAAACCCAACTCGACCTGATAAACACATTTTGAGTCTTCAAGATAAATATACCAGTTCCGGGCATTCTCAGTGATCTTTATTTCCTGGGTGTGACCGTGAGTAACGTTATGAAGCCGCAAAATATAGCGCGAATGGGCAAATTCAAAAATACCGACTTCGAGCTCGAGGCGTTTGCGCTCAACCGGTGGGAGTTCCCAGTAGGCGTATGCCCAGTGGGGATCACGAATCTGAAGAACCAGTCTGGTCTCGTCGTAATATTCCGGCAGGTCACCGGTAAGCTCACTTTCACCTATGGGCGCGGCAGGAGCAGAAGAGGGTGCTGACAGCACCGGGATTTCCATGGTAGTCTTCAGCGAAGCATGCCGGCGCCGGCGATCGCTCTCTATTTTCTCCGCCAGGTCGCTTGTCTTTCTGGAATCATGGGCAAGGTTGACCGGAATCGCCACAGCCGGCTCAATTACATTCGCGCCCTTTTTATTTGCAGAAACAGGCACTTCGGAGCTTTTTTTGCCAAAAGCACGATTGAGGGTTCTCAGTGCTGCGGCTTCTTCTTCACACTGACGGCTGACAACCTCTGCGGCATGCAAGCCAACGGAAGTATCTTCAACCTTAGCGGCGGCTTGAGCGAGCTCAGGCGACGACATGGGCTTTGCTTTTGGCGGGCGGCCACGGCGTGGCTTTTCGACTGGCAAGGCATCATTTTTTACTTTTGGTGGTCTACCGCGCTTTGGTTTATCGACAACCGGCTCAACGGCAGCCTTTTTAGGTGGACGACCGCGTCGGGGCCTGTCTTCAGAAATCTGCGCAGGCCTTTCAGCAGGTTCATCTTTTTTGATGGCCTTAGGCGGACGGCCACGGCGTGGGCGTTCAGCTGATGGTTCTGACTTTAAGACTTCTTCTAATGCAGGCACAGCCTGTTTATCAACTTCAGATTTTTTAGGCGGTCGGCCTCTTCCCCTGGGTTTTTCGGGAATTTCTGATTTTTTGGGGGCAGAACCGGGTTCTGGCTGGCCGTGACTTTGCGGGAGAGTCGGCAGAGTCGGAGTAATTTTATTGAGACTTCGACTGACTGGCGGTTCAACCAGGAGCAACTGCAGAACTTTTATAAGTTCCTGACGTGAAAGACTGGAACGACCAGCAATATCAAGCTCACGGGCAAGAGTGTACAATTCCTGCCTGGTCAGCGAGGCGAGCTTTTTTTCGGTAAACCTCGTTTTCATGCCATCCCCCGAGTCACACAAGAAAAATCTGCGGTACAGTCAAACATGATACCAGAATTTTCCGGTTTGCCAAGTTAATTATCTTTGAGCAGGCTGTCAATTAAAGCTGGTAGAAAAATCAGAAAAACGTAGTAGTGCAGAGCCATGAAAAGACCGAAAACATAGCCAAAAATCTGAAAAAACATGCCATGCCTCCTTTACTCTTCGATTCGCTCAACCTTAAGCTGTACTGCAACATTTGAGAACAGGGTCACCGAACGCCGCCCGCCGCCATACAAATCCTGGATATAACCGCTGGTCTGGTTAACAGCCGAAAAAACAACTGTATATCTTATTCCTTCAGCCTCAAAACGCAGATTTTTCTGGTCGATGCCCTCTTCGGCGGTAAAGACAAAATCACGCTGCTCGCTGCCACCAGCAAGAGTTATTGAAAAAATTTCGAAGCGATCAGCCGGAATACCGGTGCGCTCGTTACTGGCACGCAATGTGAACGCGGCTCCATCAAGCTCCCGCGATATGGTGCCGGCGGCATTGAATGAAAAACTGTCCTGAAAGAGTACAACCTGTTCTTCAGAAACAACCTCAGACAGTTCGTTGC
The DNA here is from genome assembly GCA_029560455.1 of Candidatus Rifleibacteriota bacterium. Next base: position 9,953 of record JAKQKW010000403.1, read on the forward strand.
GCGGCCTGGTCGGCTCAACATAAGCTGTTGTTCGTGAAGAAAACTGTTCAAGCTTTTCTTCGGCCTGACCTGCCTGATCGGAATCAGGATAGATAATTATTATCTGCTGCAGGGTCTGAGTGGCCTTTTCGGTATCGCCGCGCAGCTCAAGAAGAGTAGCGAGCTTCAGCAGACGGTCAGGCTCACGCTCTTTTGTTTCTGAAAGAAAGGTCAGATACTTAACCGCATCTTCTATCAGACCGGATTCGTCTTTAGCCATCAAAGTCGGCATCAGTCGCAGGCTCGCCAGATAATCATCGATTGCTTCACGAATATTGCGTTTGGCATAAAGAGCCATCGCCCTGTTAAACAGGCGATTCGCCTCTTCTGTCTGCGCAAGCTCCGGCAGATGCTCGAGCTTCATCACGGCGCGGCTGGCAAGCAGTTCTGGCAGTTTTCCCTGCATGGCCAGTTTGTAATGATAGGCGGCAAAATCGAAACGCCTGACCCCTTCAAGACATTCACCGATGCGGAAGTGCAGTTTGGCCTTGACCTCTTCATTGGTGGTCATGGCAAGACCTTCGTAATAAAAAATCAGAGCTTCACGGTAGTCATTGGCGCGAAACAGCTCTTCGGCACGCAACAAACACTTCTGCAGGTTATAGGGGGCAGTAACTTCGGAGTTCTGCTTTATTTCGAGCCGTTTTCCTGAACGAACCTGAGCATTCAAACCTGTAGAACTGCCCGGCATGGCCATGACAGCAGCTGCAAGAAGAAAGTTCAGATACGGCTTTTTCATCAAGGTTACCAGCGGTTTAAAGTGAGCCCGGGAAGCTGTCGGGCATGACGTTGCGCATGACGAAGTCTGTATTTCTGGTGTTTGGAACAGCCTCGACAAGGAGAATTTTCTGGTTGCCGGCCTCGATATCCTTGCGCAGTTCTTTGAGAAACGGCACAAGGTTGATATCGCCATTCTGGAAAAGCCCCAGATTCATAAACTGATTACGGGCCGCGTCATAATAGTCGCGAAGAGCGTTATGCCAGCGTTTGAGCACCTGCTCGGCATAATGTTCGTCTTTTTCGGCAGTCGCCTGCTGATGGTCTTTGGCCGCGGCAATAAATTCTTTAAGAGCCTTTTGCATCGCGTCTCTACGGGCACCAATCTTATCGAGACCAGACTGAACCTGCTGCAGCATCACAATCGTGATTTCACTGCGAAACTGGCGATAGGTTTCGATCAGATCTTCGCTCTCAAGTTGAGCAATACCGACATTGAAGGCCATGCCACAACCGCTGTCCTTGCGGAGCTTGCGAAAAACGGCGTGAGAAATACCGCCATTGCGCAAATGCAGTCTGATCTGGTGCTTGCCGGCTTCAGCGGCAAGCGTCTTGAGAGCTGCTTTCAACTTTGCCTCAGCCTGCGGGTCAATAAAAATACCAGGCTCAGAAACAGGAACAATGATGTGCTCGACTCCATATTCTGCCGCCATTTCGATGATCGGCAGACATTCGTCAGTGCTCAAGGCGGCATAAGCCCTGTTGCCTTCAACGGATGATGGCAAAGCCAGGTAACAGGGGCGAAAATGCACAAGATTTTCCGGCTTTTTAAAATTCTTCGGCGGTGGCGGCGGCGGCGCGTCTTTTTTCGGGGGCAGATCTGGCGGCAGACTGTAAGAACGGGCAACATATTCAGGCAGGGTTACAACGACCTTTATCCCGAGGGTCTGAGCCTTCTGCAGAGTCTGCACAAATACTTCGCGGTTGTGCTGCAAACCGGGGTCATTGACCCGAAGATCGAGCACATGCATTTTGCCGCGCCATTTGGCGAGAGAACCGTTACGGCTGATTGAAATCGGCGGAGTCAGGGGGTCTTGCGTGCCGCCGATTCCCTGTTCGATGTAACCAAGTAGAAAAGTTGTGTCTGTCGTATTCATAGTTGCAGTATCTTACCACAAACTGCCATCCCGTGACTACCAGTCGGCCGCTTATTTGCTTCTGCTTTTCAATTCTGCCTGAATTTCAGCTTCGGCCACAAATTTATCGGTGCCACGCAGAGCTTTGACAATCTTTAGTTCTTCAACGCCATCAGGGTCGGTATGCATCTGCATCAGGGCGTCAACAATACGCTTTTTAAGCGCCGCATCGAGGTCTTCTCTGACAACGATCGGATCGTTCGGAATAGGGCCGGTTCTGGCAATAACCTTCAGACCGTCGGCATTCTTGTCGACAAGACTTGCCGAAAAAACCGCGGCGGCGTCGTAGGTGCCGTCAATGACCCCGAGAATACTGCTGCGGTGACTCTGAGTAAATTCAACCCGGGAAAAAAAGGCCAGCGGATCAATCCCCTGAGCTGCCATGTAAAGGTTGGGAAAATAGAAACCCGAACCGGAATAACGATCGACATAGGCAAAAACTTTGCCCTTGAGATCCTGAATATCGTTAGCCGGGCTGTCGCTTCTGACAACAATCTGGCCGTCATAAAGAACACTGCCATACTGCATCGGCCGACACACGGCCTCCCAGCGGCTTTGTCGCCGCAGGCCCTCAAAAGAAGCGTGTGAGAACCAGGCAATATGAATTTTATTCAGTTCAAGAAGGCGTGCAAGGCTCTCGTAATCTGAAGCTGTAACCATTACGACTTTTCTGCCAAGTTTTTTCTGAAGATATCTGCATACAGGTTCAATCTGCTCGCGAAGCTTGTCTGGCTGGATAAAAGGGATTACCCCGAGAAAAACCGGAGCTGCCTGGTCGATTACAGGCTTAAGGCGAACCGGTTCGGGCTCTTTGATCGCAAACCATCCGGCAAACAAAAGAGAAAACATCGTCAGAGTCACAATCAATGATAATCGCATATATTATTCATCCGTTAAAAGAATTCCGAGCTGTTTCAGACGCGAACTGGCGTCGACAACCATTTCTGCAGAAATTTCAATTTCCCGTGCGGCTGCAAAAACTGAAAAAGCATCGATATCCGCAGGTATACCCGCCGCAGGATCAATAAGAGGAACGATCTTCTGTGCAAGTTTTCTTCCGGCACGGGTTTCAAGGTATTCGAGAGCCATGCCGCGTTCATGCGAGTTACTGCCCGCGATTGCGTCAAAGCTTTTCAATATGGCGGCCGGCTCAAGCGAGAAAAAAGCAAAGGCCTGAACCTGCCATCTGAGGTATTTCTGCCAGAGTTTATGCTCAACCTTACCTGCGGGAGTAGTCATCACAGCGGCAGTTTCGCTCCAGAGAGCGTTTAAAAGAGCCGAAAGCGGGCGCAACAGATTTGGCGACATTTCAGGTTTTTCGATACTGCCGCCGGCAATAGCTCCTAACAGGGAAAACCAGGCCGGAACAGTCTCCTGAACCGGCTCCTGGCGGAGTCTGGCGATCAAAGGAGCAGCAGTAAGTTCGATCTGCCCCTCAGAAACCTCGATGACACACCTGCTCATAAGCAGTTGCGTCTCTGAATCAGCTTTTTCAAGAAGAGCGATCAGGGTCCGGCGCTTTTCAATCTGCTCGATGCAGAGAATTGCCGCCAGCAGTTCCAGGTTATCCTGGCGGGCACCAGCTCTGAGTTTTGCTGACAACAGGCGGCGTTCTTCTGCTGTAATGCCTGACATCAACCGACTGACGCGACTGATATTCTCGCGCGAAACTGTTTCCAGCAGCTCCCCTGCCCTGCCGGCAATCTCTTTATTGCCATGAAGCAGCATCTTTTCGAGCACTGACATAGCAGCAGGAGTTTGAATTCTTGCCAGGGCATTGGCGGCATTGCCGGCAACCACAAGATTGTTTTCGGCGGCCAGATTTTCAAGGGCCGGCACAAAGAGTGGCAAACCCAGCTCACCCATTACTGCTGCCGCTGACGCACGCATCATTTCGACGCTGCTGACTGCCATGGCGGCGAGCCG
>JAKQKW010000439.1 GCA_029560455.1 Candidatus Rifleibacteriota bacterium
CACTGACCAGACTGATTTGCAAAGCCGAGGATCAGGAAGCCGCCATCAAGAAACTCGAAGAAGCAGAAAGCCTTGCCCGCAAGAACCTGACGGAGGCTGAGAAGCTGGAGTCAGCAGCGGCTAATGACAAGAAGGCTGCCGAGAAAGCCCTCGCCGAGGTGAAGGGCGGCCTGGTGAAACTCCGTGCCAATTTTGCCGAACGCAGGCAGGCTGTTGCTACCAAGCTCAAGCCGCTTGGTATTGCGGACATCTCTGAAACGGACATTCCATCACTGATCGAAACCCTCAAGGCGCGACTGAAGGCGTGGCAGGCCCAGGTCAAGAAAAAGGCGGACATCGAAAAACAGATTGCCGACATCGACAGCGAAATAAAGCGGCTGGATGCTGTTATCGAAACTCAAAGCACCTCCCTGGCCGAAAAGCTGGAGCGTCTTGAAACCTTGAAACAGCAACTCGCCGCTGGAAGTGATGAGCGCAATGCACTGTACGGCGACAGGAATCCCGACGATGAGGAGCGCCGTTTCAATAAGGCGATTTCAGATGCCGAAAGTTACGAAAAACAGGTCAGAGACCGGCACAATGAGCTCCAACAAAAATGGAATACCGCGAAGTCTCATGTCGAATCACTGAAGAAACGCATCGAGCAACGAGAGCCGGAACTGAGGAGGCTTGAAACAGAATTCTCCGCAGCGCTCGCGCATGTTGGCTTTTCAAATGAAGAACAGTTCCTGGCGGCCATACTGCCCTCTGAAGCTCGGGCGGAGCTGACAGCCACGGCTAAGGATCTGGATGAGCGTCAAACGGATCTGAAGGCCAGACAGAAGGATCGGGAAACGCGCCTGGCCACGGAAATGGCCCGCAAGGTCACCGACAAGTCGCTGGAAGAGCTCGAGCCCCAATTCAAAGAGCAAGAGGAGGCCCTGAAAGAGCTCCGGGACATCATTGCTGGTCTCAAGCACAAGTTGAGTGAAAATGCGGCCGCTAAAGAGCGGATAAAAGAAAAGCAGGCAGCTATCGAGGCCCAGAAAAAAGAGTGCCGCAGGTGGGAAAACCTGCACGAATTGATCGGCTCCGCAGACGGAAAGAAGTACCGCAATTTTGCCCAGGGGCTGACCTTCGAAATGATGATTGGTCACGCCAACCGGCAATTGCAGAAAATGACCGACCGCTACTTGCTGGCCCGTGATGACGCTCAGCCACTGGAGCTCAACGTGGTCGACAACTATCAGGCTGGGGAGATTCGGTCCACGAAGAATCTTTCCGGCGGCGAGAGCTTCATCGTCAGCCTGTCCCTGGCGCTTGGGTTGTCCCATATGGCCAGCAAGAATGTCCGGGTGGATTCGCTGTTTCTGGATGAAGGC
>JAKQKW010000460.1 GCA_029560455.1 Candidatus Rifleibacteriota bacterium
CACTGAAGATATGCGGCGCCAGGCGCTGGCTGACGGCATGCTGTCACTGCGCGAATCAGCTCTGTATAAGCTCATCACCGGCAGCACCAACGTCGAAGAAGTATTCGGCACTACCATCGATGCCGGCGGCCAGGAAGAAGAGGGCGCAGCTTCCAAAGGAAAACCGGGTGCCGCTCCGCCAGTTTCTACCGCTCACAAACCGGTTGAAGTTACAACCACCATTGGTGGCGGCAATATTGGCGACCTCGCCCGCGAACTGCATGAATTCAACAGTATTCTTGCCAAAGTCTCAGGCGGTGGCAGCACCACTGCGGCTCATGCCAGTATCAGCGGCGAAATTCTCAAGAACAACATCGCCGCGCCGCTCGAAGCAATCAAGGCACAGGCTGCCAAAACCGATCAGACTGAAAAAGTGCTGCCAATAATTCAGGCCCAGGGCCAGAAAATGGAACACAACGTCAGAAATCTGATTTCACATTTTTCTGATTTCCAGCCAAAAATCGGCCAGCTGCCACTGAATCAGCTCGTCGAAAAAGAGATTTTTGCCGCCCTGAAAAACCATGTGGTTACCGCAAGACTGCTTTCTGGCAACAAAGACATCGGCAAGAACCTTAAAGTCTCGAAAAACCTGCCCGAAAACCTGCCCAATGTCAAAATCGACCCCGAAGCCTTCTCGACCATCGCTTCGAATATTTTTATCAACGCCCTGATCGGCCTTGGCACCAAAGGCGGCGAAATCAAGGTTGTCACCCGTCTCAAACCTAAAACCACCGACCGCGTTGAATTCATCATTTTTGACAGCGGTTCGGGCATACCGGCCGACCAGCAGAGCAATCTATTCAAGCCTTTTACCGCCACCGGCAAAAAATCGCTCGGTCTCGGGCTTGCGGTCGCCCAGAAGCTGATCAGACACCTTAACGGCGAAATCACCATCAAAAGTACCCCTGATACCAGCACCCTGGTAACAGTCGAACTGCCAGCCGCAGCCTGACTCATTTGAGCCGATCGCTGCAGATCTTCAGACAGAGAGGTT
>JAKQKW010000461.1 GCA_029560455.1 Candidatus Rifleibacteriota bacterium
CACTGAAGATATGCGGCGCCAGGCGCTGGCTGACGGCATGCTGTCACTGCGCGAATCAGCTCTGTATAAGCTCATCACCGGCAGCACCAACGTCGAAGAAGTATTCGGCACTACCATCGATGCCGGCGGCCAGGAAGAAGAAGGCGCTCCGGGCAAACCCAAACCGGCAACTGCACCGACAGCTTCTGCTGCTGCTCATAAGCCAGCCGAAATTACCACCACCATTGGTGGCGGCAATATTGGCGATCTCGCCCGCGAACTGCACGAGTTCAACAGCATTCTTGCCAGAGTCTCGGGTGGTGGCAGCGCCACCGCCGCTCATGCCAGCATCAGCGGCGAAATTCTCAAAAACAACATAGCCGCACCGCTCGAAGCGATCAAGACGCAGGCCGCCAAAACCGACCAGGCTGACAAGGTCCTGCCGATAATTCAGGCCCAGGGCCAGAAAATGGAACACAACGTCAGAAATCTGATCTCACACTTTTCTGACTTTCAACCCAAAATTGGCCAGCTGCCGCTTAACCAGCTTGTAGAAAAAGAGATTTTTGCGGCCCTCAAAAACCATGTGGTCACCGCAAGGTTGCTTTCGGGCAACAAGGATATCGGCAAGAACCTTAAAGTCTCGAAAAACCTGCCCGAAAACCTGCCCAACGTAAAAATCGACCCCGAAGCCTTCGCAACCATCGCCTCGAATATTTTTATCAACGCCCTGATCGGGCTTGGCACCAAAGGTGGCGAAATAAAAGTCGTCACCCGCCTCAAGCCGAAAACCACCGACCGTGTCGAATTTATCATTTTTGACAGTGGCTCGGGCATACCCGCCGACCAGCAGAGCGACCTGTTCAAGCCTTTTACCGCGGCCGGCAAAAAATCGCTCGGCCTGGGGCTTGCGGTTGCCCAGAAGCTGATCAGACACCTTAACGGCGAAATCACCATCAAAAGTACCCCTGATACCAGCACCCTGGTAACAGTCGAACTGCCAGCCGCAGCCTGACTCATTTGAGCCGATCGCTGCAGATCTTCAGACAGAGAGGTT
>JAKQKW010000468.1 GCA_029560455.1 Candidatus Rifleibacteriota bacterium
TCAGCCGGAAAATCAGGGTCTGGCCCATTGCCGCAGATTCATGGTTTCTTTGTCAGCGTCAACAACGGTAATGGCCGGGTCAATATCGGCAAACCAATGCACATTGTCGGTGGCATTGCCAGTGACAACATTGAAGACCTCGTTAAAAATGGCTGTATAATCGAGTGGGGATTTGACCCGGCAGAGATTTCTGGCGGCAGGGATATGTCCACACCTGACTTTTACGGCCTGGCAATGGGCCCGCGTGATCTTGAAATAATTACAGAAGAATAAAAACTTTTTGCAAAGATGTCGGTATTAATTGAATGAACAAGCATGAAGTGAGCGATATCGAGCTGGTAAAGAAGGTCCTGGCCGGCGAAATCGAATATTTCTCAGAGCTGGTCGAACGCTACGAAAAACTGGTTTTCAGCTATCTGTTGTCACGATTGAACGATATTCAGGAGGTCGAAGACATTGTTCAGGATACCTTCGTTAAGGCTTTCCGGCATCTTGCCTCTTATGACTGCGAAAGAAAATTTGCCGGCTGGCTGGTAACGATTTCCCGCAATCTGCTCATCGATTCGCGAAGAAAAGCTGGCCGAAACATTGCTTCGACTGATCTGGTTACCGATGTTCTGCTTTCTGACAGCTTAAAGGAGACAAACGCCCATCCACCCGAAATTATCATCAGGCGTGAAAGATTTCGACAGATCGTGAACATGATCCAGGAGTTGTCAGGAGACCTGCGCACTCCTTTTCTGTTAAGGGTTGTAAACGAGCTCCCATACCAGGAGATCGCCGAAATTCTGAATCTACCGTTGCAGACGGTAAAAAACAGAATTTTTAAAGCTCGCGGCGTCCTCCGGGAGAAGAGAGAAACCTATGAAGAAATGTCCTGAAAAAGAAATACTGATGGCGTTTGCAGACGGTGAACTCGATAAGTCCGAGGTCGCCGAAATCACTGCCCATCTTAAAGCCTGTCAGACATGCGCCCGTGAAGTCAGCGACATGTCTGAAGACGACAACCTGCTGCGCGAAGGCGTGAATTCCGTATTTACCCGCCATCGGGTTAACGAGCGCATAATGAGTCAGATTCGCAGCAATCCCGTTGTCGAGATTGCACCTGCAAAGAAGACGTTCTGGCAGAGAATGATGCTGCCGGCCCTTGCCATTGGCCTGATTCTGCTTATTGCCGTCATGATGATCCCGGCCGAACGCAAATATCACGGAACCGCAGACAGTGTAAGCTTCCAGGCCCTCAACACTGAGGCAACCGTTGATGGCATGAATGCTACAACTGACCGGGTATTTCCTCTCAGCGCCTGCTGTGCTCACCGGCTCAATGGCGACTTTCTCTTCGTGACTGACCGCAAGTCCCCGGCCGAATTCCGCATGCAGGGCATTGCAACTGTAAAACTCGAAAATGCTGTTCCGTCATTTGAAGAGGCTGATATTGAACTCGATCTGGTTAATGGCGATGGCCTGCAGATTCTTGTTAACGGCGAAAAGGTCGAGCTTACAGCCGGAATGGTGAATTTTCGCAGCCTACCAAAAGCCGTTCCTGCCAGCCAGACGTTTTCGGCCGGCAATGAACCCGCTGCCATTGAACCTGTTCGCACGATTGCTGCAGCCTCTGCCACCGTCTCAGAACAGGTTGCATCAACAGCCGTTGTTATCGACACCACTGCAGCCGAAATGCCAGCTTCAGCATCTGAAACTGCTGCTGCCACATCGGCGACCGCTGCCGATGCCGTAGAACCGGTAGATACTGTTGACCACATAACCAATCCCTTCACCGAAGAACCTCTGGGCGACGGCAGGTAAGCATGCAGAAAAAGGCATTTTCACTCGTAGAAGTAATGATTGCGCTGATTTTCCTCAGCTTTGCATTTCTGCCGATTTACAATCTTTTCCGCTTCGGCAGTCAGGGTACCGTCAACAATGTTTACGAAGTTACCGGCACCAATTATGCTTCCGATCTGGTTAATTTCGTTCGCGATCTGCGCTTCTACCAGATCGAACAGGCAGGCGGTAAATCGGATAAAATAAAGCTCAACAACGACTCAGAAGTAAAAGCCTTTTTTGAAAAAATCGGCCTTACTGCGCCACCGCCAACCGAAAAGCCATTTGCACGCAAACTTGAACTTACCAGATTCAAGGGCCGCGATACCCGCGGCCCTCTCGGTGTTGTTGGCTGGCTCAGCGATCTGATTCACCAGCGCCGCTCGGTTCCGAATTACCTGATTGCCGTCACAGTTACCTTTCCGCGAACCACCGGCGGCGGCAATGATGATGTAACTCTTTTTTCGATGGTGGTCGAGTAGCATGAAAAGAAAAGCATTTACCCTGATAGAAATAATGGTCATGCTCGCCGTCATCTCGATGGTATCGACTGTTGCCTACAAACTCATGACCGGCACTTTCTCACAGTTTTTCAAAAGCCAGACGAAACTTACCAACCTCAGAGCCGCCAGCCTGATACTTGAGCGCCTCAAAGCCGATGTCAGACTCGCGCTTATTCCGCAGAAAGACGAAGAAAAGCCGAAGATAGAAGGGCAGAGTCTGGCATTCTGCATTACTGATGAAGGCGAAAGACGTATGGTCACCTATACTTTCAAAGACAATTCAGTTGAAAGAAGTGTTGCCGGTGGTAAAACCAGAGTGATAAGCATGACCAGCGTCAGCGATTTTAAAGTCGAAGAGGCCGGTGAAGATAAAAGTCGGCTGATTACCGTTAAAATTGTCGTCGACAGCGACCTTGAACAGGAAAACCGCAGTCAGAACGACAAAGGCAATAAAATTGAACTGCGGGCCGTGATGTACCCGCGGTTTTTTACTGAATCTCTCAGTGACGAAGAAAAATTCTGGAACAAAGCCCGCCAGGGCGCAGGAGGAACCACATGAAAAAACGTTCAGCAATTCTGACAATTGCCTTGGTCGGCCTGATGGCCTCTGCGGTGGCGGCAGCCACCACTCACACCATCCGTACAGGTGACACCCTCTGGGAACTCGCCGCCAGACACTACGGGGACCCAACACTCTACCCGATTCTTCTTGAAGTGAATAACATCGATAACCCGCGAACCATTCTCAACGGTACAGTGATTGTCATTCCCGATAAGGATGACATGAAGGCCATCGCCAACGAAAATGATCCAGACAAAAAGAAAGCTCTCATTACCAGAGCCGGTGGTGGTGGCGGTGGAAAAACCCCAGCCACCAAAGATGATAAAAAGCCCACTTCTCCTGACGCTGTTTCAAGGGGTGGCGAAGAGGTCGATCCCAACGATACCTCGTTCTCAAATATTCTCAAGGGCCCCAAGGTCGCACCGGAAAAACTGATTAAAACTAACGTACCCTGACTGTATAAAAAAGCTGTGCACTTTTTCTGTGCACAGCTTTTTTTTATTGCCGTTTCCTTGACACATGTACAACCCGGGAGTAAAATTTCCCCTATAGTATTCAGTATTTTTTCATCTTTCGTCGTCGCCTTCACAAGGAGAATCACAGTATGAGGCGTAAGGTTTTTTCTATTGTCTGCGGTATTTCCCTGTTTTTTGCTTCAGCAGCCATGGCAAACACAAAGAGTCTGGTGCGGGTTTCCAATTTAAAACCTTCCCAGATAAGCCAGTTGGCCGCTGAAGGATATGATATTCCCAGCGTTGGCCGTGGTTACGCCGAAATGGTTCTCGAAGGCCCCCAGATCAGTGCCTTTGTTAAAAAAGGTCATACCGTTAAAGTCTTAGTCAGAGATCTTGACGAATACGTTAAAAACGTAAAGAAGACCCAGACCAAAAACAATGCCTATTATACCTATGACACCATGGTTAAAAGGCTCAACGAGTGGAAAGAAAAATTTGCCGGTATCTGCCGCCTTGAATCGATTGGCAAAAGCCATGAAGGCCGCGATATCTGGGCGCTCAAGATCAGCGACAACCCTGAAATCAACGAACCAGAACCGGCAGCCCTGCTCATGGGCGCTCATCACGCAAGAGAGTGGCCCTCAGTCGAAGTGCCGATGGCTACCGCTAAACAGCTGCTCGAAGAATACGAAGGCAACGAAGAAATTAAACGTCTCGTCGATAACCGCGAAATCTGGATCGTACCGATGGTTAACCCCGATGGCGTCACCTACAGCATGGAAAAGAGCCGCATGTGGCGCAAAAACCGCCGTAACAATGGCAATGGCTCCTACGGCGTTGACCTGAACCGCAACTATGGCTACCAGTGGGGCAATGTTGGCGCCAGTAACTCCGGCAGCTCAGACACCTATCACGGCACCGGTCCGTTCAGCGAACCAGAATCATGCACCATGCGTGATTTCTGCATCCGCGAAAAATTTCAGGCCAGTATTTCTTTCCACACCTATTCAGAACTGATTCTTTATCCGTTCGGTTATGGCTACAACATCCCGAACCCCGATTCAAAGATCTTCGTGAAAATGGCCAGCGAAATGGCCAAATTCAATGGCTACGATCCCAAAAACAGTGCCGAACTCTACCCGGCCATGGGCGACAGCGACGATTATTTCTACGGCGAGCTGAAGATGCTGTCGTTCACCTTCGAACTCTGCACGACTTTCATTCCCAATGCCAGCCAGATTTCCACCTTCACCGGCCTCAATGTTCCCGCTTGTCTCTACCTGATCGACAAGGCCGGCACCTATGGCCTGGTTAACCCGGATGGTCGCGAAGAAATCGTTAACGCTCTCGATCTGCCCGGCAGTCTCAAAGCCATTGCCGATATCGTCGACCTTTTCGGCAGCGAAAACAACATCGGCATGCGCAATGAAGCTCTCAAACAGCTCGAAAAGGTCAGTCAGCGTGCCGCATCTCTCGTCATTGAAGATATGAAAAACGGTAACAGCAATGCTCTTGAAGCAGTAAAAAGCGTTTCACAGGCTTCATTGGCCATGTCATTTGCCCGCAACCGCGTGCTTTTCGAAGATGCTCACAATTCTGGCTCAATCAGACCCGAACTTGTTCAGATGTTAAAAAAATGAGTCTGTTGTTTTAATCTTTTAACGTGTTATAATGAACCACCTGCAAAGGTGGTTCTTTATTTATGGCCGAAACCAAAAAACTTACAGATATCACCATTTTCACCGGCTACAGCTATATCGGCTCCTGCAAGGAGTTCGTCTGGCTGCCAGGTGACCGGATCGGTAACAAACAGTTGCCATCGCGCTTCATTTTCAAGGGGCTGGTCTGTGAATATGATGTAGAAGCGCTGATGATCAGAAAAGATCTCTACCTGCGAACCACCGACGGTAAAGAATACATCGTCAACGACTTTCAGATTACCGATATTTCAGATGCAGAGAGCGTTGCAGGGGTTGCAAGAAACTTCGATCTGCTTTTCGAAAAGTTCCCCGAAATGAAGACCATCACCACCGGTGAAAAGGTCATCATCAGCAAAAAAACACAGGTTGTTGCATTCAAGGCGGTTTCTGATGTTATTCATCAGGTTCGCGCCGGTCACGGCATAGATGTCAAACAAACCCAGGAAGTCTCACATACTCTTGTAGAAGAGGTCCTTCAACAGCCAGACGCCATCATGAACCTGATGGATATCAAATCATTCGATGACTATACTTTTACGCACAATATCAACGTTGCGACCATTTCTCTGATGATCGGTCAGGCACTCGGCCTGCAGAAAGCAGATCTTGAAGATCTTGGCACCGGTGGCATGCTGCACGATGTCGGCAAGCTCAAGATTCCGCTGAGTATTCTTAACAAAGACGGCAAACTGACCGACCAGGAATTCGCTGAAATGCGTTCGCACCCAAATTACGGCTATGAAATTCTCGCGAAATCAAAAGGTGTCAGCGAGAGGGCTAGAATGGTTGCTCTGCAGCACCACGAAAAATTCCAGGGTGGGGGATATCCGCGAAAACTCAAGGGCACCGAAATTTCTCTTTTTGCCCGTATCTGCGCGGTTGCCGACGTTTATGATGCCCTGACCACCGATCGTCCCTATCGCATCGCCATGACACCTTATGAAGCAATGAAGATTCTCACCGCCGGCATGGACAACCACTTTGACCCGGCGGTATTAGGCGCTTTCATCCGCAAATTTTCGCTCTACCCGGCCGGAAGCCTTGTCATCCTGAACGACGGCTCGATTGCCCTCGTTCTCAAAAACAATCCGACTTCGGTTATCAGGCCGGTAATAAAAATTGTGGCTGATTCTTCGGGCCGGCGTATCAAGGAAAGGGTGGAAGTCAACCTGCTCGAATACAAAGACCTTTTTATCAAGGGTCCGGCCGATGCATCAAAGCTCAACGTAACCGCCAGCACAGCTGCCTGAAAAATGTTAGCGCGCCACCCCGTAATTTTTCTTCTGTTATGCCTGTGTCTGATGCCTTTCTCAGCTTCCGGCCAGATAGCAACCCCAAGCGAGCTCACGCCCGCATTTTTACGTGAAACTGAGCCACCTCAGGCAGACCCGGTTGTCATTCCAGATCCGGTGACCGGTGCCGGGCGCCTTTCGATAACTATTGAATCTTTTGGCGGCGAAAATCCGAAACGCATCTCACAACTTGCTGACCGGGTTGAACTCTGGCTTGGTGACAGGCGCCTCGCATCTCTCAACCATGATTTTGACGAAGTCGTCAGCGAGAGAAACCGCCGGATTTTCTATTTTCCCGAGATCGAAATGCCGGCCGGCTATTATTTTATCACCGTCAGATTATATTCTCCCGGAGCTCTGCATGGCCGTCAAAAGTCTCACGAACAGACTTTTCAGGTAGGCATACACCCCGAAAAAACCAGCCGGGTGTATAAAAAAATGCCATTTTTTCATTGGTAGATCATGAAAAATTCTGGAACCCAGAACGGAACACCCCAGTCTAAAATTATTGAAACAGCGGGCGATGAACAGTTGCTTGCAGACATCAGACGCGGTGATCAGAAAGCTGCGGCAAAACTGGTGTCTACCTATGAGAAAACTGTCTATCGTATCTGCTACCGTTTCTTTGCTGACGAAAATGAGGCCATGGACGCCGCTCAGGAGGTATTTATCAAAATCTTCAGGGCAATAGGCAGGTTTGAAGGGCGGTCTTCACTGAAAACCTGGATATACCGCATCGCCGCGAATACCTGTATAAGCCTTGCAGAAAAGCGCAAACGCGAAAAGGAAGGCCTGCTGCAGACAATGATGCACTGGTGGGAATCATTCACCGCTTCATCACCTGAAGATGAAGTGGTCGACAATGAGATTCGCCAGCTCAATCAGCAGATCGTTTCTGAAAAGGTGGCCAGGCTGCCCGAAACCTACCGGATGCCGGTAATACTTAAAGATATTGAAGGGCTTCCTCTCGAAAAGATCTCAGAAGTTCTTGAGATCCCCGTCGGAACGGTTAAGTCACGCATAAACCGTGGCCGACGGATGCTGCAGGAATCACTTCAGGCTTATGTGTACGGGAGACTAGAATGAAAAAATGCAATCGTTATCTTGACGCTTTTGATCAGAACCTTGCAGAAGACTCAGCCCGCTGGCAGGATGTACTGATGCATGCCAGCAGATGCCCTGACTGTTCGTCAGATATAAAATTTCATACCGAAATGCTCGAAAAACTTGCCGAAACACCTCCTCCGGCTTACCCGGCCGGCCTGCATGAAAACATTATGCAGGCCATAGACGGCGATCATAACGTCTCCGAATCATCTGACGAGGGCCTGCTGGCATGGCTGTTAGACCGTTTTTTACAGCCGCTTGAACTTGCGGTGCCAGCCGCATGTCTGCTGATGTTCGTTTTTCTCGTTCAGATCAACCACGAACCGGAAAAGGGCAGCGCAGCCGTTCAAGCCTACGCGGCCAGGTCAAAAAACCAGGCAGTTCGGGTTGCCGAACTGCCGCCGGCTGATCCAGATTCACTTGAGCATGTTTCCGGTGCTGAAGTAAAAGAGTTTCTCGCTCGCCTTGAAGAATTCAACCGCGCTCACCCTCAGGAGTCAGGCTCTGAAAAAATTCTGCCGCCTTCAATTGAGCTGGTAAATGACAACAGCAATCTCTGGAGGGAACCATGAACCGTAGAAATGCTTTTTGTGCGGTATCGTTGTTTTTCGCTGTCATTTTCTCTATGATTTCAGCAGCCTCAAATGCTGCGCCATCAGAGCTTTTTGGCACGTCACTCATTGCAGACATTGCCGAAAAAGTCAGCCCGGCGGTAGTAGCCATCGAATCAGTGCAATATGTAAGAGCAAGACGCAGAGGCGGTTCGGGTGACCCCTTTCTTGATCAATTTTTCGGGCATCTTTTCGATGACGACTTTATGGGGCACAACAACGTAATTCCGAAACGCGGTAATGGCTCAGGCGTTCTAATAAGCCCAGAAGGGCATCTTCTCACCAACGAGCATGTCATCGCCGACGCCGACGAAATTCAGGTAAAACTCAACAGTGGCAAAAGCTTCAAGGCAACCATCATCGGTAAAGATACGCTCACTGACCTCGCAGTCCTCAAAATTGAAACAGATACCTCACTGCCTCATATACCCATTGGTGATTCTTCAACAATGCGGGTCGGCGAATGGGTTATCGCTATCGGTAACCCTTTTGGCCTCGGCATGACCGTCACCACCGGCGTCATCTCGGCCATTAACCGTGATCTTTCGGTTGACCGCACCCGATCATACAAAGATCTGATTCAGACCGACGCATCGATCAATCCCGGCAATTCAGGCGGCGCGCTCATCAATTCGCGTGGTGAGCTGATTGGCATCAATACCGCGATTATTCCCTATGGCCAGGGCATTGGCTTTGCCATACCGGTTAATCGCGCCAAGCGAATCGTTGGCGATCTGATGGCATACGGAAAAGTTAAAAAGGCTTTTCTGGGAGTAACGGTTCAGCGCATCACCCCCGATCTCGCCAAATACTTCGAAATTCCCGAAGAGGGGGTACTGATCACCGATGTTGCCAGAAATTCATCGGCTGAAAAGGCTCAACTGGTACCAGGCGATGTGATTCTTGAGATAGATGGCAAAAAAATCCGCAACCCCGGTGATTTCCAGGAAGGAATTGATGACCATCGCGTCGGCGACAAAGCCAGTATCAAAATCTTTCGCAAGGGCAAAGAAGGCATTGCCGAGGTTGAGTTCAACGAAAATCCCGCTGCCAAAAACCCTCTCGGGGTAACTGTCAGCAAAATCACCGGCGAGCTGGTAAGAAAATATGACCTTTATGTTGATGAGGGCTGCGTTATTACTTCGGTTGCCCCTGGTTCGGCGGCAGAACGTGCCGGCCTGCGCCCTGGCGATGTAATTCATCAGGCCAATCGAACCCTGACTCTCGACGAAAAGGCCTTTGAAACAGCCATGAGCCAGATGGCGAAAGAGGGCCGCGCAGTTCTGAGAATTATTCGCGGGCAAACAGTTAACCTGCTGCTTGTTAATGCTCAATAAATTTGATAATTTACGAAAATAGAGATTGCATTCAGAAAATGCTGTTCGTATAATCTAGCTATATAACCTCACCCATCGGAGGGCAATGTCATGCAATTGGTAGATGTGCTCAAGGAAAACCAGGTTTTCCTGAATTTCGAAGCAGAAAACAAAGATCAGGCCATTGAAAAATTCATTTCATCACTGCAGAAAACCGGTTCAATAAAAGAACCCGCTGCCCTCAAAGACGCTCTCTTTGAAAGAGAAAAACTCGGTACGACCGGCGTTGGCGGTGGCATTGCCATGCCGCACGCTCGTTCAAGCGCCATTAAAGATCTTACCGTCGCTTTTTTCAGATCTGAAGCCGGTATTGATTTTAAGGCCATCGATAACGCCCCGGTAAATCTGGTGTTCATGCTGCTTGCGCCGATTTCTTCCGGTGGCCCTTATCTGAAGCTTCTGGCCAAGATTTCCCGTCTGCTGCGCAGCGATGATTTCAAAAACTCCCTGCTTTCTGCCAAAGATGCGGCAGAAGTTATGCAGATCATCAAAGAAAACGACTGAGAGACAACAACTTGTTTTCTCTTAAAGACAGAAAACTTAGAATTATAACCCTGCTCGCCCTTATGGGCGCAGGGTTTTCTTATTTTGACGGCCTGCCATTGAGCGGCCCGACCCGACTACAGGCGGCACCCAAAGCCAGCGAAAGTGGCAAGAGCGGTTCCCGCAAAAAAAAGACCACGACCGACAAGAAAAAAGTCCAGGAACAGGAAAACGAGGACAGCATGTTCCTCAAAGATGCAGAAAAGTCGATGACCTATCTGCCAGACATCTTCCGCTGCCCTGAATGTGGTTATGAACAGGATGAACCCGGCAATTGCCCGGATCACAACACCATAGAACTGGTCAAGGTTCTTTCGCGCGGCCGCGACCCGCTTGAGCCGGCAGAACTCGACGGTAACGAAGATCTGATCGTTGATGTTCCGCTCAAAGACCTGCAATTCAGAAAAGATGTGGTTGTGCCCGTTGCCAGTGAAACGCCTGAACTGAAATAGACCTCGCTTTTTACGCCAGGTTTCAGGCTGTCATCAGTTAATACCCCCGTGCCCCGGGGAACAAAATACATCTGCATGTGCGAGTTCAAGGAGAAGAGAATGGCCCTGAATATTACCCAGAAAATCATCAAACAGCATCTTGTCAGTGGCGAAATGACCGCCAAAAGCCCGATCAACATCAAAATGGATCAAACCCTGACTCAGGATGCCACCGGCACCATGGCTTACCTGCAGTTCGAAGCTCTTGGCGTGCCTCGCGTCAGAACCGAACTTTCAGTGAGCTATGTTGACCATAACACCTCTCAGATGGATTACAAGAATCCGGACGATCACATTTTTCTTCAGACCATTGCCGACAAGTTCGGCATCGTTTTTTCTCGCCCCGGCAACGGCATCTGCCACCAGGTTCACCTCGAACGTTTCGGTAAGCCAGGCAAAACCCTGATTGGCTCAGACAGCCACACCCCGACCTGCGGCGGTATCGGCATGCTGGCCATCGGTGCCGGCGGCCTCGATGTGGCAATGGCCATGGCCGGCCAGCCCTTCAATCTCAAAATGCCAATGGTAGTTAAAGTCAATCTTACCGGCAAACTGCAGCCCTGGGTTGCTGCCAAAGACGTCATTCTCGAAATTCTGCGCCGCGAAACGGTCAAGGGCGGGGTGGGCTACGTTTATGAATACGCCGGCCCCGGCATTGACACACTTACAGTGCCTGAACGCGCTACCATAACCAACATGGGCGCCGAACTCGGTGCCACCACTTCGGTTTTCCCCAGCGATGGCGAAACGAAGAGATTTCTCAAGGCCCAGGGCCGCGAAGCAGACTGGATCGAACTCAAAGCCGACCCAGACGCCACCTATGACCGCGTTATCGACATCGATTTGAGCAAAATCGAGCCTCTCGCAGCCTGCCCGCATATGCCAGATATTGTCAAACCGGTTTCTGAACTCGAACACCTGATGGTCGACCAGGTTATGATCGGCAGCTGCACAAACTCGAGCTATACCGACCTGACCCGTGCCGCCATGATTCTCAAAGGCAAAACCGTGCACCCGCGCCTGTCACTTGGCATCGCTCCGGGCTCGCGTCAGGTTCTGCGCATGCTCGCCGACGAAGGGAAGCTCTCTGACCTGGTCGCTGCCGGCGCCCGTCTTCTCGAAAATGCCTGCGGCCCCTGCATCGGCATGGGTTTCGCCCCGAAATCAGACGCGGTCGCTCTGAGAACCTCGAATCGCAACTTCGAAAAACGCTCAGGCACTGATTCTGCACAGGTTTATCTGGTCAGCCCCGAAGTGGCAGCCGTCGCTGCGGTCGAAGGCAGATTCACCGACCCGCGCAAATGGCAAAGCAAATATCCCGAAGTCAAAATGCCCGAAAAATTCACCATCGATGACAGCATGTTTATCTTTCCGGGCAAAGATGGCAGCAAGGTCGAAATCGTCAGAGGCCCGAACATCGCCGCTCTGCCGATAAAAGAAAAAATGGGCCGTGAGATTGCTGCCAAAGCGGTTATCAAAGTCGGCGACAATATCACAACCGACCACATCATGCCGGCCGGCAAATATCTGCCGCTGCGCTCAAACGTGCCTGAATACGCAAAACACGTATTCGAAGGCGTTGATACACAGTTCTACAAACGCGCTGTCGAAATGAAGCGCAGTGTAATCATCGGTGGCGATAACTACGGTCAGGGCAGCTCACGCGAGCATGCCGCCCTCTGCCCGATGTATCTCGGTGTCGAAGCGGTCATCTGCAAAAGCTTCGCCCGCATTCACCTCGCCAATCTCGTTAACTTCGGCATTCTGCCCGCCACTTTCAAAAACCCGGCCGACTACGACAAAATTGAAGTCGGAGATGAACTCAAGATCAACGTCGACAACCTCAACGGCGAACTGGTGCTCGAAAACGTCACCAGAGGCCATAAAATGCCGATCATTCATACCCTGAGCGACGAAGACATGGTAATCCTCAAGGCCGGTGGCCGCCTCTCATACGCCAAACAGCAGGCCCTCGCCTGATCTGATCAGCTGATTAACCAGGCAAAGCAGCCGCCACGCGGCTGCTTTTGCCTTATCTGAACAGGAGTAAAAATGTTTTACCTGAATTCCGACGGCTGGAACCATTATTCGATATCGGCAAAAAAGTGGCAGCCCTGTCATTCAAAGTATTTCAACGAAGATGTCTGCAGAACGCTCAGAAATGAAAATGGCAACTCAGCGCCAGGTTCATATCCAGCGCTTCCCGATGACGCTCTGCCGCCTTTCAGCGGCAGCAAAATTCTCTGTGTCGGCAGAAATTACCGCAAACATGCTCAGGAAATGGGCAACGATGTCCCTGACCGACCGCTGTGGTTCAGCAAACCGCCAAGTTCGATAATCGGCGAAGGCGGCAGTGTCATTCTGCCCGAAAATGCCGGCCGCATCGACTACGAAGGCGAACTGGCACTGGTCATATGCCGTCGAGCCCGCAGGGTTTCGACAGCAGAGGCCCTCAGCTGTATCGGTGGCGTTACCGCCTGTCTCGACATGACTGCAAGAGAATTGCAGAAATCCGACGGGCAATGGACACGGGCAAAAGGCTTTGACACCTTTCTGCCGCTTGCCGGGCTGGTTGCGCCCTTTTCCCCTGCCTGGTCAGAAGGAGCGATCGAAACGCGCAAAAACGACCTGATCGTGCAGCAGAGCAGCTTGAAGGCCATGGTTTTTGGCTTTGCCGAGTTGATTGCCGACATTTCGGCGTGCATGACTCTCGAGCCCGGTGACCTGATTCTGACCGGCACCCCCGAGGGAATCGGTCCGGTCACACATGGCGACCGGCTGGAGGTGACGATTTCAGGCCCGACCACCATTACTCTCAGGGTAAA
This sequence comes from Candidatus Rifleibacteriota bacterium, assembly GCA_029560455.1. The sequence goes on from JAKQKW010000468.1 coordinate 13,290, forward strand.
TGTTGCCTGACAAGCTCAATTGACAGCCGCAGCTCATAAAGGTATATTGTCACCCTTGATACTACTGGAGGCAAGAATGATCAGAAATTCACTAAAGATTCTGCTGGTTGCCGGTGCTCTGACCGTAGCCACGCCGCTTTTTGCAGCCCCGGCCCGTGAAGGCGTCGTAAAGGGCAGCTACATTAATCTGCGCAAGGAAAACAAGTTCAATTCGCCGATCATTGGCAAAAAAATGCGCGGTGACAGCTACAAGATTCTTTTTGAAGAAAAAAACTGGCTCAAGGTCTCTTTCCCTGACGGCCTTGAAGGCTGGCTTTACAAGACTCTTGTCGAACAGACTCCTGATAAATCTGCCAAGCCCGCAGAAGATAAAACCGCTTCGGCAACACCGGAAATAAAAAAAGACGACAAAAAGACCGAAACAGCTAAGAAGCCCGAAGAAAAAACGCCCAGAAAAGAGATCAAACTTGATTCTAAAAAGGGGCTCGAAAAGCCGCCTGCGCCAAAAACCAAGCCAGCTGCAATCGTTGAAGTGAGCGGTACGGCCGAAGAGCTTTATAACGAAGCTATCAGGCTTTACGAAAAGAAGAAATACGCCCAGGCTCTTGAAAAGAACCAGCTGGCTCTGCAAAAAGCGCCACAGAATGCCGAGATTCTCAACAACATTGGCAACTGCCAGTTTAAGCTTGGGCGCATCGAGGAAGCCCTCGAATCATGGAAAAACGCCCTGAAAATAGCCCCCAGATCAGGTAAAATCTGCAACAATCTCGGCATTGCCTATTATCAGCTTGATAAAAACAAAGACGCCATTGAATATTACAAAAAGGCAGTTCTTTTCGAGCCCGAATTTCCTGATCCTTATTATAACCTGGCTTCTGTCTATGGGTTCACCGGCAACTTTGCCGATGCGGTCATTAACTACCGCAAGTTTCTTGAAACCTCGCCCGACGCCACAATGAAAAAGCTCGCAGAAGAGCGTATTGCCTACTGCGAGCGCCATATCGAAAAAACCGCCTCAAAGGCCGGCGAGAAAAAAGCTGATTAAAAGCTGCGGTTTACACGGTAGAGAGAGCCTGATCTGGTTCTGACCAGCAGGCTGTCGTCGACCATAAGCAGAGAATCTTCCTGCAGTTCGCCGCCGACGTGCACGCGCCATTTTTCATGCTTACTGCCGATGTGCAGGCAGTGAACCCATCCATCCTGGGTACCGATGTAAAGCACCTTATCGACAACAATCGGTCTGGTTACAAAGATTCGCTTGTCAACCTTAAAAACCCTGTTGACCTTACGTTCGACAGTGTCGACGAAAAGAACTTCGTCACGGTGGGCGACAATTCCGTCTGACAGACTGTGAACCACCGGCAGGAATTCTGAACGGCGGGGCAGGGTATTGACGCTGAAAATCGTTACGTTTCCGTCAAGTTCGATCTGGTAAAAAATACCCTCGTCGGTGAGAAACATCGCCTGCAGATCTTTGGTAACCGGCGGTGCGGCCGGAACAAATGCCGGATTGACTGCCTGATAGATTTTTCTGCCGTCATTCAGAGCCAGAGTGATGATTTCGCCCGATCTGAATGAGAGAACAACTCTTTCGGTGCCGTTTGGCGACAGAAAGGCCCGCTGCGATTTACCACTGATTTTCGGAGTGCCATGCTGGTAGTTCCATATCTGCTCACCAGTATTCACACTCAGACATTTGACCAGGCCGTTATGACAGCTGAAAATCAGACGGTCGCCGGCATCCATGAAGTAACCCTCTTCGAGATACATTTCGGGAAAAACACGGTTAACTTTGATCTGCAGGTCAAGGGGTTTGAACCAGAGCTGGCTTCCGTCTTCAAGACTATATACTCCGGCAAAACCGAAGTCATATACGACCAGAATTTTTTTGCCGCCAGAGAGAGTTCTGGTGGTAATGGGAACATTGGAAAAAAGATCTTTTTTCTCTTCTGAGAGCTCGAGCCCCGGGAAACTTGCCGGGTAAGGGGTTTTCCAGGTGCTGGCTGTCAGTTCACTGGTAAAGCCATACAGACCGTCCGTTCCGGCAAAAACAGGGGAGTCGGCGAAAAGAAAACCTTTGTGAACCACCGCCGGTTTAAATTTTTTGCTTTCGAGCTGCTTGCCATTTTTAGCGTCGAGCGATACGGCATTTTCGCCTTCGATAGCCCAGATGCGGTCTTTGCCGACAATATGACACCCGGGAACCCGGGTGATAAATTTTTCGACCGGCTGGTATTTAACTTCGCGCGACCAGATTACCTTTTCCTGATTTTTCGACGACATGCTGGCATAAGACATAAAACCGATCTGAACACCTGCCAGCAGTGCAATTGCTCCGATAAAGCCCACAAGTCTACCATCGCCCCATTCTTTGCCAAACAGCATTTCAAAAAATGATTTCACAATCAGAGAAACAAAAAACTGGGTGAAAGCGACAAGGGCGAGAATTCCGGTCATCACACCGGTCATCAGAAGGTTATAAGGAATATCTCTGCGATTGAGAGCGGATTTGAGAATTTCACCAATGCCATTGAAGTTTGTGATCATCGGCGCAACAAAATCGCCGAACCAGACACCATAGAAACCTGCCACCAGCGCTACGCCAGCCAGGGTCGAGTAAATGATCGAGCGCATCAGCATCTGCGCAAACAGCAGCAGAAGGAGGATAGAACCGCCAAAAATGTATGAGACGATCGTTGTTACTGGAAAGGTCGTGAATTCCCCAAAACTTTTACCAAGAAAGTAAAACTGAGCAACCACCAGCAGTGCAAGCGGCAGCATGATAAAGAAGTTTTTGAGACTGTCTTTAATGCGGTCTTTTCTTGTTTTCCGGGGGGCGCTTTCCGGTTTCTTGATAATTAAGTTTACAGGGTTGTTGTTGGCAACTGGGACTTCATCCATAAGATAATTTCTCCTGTAAAGTTAATTCTGACGGTGCCTTTATCGGCGGGTATCCCGGTTTTATTAACCCCTTTCACCAATCGGGCAAAATTGCTAATGTTTCTTGACAGGAAGCGCTCCGGGAAATAGAATACTATGGTCAGTTGCTAGTCCCTCAATGTCTGAGAGGTATTTAAGGAGGCTTCCTTTGCCGTCAATGGTCTCACACCTGTTCTTCAAGCTCGCTAACGAAAAGGATTCTGAACTTGAAGCCTGCGAATATCTTGACATGTTTGCCAAAAAGTGTGGTTTTGCCGCCGAAACCATCGATGAAATGCGCCTTGCCTTCATTGAGGGCCTGATAAACGCCAAAGAACACGCTCCAAAAGATATTCCCGATGGCAGTAAACGCGACATTCATGTAGCACTGACATACGCCGAAGATCTCATTCAGATACAGATTCGCGACTTTGGCAAGGGTTTTGACCCGACCGTCGTCGAAAAACCCGATATCCGCAAGAAACTCAAATCTTCGCACAAGCGTGGCTGGGGCCTGATGCTGATGGAACGCCTGATGGACGGTTCAGAAATTTCATCTTTCCCGCCTTCCGGCACGTTGATTCATATGGTAAAAAAACGCCTGGCCGCCGCAACTCCGACCGAAGTCGACACGATGCGCGAACACAAGCGTATTGAAAGACTCAAATACATTCTCAGCAGTTTTATCGATCTCAGCTCGTTCCTCTGCCAGAGCAAAAATCTTCAGGCAGGCCTGCGCTCGATGCTGCGCATTCTGCTCGGCACCCTGGGTGTTTCCCGTGGGGCTATCTACACTTTCGAAAATGCCAACGAAAGCCTCGACTGCCTTGTCGACATTAAACTCCGCGCCAATGCAAGACTTCCTCAGGTCAAGATTCCGCAGAAGCTCTTCGAAAAGCTCTCAATCAAAGAAGATGGCGAAGTCACCGACATTATCCGCAACGAAATTACCGCTTTCAAAGAAACTTTCAAAGAAGGCGAAATCGAACATATTTACGTGCTGCGCACCGACAACCAGAATCAGGGCCTGCTGATTCTCGGCAGCCGCTTCCGCAAAGAAGAAGAAGAAATGTTCGACAACGAACTGCTGACGACCATTTCCCGCAATATTTCTTCAGCAATCAATACTTACCGCCTGATGCAGAATCTGCGCGATGCCAACGAAGCACTCGACAGGCGCGTCAACGAACTCGATTCGGTGCGCGAAGCCAGTCAGACCATTTCATCTGAACTCGAAATCGAAAACCTGCCGTTCACTGTCGAAGGCATTTTCCGCAGTATCATGAACATTCAGAAGTTTTCGATAGCCATTTTCGACCCGACCGAAAACCGCTACAATATCTGCCAGAACAACCGTGGCCTGCCGCCAACACTCGATCTCTGGTCTTCACCGGTTTCGCAGCATGTCATTCAGAAAATGGAACCGCTGTATGTGCCTGACGTGAAGCGCGAAGAGCGCTTTGCCTTTACCAGAGCCCGCAACTACGCTTCCGAATCCTTTGCCGTTATTCCGATAATTGTTCAGGATGAAGTTCTTGGCCTGGTAAATCTCTCAGACAAAGACGGAAACGGGCAGCTGTCAGCGCGCGATTTCGAACTGGCCCAGCTTCTCTGCAGTCAGCTCGGCATCGCCATCAAGAACGCCAACCTTTACAAACGCGGTATTACTGACGGTCTAACCCGCCTGTACACCAACCATTACTTTAAAATGCGCCTCTCCCAGGAAATATCGAGAGTTCGCCGCGTAAAATCGCCGCTTTCAATTGTCATGGCCGGCATCGACAACCTTGAATCACTGCTCGAAAAGCATGGGCAGGGTTTTAAAGATGCGGTTCTAGTAAAAGTGGGCTCACTGATCAAGCGCATCATAAGATTCAACGATCTGCCGTGCCGCTATGAAGGTGACAAATTTTCGATCATTCTGCCCGATACCACCATTGAAGGTGCCATGACAGCAGCAGAAAAGGTGCTCGAAAATATCCGCAGCATGATCATCAAACACCAGGAAACCGAAGAAAAAGTTCAGGTGACCCTGGCTCTGGTTCAGTTCAAAATCAACATGACCATCGGTCAGTTCATTGAAACCGGCGAAAAACTTCTGCTCGCAGCCCAGAAAGAAGGCGGCGACCGCATCGCTGCTGACAGCCAGAACTAAATTCGACCCAAAACAGAACCGCCCCTCGCTTAAAGCGAGGGGCGGTTCTGTTTTTCGGGCGTGGTGGTCAGTAAGCGTTGCCGCTGTCAGTGGGCGGGTTCATTATATAGTTCACGGCGGCGGTGGGAACCGGCAGGCCGTAGCCAACCATGTCGTCGATACCTTGATCGGCAATATCCTGAGCGGTCAGGCGCATTGCATTCAAAATGATTTCGGGGTCGGCATCAGGCAGAATCTGGCGGGTCAGCAGATAAATACCGGCAAAGTGCGCAGCCGCCTGAAGGGTGCCACTGCCAAGACGGTAGTCTTTCGCATCGGTGGGGCCCATTACCGCCGAACCCGGTTCACAAAAATCAGGTTTGACGATTTTCTGACCTTCGAAAGTCACCGGACCCTGACCGGAAAAGAGCGCGCGCTGTTTCCAGCGGTCGGTAGCGGCTACGGTAATGCAGCAGGGCAGAGCAGCCAGGCCGGTAATGCTGTTCGGATTATTGCCAGCGGCAATAATCGGAATGATGCCGGCGTTGCGGCAGGCAAAAAGTGCCCGGGCAACTGCGGCCGGCGCAGTACCGAAAAAATCGGTGCAGATAAGAATTGCATGCGGCGGCTCAGGCAGCTGCATCAGCCATTCAAGAGCCTCAAGAAAAGTATCGACCTTGGTCGGCTTTGCTGAAAGCACCGCAAGAGAAATATCGGCCTCGGGAGCGACGCCATGGAACCGGCCGCCGTCAAAGCCGCCGAATATACCGAGCGGGTGCAGCAGATGCAGATCATTGACCGATCTTTGCGGAGCGGGCTGCTGAACTGGTGGCTTCAGGCCGAATTCCTGCACGGTTTTAACGCGGCCATTGAGAGCGGCATGGGCATAGGCATAATTCTGGGCGATAACGCCGAGGTGCATTCCCTGGCCGTTTACACCCATTTCTTTGAACCAGGCGAGGCCGCACTGTTCGTAATTCCAGGGCAAAGTAACGGATGGAGAAGCAACTTTGCGCGAAACTTCAACGGTTTTTACCGGCTGCATTTCAGCCGAAAGCTCTTCTACTGTCAGTTCAGGCGAACCGGCGAGCAGATCTTCGACCTGCGCATCAGAAAGATCGGCAATGACGCCACCGGCGACGGCCATGACGCGGGCAGAGGGCAACAACTGCTGCAGAGCGGCGGCGGCACTTTTTCCCTCAGAGAGAACTGCTTTAACCGATGATTCAGGAAGAAAATCAGTGTTTTCAGCAGTTCTGACGGGTCTGGAGTCAGCAATAAACCGGGGGCTGGCTGCCCCCGGCTGAACTGTATAGAGTGAGATTAGAAGAAGGAGTATGAACAGTTCCGGCAGATTAAGTTTTACCAGGACACTGTTGGATCTTTTCAGAAAAAGCCTCCGCGATTACTTGCCTTCGATACCGGTTACAACTTCTTCGCCTGTGGGTTCCTGCAGGATTTCATAGGTCTTACCGGTGAGTTCCCAGACGGCGTTGCTGTTGGACCATGAGGATGATTTGCTGCGCAAAAGTTCGAACCATACCTTATTTATTTCGAACTTTCTGTTGGTTTTCGTTACGATTGATTTTATTCTCTGGAAAGAAACATTGCAGACGATCATCGGAGTGCCGTTGACGTTCATGGTGAACTGTTCAGAAACCTTGAGGTTTTTGATGACGCCGCCGGTAACCATGCCGGAGAGAATGTTGAGAATATCGATCGATACGGTCAGGCTGACGTTCCAGGTGCTTGAAATGGACTGTTCTTCGTTAACCCAGGTTACGCCTTTGTATTCGCGATCGAGTTCGCGGCCTTTGCGATATTTGTAGCCGGGTTCTGAATAGCCATAGCCCGGGAAATATTCGCGGAACTTTTCTTCGGTAAGAAATTCGTCAGTTTTATGGGTAATTTCGAATTTGAGGTAGCCGAGAGTCGGGTAAAGAGCGTTGCGGGCGCCATCCGGCAATGATTTGTAGATGTCGCTGAGCATGTCGATCTGGCTATACTGGCTCTTTTTGATCGAGCGCATAACGCTTTTGCCAATTTCAACGCAGTTCTGGGTATGAACCTGAATGTGGGCATTCCAGGTTTTTTCGTTTTCTTCGCTCGGGTCGGCGACATACTGCAGAAACAGTTCCTGAACCTGCCAGTAGTCAGAAATGGCAGAAAAAATCTTCTGCTGCACGGGGTAAAGGTTATGGCCCGGGAGAACCCCGTCAAAAGCCATGGCCGGCACCGAGAAAAGGCCAACGAGAACAAGCAGAACCGCGAAAATCTTTTTGGTAAGCATTACTCTATACTCCTCCAATACTTCCTGTGTAAAACTTTATCGGGATTACAGTAGAAGTATAACCCTCTCTGTCGGAATCCTGCAACGATGCTGAAAGTAACAAATTGCCCGGGCGCGAAACGCCCTGAAAACAGGCATCACCGCAACCCCGTCGGGGCGTGTGTCACAAATTTTATGCAGCTACTTAAAAACAACCATCCAGGGTACAGCCAGGCTGAGTTTTACCCCCCGGCCACCGTTGCGGGTTTTTCCGGTGGCGATGCGGGTTGACGGCGCAAGACTCTGCAGTAGTTTTTTCAGCCTCTGTACTGTGCTCTTGAATGCGCCCGTATCGAATTCGGGGTCGAAGTTTGTACCCCAGGCCGAGCGGTACATGGTGTCGATTTCGACCGGGTGCGGTTGGGCTATAAACAGCTGCAACAGTACACTGTGCGGAATCGAGCCGGCCTTGAGGGTTGCCCGGTTGCCTGAGTAACACAGCTGGCCAGCCGGAGCGTCAAAAATCAGGGTGCCGGCGGGCAGGCTTTTCTGCCAGGCAAGATACTCTTCGTGGTGCATAGTTCTGGTGTTATCGCGGCTCAGCAGCGTAAAGAATTCACCAGCTCTTGAACTGCCGGGCAGCAGTTCATTCACGAGCTGCTTCAGGCCTTTGAACTGGCCGAAAAGATGTTTCATCATTCCCGGCGGTGTGCGGGAAATATGAAACTTGAGATAATCGTTGGCTTCAGCCGAACCATGTTTTTTTAACCTTGCGGCAATGTGGGCCCAGAAGGGGTCATAACAGCCTGAGTCTTGAAATTTCTGCAGCTGCTGACCCAGGTCGAGCCAATTAACCGCGCCAGGAAAACACAAAGCGGTCATGATGTTCAGCTGAACGAACTGAATACGCTCACTGTCGGCACCAATGTTTTTGCGGGCCGCAAGCAGCATGTCACGACCCTCGGCTTCGCGACCCTGAAAAAGCATAACTGATGCGAGACCATACTGCAGATCGCCAATCTGTATTCCGGGGGCGTCACGATTCATCGCCTCGGCAAGCATTTTGCGGTATAGATTTTCGGCATCGTTCAGGCGCATATTATAAATGTGTGACATGGCGAGCAAAGTCTGACCAACATGACAGGCGCGCGGTTCGAGTCGGTTCTGCTGTTTGAGCATTTCGGCATTGTCGATCCAGGTCTTTGCCGCGGCGGTTTTACCGAGAATTTCACAGAGCCAGGCAAGCAACGAGTAAATTTCGTAGATGCCGCTGAGATTTTTCTTCTCTTCGCGCATAACCAGAACTTCGCGAAAAATCTTCATCGCCTTGAAAAATTGCCCGAGTTTGAGAAACAGCTTGCCCAGGCCCATACCTGTTACTGAGGCATTCCAGATGTTGCCCTGTGCCTTATAAAGACCATATGCCTGCGAAAGCTGCAGTCGGGCGCGCGTAAAATTGCCGGTGTCGAATTCAACAAGGCCGATATTGGCAAGAAACGATGGCAGCAGGGTCTTCATGCCGTGCCGACGGGCAAGGTGCAGCCCGGAATGGTAGTGCAGGCGGGCCGACTGCGGGTGCCCCCTTGAAAAATAGATGTTTCCGAGTGAGTTCTCGGTGCGCGCCAGCCATTCAAAGTCGTTCTGCAGAACGAAGGTTTCACGCGCCAGGAACAATTCTGCCAGTGCTTCATCGTCACGGTTCAGCCGCTTGAGAACCAGTGAGGCGGCGTAGAAAATATGCCCCAGCGAGCTGTCGTGTGAATCCTCATACTGCAGCTTGGCTTCTTCAAGCAGGTTAAGCGATTCCTCGAAGCGTTCCTGGGCTGAATAGGTCTTTGAAATATCAATATAGGCAGTGTGCGAAAGCTTTATGCCACGGCTGAGATAATGCCCGGCGAAAAAGTTGATGATGGCGAAACGGCCGCCATAAAACAACTGTTGGCTGAGTTCTTCGAATCTTCTGATAACCTCGTCATCGAGGCCGGCCAGCGCCCCAAAGTAGATAGCCGCCTCGGCACGGCCCAGGTCATTTGAGTTAAGGCTGTTTCTGACCCATTCGGTAATTTCCGGCATTCTCAGGCTCAGCACGTCAGAACGACCGGTGATAAAGCTGACGAGCATTCTCGGAATAAGCGGCGGGAAATCAGGCCGTTCGATCGCATTGAGACCGTTGTTGAGAAGCCATTCGAGTTTTTCGCTGCTGAGATTGCGGAAAATTTCTATGAAATAATTTTCGATAATCGCTTTGATCCTGGGTTCTGGCGACTGCCGTATAAAAATCATGCCGCTGGCCGCCTGCTTTTCGCAGAATTCCGGCAGATGGCGCAGTTCCATCCAGAGGCGGGTTTCGCGGTCAACATCGTCGGGTGGCAGAGCGGGGGGCTGCAGCAGCAGAGCGGCCGGCAGGCGGCAGTTAAAAAGGCCGTTCCAGATCAGATTTTCTTCTTCGGCGGGGTCGAGCTTGATCGGTGTGCGCTTGAACAGCTTCAGAGGCAGCTCTGAGTAAACCGCGCGGCCGCTCCATGCCAGATATAGAGACACCCTTTTGAGCACGCTGTCTGAAGTCTGTCTGGCGATACTCAGCAGGGTTCTGATATTGTATGAGACACTGCAGAAAAGCCTGGCAACTTCGGCAACCGGCGGGGCATACGAACAGTCTTTCGTCAGGTCGACGAGTGTTTTTTCAATCGTTGAAACCCGCAGGTGTTTTCCGAGAAAGGCGATGTTCTGGGTAAATGAGTTCTCTTCGGTGCCGTGAAAAACAAACACCAGCTCAAATTTGCCGATAACCCGGTTGCGCCGGCGCCGGTCGGCAACAATTGTCAGCGTCGCCGGTGGCTCAGGCTGCAGACCCAGCAGATACAGGGCCGTCTGATGCGAAAAGTATTCACCATCGCCCTCAGTCAGGCCCTCAAGCTGCTCGATTATTGCGGCAAAATTCTGCTGACCGCTCAAAACAACTCCGTCAGTCATTGATAATCTGCCTGCCCACAGGCCGCCAACACCATTATATCAGATGTCGGCGGCCTGATGGGCCGCTGAGTGAATTCAAACAAGGTTCTTGACGTGCTTCTCGACCGTTTCAGAGTCGGGGGCAACCGGCTGCGGCAGAGTGCAAACCGAAATTGCCGATTCGATGTCTTTGAGGCCGTTGCCGGTGATCAGCACGACAACTTTTTCGTCGGCTTTGATGTTGCCGATAACTGCATGTTTTTTGAACCCGGCAAAAGCTGTAACGCCGGCAGGCTCACCAAATACCCCGGTTGCGCGTGGCATTTCGAGCAGTGCAGATTTGATTTCGTCATCGGTAACCGAGATGCAGTCACCGTTCGATTCTTTGAGGGCACGCATCGCCTTGAGACGATTGCGCGGAATACCGACCGCGATTGAATCAGCAATCGTGTTGCCCTGCTGAGCAACGAATTCACCAGTTTTCATGGCCACTTCAACCGGATTGCAACCAGCGGCCTGAACGCCGATAATGCGCGGCAGGCGATCTGAAAGCCCCAGCTGCATCAGGTCGTAGAAGCCTTTGTAAATACCGGAAGTAATGCAGCCGTCGCCGATCGACACATAGACCCGATCAGGCACTTCGAAACCCATCTGTTCCCAGATTTCGTAGGCGACAGTCTTTTTGCCTTCGACAAGAAATGGGTTGTAGGCGCAGTTGCGATTGTAAAAGCCAAATTTTTTCGTGATTTCGACCGACAATTCAAAGGCGCGGTCGTAGCTGTCATCGACGATGACGGTTTTGGCGCCGTAAACCAGCAGCTGGGTAACTTTAGCTTTGGGGGCACGTTTTGGCACAAAAATAACGGTTTTCAGACCGGCCGAGGCTGCAAAACCGGCAAGAGAACTGGCGGCGTTACCGGTTGAAGCGGCGCAGATCGTAGTCGCGCCGGCTTCTCTGGCCTTGGCGACCCCGACGGCACTGGCGCGGTCTTTGAGCGAAGCGGTCGGATTGCGACCGTCATCTTTGATATAAACATTGTTGAGGCCCAGTTGCTTCTCGACGGCAGAAGCGCGATAAAGCGGTGTCCAGCCGACCTGCAGCGGGGCGATCTGGGTGCTGTCGGCAACCGGCAGCATTTTGCGGTAACGCCACAGTGAGTAATTCTTCGAAGCGGCGATTTCTTCGCGGCTGATTTTGATCGATTTATAGTCGTAAACCACATCGAGAATACCATCGATGCCGCAGACATCGCAAACATAGCGATCGGGCGCATCCGGAAATTCTTTACCACATGCCATGCACTTTAACAGCTGAACTTTCATTCCGTGACTCCTTGAAATTTTATGCTGTGATTATAACTCTACCGGTCCGTTTAAGCCAAATCAATTAAAACTTTGCAATACCACAACAAAACGGCAATTCTCGGCAAGTTGCAAAACATTGTCCAATAGGAATTTTTATTCAACAGGATATCTTTGCAGAGTGGCAGCTTCGGCCTATCAGCCGGGTTGCTTTTTCTTCAGCGATTCGCTTCGCTCAGCAGAACCGCTCTATCCTGCGCGGTTCTGCATAAGCACATCCTGTGCAAAACAAGCTTCCGAAAAAGCAATCCCGTCTTCTCGCCTCGCAATTTTTATATTGAAATATATAATTTTAAACGAGCATCCCTGAGGGCAAAATCTGCCTGTTTGCATTTGGCGGGGGTGGGGTTATAATGTGCGGGTGTTGAGGTATTCTATTTAACTTAAGGAATTAAAAATGAAAGCTCGTATTTTAACCGCTGCTCTTTTTTGTGGCCTGCTTTTCGCAAACGCCCAGGCTGGTTTTGCTGCCGATCCCGAAGCCATTGACCTTGCGAAACTTCGCCAGGAAATGATGCAGAACCCGGGCCCGGTCATCGAATTCATGCAGACCAATCTGAACCCGCTTCAGGAAAAAATAAAAAAAGCCGGCGAAGAAGGCAAGCTGCGCGGCCCCGAAGATATGAAAAACCTGCTGGCTGAAGATGCCAAAGCCATCTTTACCAAATCAACCGATTTCAGAAAAACCCTGACCGAACCCGAATATCGTCTCAAGCTCGATGCTGAACTGGTTCAGCTTGGCGCTGCCGCCGGTCTCATAGACGAAGTGGTTGCCGTGCTCAGCAACTGGCAAGCCGGAGAAGTCAAAGAGGGTCTCGTGGTTTCTGCCGCTCAACTGCTGCAGCAGAACAAAACCGAAATGACCCCGGCCTTCGACGAAATTCTCAAAGAAGCCGCCAAATCAAAAGACGAAAAGATTGCCGGGTTTGCCGGCCGCATGCTCGACCCGTTTTTCCGCAACCCTGTTGGCAAGCCGTTTCCAGCAATGCCCGCCGGCAAAAAGACCACTGACGACAAAGACCTGACTCTTGAACGCTTCAAGGGAAAAGTGCTGCTGGTTGATTTCTGGGCCACCTGGTGCCCGCCGTGCCGCGCTGAAGTTCCTTCAATCGTAAAGGCCTACAAAGAATACAAAGACAAGGGCTTCGAAATTCTTGGTATCTCTTTCGACCAGGACAAAGCCGAATTCGAAAAATACATCAAAGAAAACGAAATGCCCTGGCCGCAGTATTTTGACGGCAAAGGCTGGGAAAACGAAGTTGGCCCGACCTATGGCATTCAGTCGATTCCCACCATGTATCTTCTCGATGGCGAAGGTAAAGTAGTTACCACCGACCTGCGTGAAGGCAAACTCGAAGAAGAACTCAAAAAACTTCTCAAGTAAGTAGTATTGAACAAACAGGGCAGGGGAGCCAGCCGGCAAACCTGCCCTGTTTTTATCCCCGGCCAGGTCGCAGCCGCAAAAACATCAGATGGAATATCTTTCAGAATTTGGGCATATCGGTCTTTTTATCGCGGCTTTTCTGGCGGCGACGGTTTTGCCTTTGAGCTCAGAAATTGTTTTGAGTGCCTTACTGCTGAACGGCCTGCCGCCGGTTACGCTGGTAATCACGGCAACCACCGGCAACGTGCTGGGCTCGCTCACCAACTATGGCCTGGGTTTCTGGGCCAACCGGCATGTTATCAAAAAATGGTCAGGCATGTCAGACGATGATTTCGCGAAGGCAGAGCAGCGCTTCTCCAGATATGGTCTAATATCGCTGTTTTTTGCCTGGGTTCCGGTAATCGGCGATCCGTTAACCATTGTAGCCGGCATTTTACGGGTTCAGCTGCGCTGGTTCCTCATACTGGTCACCGCCGGCAAACTTCTTCGCTACCTCGCAATCACCATGATGACCCTGAAAGTATGACACAGACTTATATGAAAGAGAAATGAAAGTTGACAAGTATTACGTGGTTGGTTAGCCTGTTAACAGTTGATCAGGCCTTATACAACAATTTGAGCGCTCGTGGGAGGAGCAGATGAAGCAGAAACTTGTTATCACATTCGACGAGAAGACTACAGAAAAGTATCTTGAGCTGGCCAGTGGCAAGACATCCGGCGAAGTGGATGCCGAGTGCTGCCCGTCCGGAGTTTCGCTTAAAATCGACATTGGTGGCCCATGGGGCTGTTCTGCTTCTTTTATTTCCGGCAACCGCAATATCAACATCGGCGATGTAGATGTTGATTTAATAGGGGTTCGCTGACTGTGTTCGATTTTATTGGCGACATTCACGGTCATGCCGATGAGCTTGAAGCCCTGCTGAAGAAGCTTGGTTACAGGATATCTGGTGGCATTTACCATCATGCTGAACGAAAAGCATTTTTTGCCGGAGACTTCATTGATCGCGGGCCAAAAATTCGCGAGGCTCTGCGAATCGTCAGATCAATGGTCGACAGCGGTAATGCTCTCTCTGTCATGGGAAACCATGAATATAACGCCATCTGTTATAACATCCCGACAGGCAACGGCAGTTTTTTGCGGGAACGTTCCGACAAAAACACCAGTCAGCATAAAGAAACATTGCGGCAGTTTGACAGCCACAGAGCGGAATACGAAGACTACCTGCAATGGTTCAGAACGTTGCCTTTATTTTATGATGCGGAACATTTCAGGGTTGTGCACGCCTGCTGGGACACAGCTCATATTTCTGCAATTACCGCAAAGTTGCAAAGTAACTGGTCAGAAAAAGCTCTTGCCGATGAATTTTTCCTTGAAGCTTCTGATAAGACCAGTCGATTTCACGATGTCATCGAAGAAACTCTCAAGGGCAAGGAAAGTCGCCTGCCGGAAGGTCGGTTTATAGTCGATAAAGACGGGCACAAACGTCGGGAAATAAGAACCCGATGGTGGCTGAACACTTCAAACCAGACATGGCAAGATTTCAGCTTTCACAAATATTCTGAGCTGCCTGAAGGCCCAGTTGAAAAATCTGAAAACTCATCCTGTTACCCCGATGGTGAAAAGCCGGTTTTTTTCGGTCACTATTGGTGTGAAGGACTGCCTCTGGTTTTCAAAGAAAATATCTGCTGCCTGGATTACAGCGTCGCAAAGCAGGGGCGATTGGTTGCCTACAGGTTCAATGGAGAAAAGTTACTCAATAACGACAACTTTGTTTTTGTTGACGCCTTTTAAAAGGCCCGATAGAGCCAGACAGCACTGCTACCGCCCGCTATTTAGCCAGCCAGATAGGGGGCCTGTTCGACAATCTTTTAAGATACATCAGAATCCTGTTTTGTCTCGACCGATGTCAGGACAACCCCCAGGTCAGATTGCCCACATTCTGTGCCTGGCGGTTCTTTCATACACAAGAATCTGGGATCGTCGGGATTTTCAGGCTTTTCCAGCAAAAGCGACGGCTTTGCCGGTCTTTTCGGGCAATGCCGACAATCCGGGTCCTGACATGGCTTTTCCAGCCATTCATCACAATGAATGCAAAAATATGCGTCAAATTCGTAGCTGTAAATCTTGTTCTTTTGACATTTCTTGCACAAATCTTCATCGATGAACGCACAGATCGCCAGACCATCTATAAATACAAGGCCTTTAGCGGCTTCTTCGCGGATCTCCATACATATCCTCTTTTCTCTGGTCATCGCCAGTCTGACCTCAGGCCTGCCAGAGTAAACCATGTCAGGTGCCTGATAGTCAAGACCAACTGCCATCCCAATTTTCTCAGACCAGCGCCTGCAGTCCTATGAGCAGGGAAGCAGAAAATTTAATCTGGTGATATATTTTTTTTTATGATAAAAATTAAACCATGCACAATAACTGCCCGGATTAAAGCCAGACTGCTGTCAGTCAAATTCTTACATAAAATGATATAAGAGCAGGAGTAGCAATAAATGACAAGTGCCCAACAAAGAGCCGAACTGCAGGCCCAAATCTGGAAAATAGCCAATGAAGTGCGCGGCTCGGTTGACGGATGGGATTTTAAACAATTCGTTTTAGGCACGCTCTTCTACCGATTTATCAGCGAAAACTTCACCAATTATATGGAAGCCGGTGATGAAAGCATTAATTACGCCGCTCTTGATGACAAAAGCATCACTCCGGCAATCAAAGACGACGCTGTTAAAACCAAAGGGTATTTCATCTACCCTGGCCAGCTCTTTGTAAATGTGGTCAAAAATGCCAACGACAACCCAAACCTGAACACTGATTTGGCTAATATCTTCTCCTCTATCGAAAACTCTGCCAATGGCTACCCCTCAGAACGTGATATTAAAGGCCTCTTTGCCGATTTTGACACCACCAGCAACCGACTTGGCAATACCGTTAAAGACAAAAACACCCGTTTGGCTGCAGTTTTGAAAGGCGTGGCGGGGCTTCGACTCGGTAATTTTCACGATAACCAGATCGATCTCTTCGGTGATGCCTATGAATTTCTGATATCCAACTATGCCGCCAATGCCGGCAAATCGGGTGGCGAATTTTTTACTCCGCAAAATGTCTCTAAACTCATCGCCCAGCTTGCCATGCACAATCAGACGACGGTCAACAAGATTTACGACCCCGCAGCCGGCTCTGGCTCGCTGCTCCTGCAGGCGAAAAAACACTTTGATAACCACGTCATTGAAGACGGTTTTTTTGGCCAGGAAATCAACCACACCACCTACAACCTTGCTCGTATGAATATGTTTTTACATAACATCAACTACGACAAATTCAATATTGCCCTTGGCGACACTCTCTTAGACCCGCATTTTGGCGAAGAAAAACCATTTGATGCAATTGTTTCCAACCCACCATATTCGGTAAACTGGATTGGCAGCGACAACCCCACTCTTATAAACGATGATCGCTTTGCTCCGGCCGGTGTGTTAGCACCCAAATCCAAAGCTGACTTTGCGTTTGTGCTCCATGCACTGAGTTTTCTTTCCAGCAGAGGCCGGGCGGCCATTGTCTGCTTTCCCGGTATTTTTTATCGCGGTGGTGCCGAACAAAAAATCCGTAAATATCTGGTTGATAACAACTTTGTTGAAACCGTTATCTCTCTGGCACCAAACCTCTTTTTTGGAACTACTATTGCTGTCAATATTCTGGTGCTTTCAAAGCACAAACCCGACAATAAAACTCAGTTCATAGATGCAAGCGAACTCTTCAAAAAAGAGACCAATAACAATGTCCTCACCGATGAGCACATTACCAGGATTATGGCGGTATTTGACGCCAAAACTGATGTTGATCATTTTGCCAAATCGGTTAGCTACGATGACATTGTCAAAAACGATTACAATTTATCCGTCAGTTCTTATGTCGAAGCCAGAGACAACAGAGAAGTGATTGATATTACCAGGCTGAATGCCGACATTAAAACCACTGTTGCCAGAATTGACCGTCTGCGTGCAGATATAGATGCCATTGTCGCAGAGATAGAGGGAATCTGAATCCATGACCAGGACTAAGACGATCGTCGTACTCGATGAAGAAATACGGGTAACGAGCGAAAATTATATTTCTTTGACCGATATGCTCCGCTCAAAAGACGGCGATTTTTTCATTTCAGACTGGCTAAGAAACCGCAATACGCTTGAATACCTCGGAATATGGGAGCGGGTACACAACCCGGATTTTAATTATGGCGAATTCGCCATAATTAAAAGTCATGCAGGGCTAAACAGCTATAAAATAAGTGTTAAAGAATGGGTGGCAAAAACCCGGGCAATAGGTATACAAGCCAAAACAGGGCGCTACGGCGGCACCTATGCGCACCCCGATATTGCCTTTGAATTCGGCATGTGGATCAGTGCAGAGTTCAAAATTTATCTGGTTAAAGAATTTCAGCGACTTAAAGAAGATGAGCAAAAGCAGTTCGGTTGGGATGTCAAACGCCAGCTCAGCAAAATCAACTACCGTATTCATACTGATGCTGTTAAAGAAAACCTTATACCTCCCGAACTGACCAGACAACAAATCGGCCTTGTATACGCATCAGAAGCTGACTTGCTCAACATGGCACTGTTCGGCAAAACCGCACAGCAATGGCGTGACGAAAACCCGGACAAAACCGGCAACATGCGTGACTACGCCAATGTCTCACAGCTGGTTTGTTTAGCGAATCTTGAAACTCTGAACGCCCATTTCATACAGCAGGAACTCACTCAAAAAGATCGCCTGAAACTGCTGAACAATACCGCAATCCAGCAGATGCGCCTGCTGACAGAAGACAGCAGCATTAAAAAGCTTGAGGGCAGTAAGACATGAGCAATCAGAATTTTATGGCGAGCCTGCTTGATGGTGTTGAGGTTGAGTGGAAGTCCTTAAAGGAAGTTGCCACGGTTACAATTGGAGAGTTTGTTCATAAAAATAACCAAGACCCATCCGCCCAATTTCCAGTTTACAACGGCGGAACGTCACCTACGGGTTATTACCATAAGTATAATAATACAGGAAATAAAATAATCGTAAGCGCTAGAGGTGCAAATGCCGGATTCGTCAATAGAATATCTACGCCTTATTGGGCTGGAAATAGCTGCTATTCAATTGGCATCAAAGAGGCAACAGAGCTGAACTGGGAGTTTGTTTTTTTCTTCTTAAAAAACTCTGAAAACAGGCTTATTGGTAATCAGCAAAAAGGGGGCATACCTGCTGTCTCTAAAACACAAATTGACATGTTTCAAATCCCCATCCCACCAGTCAATATCCAAGAAAAAATCGTTCGCATTCTGAACGCATTCACCGAGCTTACAGCCGAGCTTACAGCCGAGCTTACAGCCGAGCTTACAGCCCGCAAAAAGCAATACGCATACTACCGCGACCAACTCCTGACCTTTGAAGATGGGCAAGTGGAATGGAAAACATTGGGTGATATATCATTAAAGGTTTCGTCTGGTGGCACTCCTTTATCAACGCGAGCAGACTATTACGGTGGGGATATTCCGTGGTTGCGAACACAAGAAGTTCTGTTCAACGATATCGTTGATACAGAAATAAAAATAACCAAACTTGGGCTTGAAAATTCTTCAGCAAAATGGATTTCAGCTAATTGCGTTATTGTCGCAATTTCAGGAGCTACTGCTGCACGTTCTGCTATAAACAAAATTCCACTGACTACAAATCAGCACTGTTGTAATTTGGAAATTAACCCAGAATGTGCGAATTACAGATATGTATTTCATTGGGTTGGCAAAGAGCACGATAAGCTTAAAGCACTTGGGCAGGGTGCTCGTGCAGACTTAAATTCTGGAATTATCAAGAATTACCCAATTCCCATACCGTTTCCGACTGATCCTGCCAAATCACTTGCAGAACAAGCTCGCATCGTCTCCATCTTAGATAAATTCGATGCCTTAACTAACTCCATCAGCGAAGGTTTGCCGCGAGAAATCGAATTGCGGCAAAAGCAGTATGAATATTACCGCGATATGCTGCTGACTTTTCCGAAAGCAGCGGAGGAATAGCATCAAGACATTAACACTTGCCGGTAAATGCAGTTTACACTACGTATCGCTTTAAGCAGTTAGAAAGCCAGAGAACATACACTTTAGAGGCAAAATATGGTTGAA
>JAKQKW010000266.1 GCA_029560455.1 Candidatus Rifleibacteriota bacterium
AAATGCTTCAAAATAAAACATGACCCTGTCAGGCTGTTAATTTGGTAAAACTTTCCCAACGACTGCGAGAAGCTTTTCGGGCTTAAAAGGCTTGACCAGCCAACCGGTAGCGCCGGCTGCTTTTCCGGCCTGTTTTTTTTCATCCTGACCCTCGGTGGTCAGCACCAGAATCGGAGTAAATCTGAAACTTGTCATGCCCCGAAGATTCTTTACCAGATCAATGCCGTTCAGATTCGGCATATTCAGGTCAGTAATAATTAGATGTGGGCCGAATGCCGGAGCCTTGTCGAGGGCTTCCTGGCCATCCTGGGCTGATAACACCTCATATCCGGCCTGTGTCAGAACAAAGGCAAGCATTTCTCTGATACTGCCAGAATCGTCAGCGATGAGAATTCGTTTGGTCATGAATCTGCTCCGGTGTTTGAAATACAGGCCAAACCAAACCAGAATCCGTCGGCAGGGGCAGAAAAACCCGCGGCGATGGCCGATCTGGATACAACATGTTCATCGGGCAATGCAACTATTGAAGCTTCAACTTCGCTGAGGAAACAGGTCTTTGCTGTGGCAAGAAGTATCTGAAAAAAAGATACATCAACACTTTTTACTTCGTTCAGGTCAATCATCAAAGATTTTGCATCAGAAGCAACTTCGCGCAAAAATTCGGCCAACGCCGCAGCATCATCGATTGTAGCGGCACCTGCAAGTGAAACTTTTCTTGATTTCCGCCCTTTTCTGCCTTTTTCACTGCCAACCGAACCTGACATACCATAGCCAGTAAATTTCATTTTACGCTATCCCCACCCCTGAATTTTTTCATGCTTTGTCTAATTATCGGTGTAACTATTTTTTTTATCTTTCGGCAAGCATTTTGTACACAACGTTTTTTCAGCCCCTCAGCAGTGCCGACATCGACGTTCAACTGTACCGCTCACAGTCAGACAAAAATTTTCACCTTGACAACTCGTCAATACCACAATAGATTATTTCTCCTATGTGGGGTTCTGCCCGCAGGTTTTCTGTTCAGAGTCAGAATGCGGTTCCTGAGGTTGCAGCGTAGCAGAAGGAAACATGGAAACTTCTCATGGCGTTTCGGTATCAGGGCCCAGAAGACGAAGTTCAGAAGCCAAAATCAAGTTTAACGGGTTTCTGGAGGAAAAATGAAACGCTTTACTCTATTCGTTCTTGCCGCTCTGCTGCTCGCTTCTACAGCAGTTGTGGCAGCTCCGTTCTCTGATGTGCCCTCTTCGCACTGGGCTTTTGATGCCATCAACAAGCTGTCTGACAAAGGCATCGTCCAGGGTTTTCCCGATGGCAAATTCAAGGGCAATAAAGGTCTGACCAGATTCGATCTCGCCATGGTCACCGCCAAGATGCTCGCCTATGTCGAACAGATGTTCGAATCTGGCGTCGGCACCAATCTGGTCACCAAGGCTGACCTGCAGACCCTTGAAAAACTGACCGTAGAATTTGCTGATGAACTCGCTCTTCTCGGTGTAAAAGTTACCTCTCTCGAAGACGACATGCAGGTTGTCAAAGAAGATGTATCTTTCCTGAAAAAAGATGTCGAAGGCATCAAGGACTACATCGCCAAAGGCGGCATGGAAAAGGTCAAACTTGGCGGCGACATGCTGGTTCGCCATACCAACATCACTCACAAGCACGACTGGGCAGCTAATGCTCTGAACGGCACCAACAGAGCCGGCAACAGCGACAACAGCCTGACCGAAAGCATGATCGGCCTCACCTTCAACGCCAACATCGACGAAAACATTTCTGCTTTCGTTTACTGGGCAATGCTCGATTACAACACCACCAATATTGGCACAGGCAATGCCCAGTCAGGTCTTAACAGCGCTTTTGGTCTCGGCACCATTGGCGGCAACAAAACCAGTGACAACACTGTTTATCAGGCATACCTCGAAGTTAAAGACATGTTCCGCTTCGGTGGCGACTTCGTCTTTGGCCGCAACCTCTATGCCCACAACCATGCCCTGCTGCTCAACAACTACATCGATATCATCCGCTACAGCAAGAAGATCGGCGACGTCAACATGACCATGCAGACCATTTTTGACCGCCATCAGGGCAGTTACAAAGATGACGCCGGCGTAGATTTCCGTGGCGTCTGGAACCTTGACCTGAACACCACCTACCGCAAGCACGACTTCTATCTTGGCCTTTATGGTCAGGATGAACCGAACCTGATCGCCCGCAACCGCATGCCAAACAACGCTTCGCCCGCGACTGGAACAGCACCCCTCTTTATTGCTCCTGCAGCAGCTCTCCTGACTGGCCCGGTAGCCCTTGGCAACACCGTTGCCGGCCAGCAGACCAGCGACAAGCGCTGGGACGTTGAATTTGGCTCAAAAGGCCCGATCGGCAACTGCGGTCACTGGAGCTATGACCTTGGTTTTGCGTTCACCCATTATGAAGCTGATGTATTGAACACCGCCGCTGATATCGCTGCCTCAGGTTCTGCCTGGATCAGCCCCGATATGAATGGCTGGATGGGCCATGCTGCAGTTAAATGGGACAGCAAAAAGCACTGGGCTGCCAAAATCGCCGGTACTTTCGCTGATGACGAATCAGTTGGCGCCATCTCTATCAACAACGATATGAGATACATGGATGCAGCCGAAACCCCGTATGAAGATATCGCCCGCGGCAATAACTATTTCGACAGAGGTCTGGTCAATATGTATGACCTCAAACTGCAGACCGAATACCGCCCGAACAATACCAAGCATTATTTCAGACTGGCCGGCGATTTCCTTGGCGAAATGAAAGACAAGGTCAGCAACGATATGACCCGCCACCTGAATGGTCAGGGCCGTGTTAATGACGCTGCTGCAATTCCGGCTGACAAATCGAACACCGCCTACGATTCTTACAACAGCCTCGGCATTGCCGACCCCGAAGCCACTGTCGTGACCTTCGAATACCGCTATCAGCTCACCGAAAACACCAGAATCAGAGTTGGCTACACCAGCTTCGATCTGCTTGGCGATGCTCAGCGCAAAACTGCCGCTCTTCCCAAGTTCTCTGCCGGTCGTGGTCTGAACAATGACTATGATTACCACATGTTCTGGACCGAGATTTACACCCTCTACTGAAACCGTATCTCCAAAAAAACACGTCAGGGTACCCTGATGTGTTTTTTTTGCACATTTTTTCGTGCTTTTACTCTGCCTGTTTATTGAGATAATTGACAAAAACCGCCCCACTGGATAGACTCAAGTTAAGAGAGAAAAAATACTTGAGTCCTCAGGCATGATTATTGCATAGAAAAAACTGAACAAGATCTTTAAAGGAAGCTGGGTAATGATTTCGACAGTGCAGCCCTGCACGGCGTTGCACCACGTGGCACTGCCAGGAAAAGGCAAACGAACACGCCCATGTTCACCCCTGAAAGACGACGTCGTTGTTTTGCTGCGAAAGAGCCTGAAATCTGCACCCGAAAGAAAAACTGATGACCATTTATGTCGGTATTGGAGAGCTTGCAGCATCCGGCGAACCCGGAACCGTCATCAAGACCCTTGCCCTGGGCTCTTGTGTCGCCGTCGCAATTTTCTCCAAAAAACAACCGGTTGCAGGTCTGATTCATGTTCAGCTACCAGAAAGTTCAATAAACAAAGAACTGGCAGCGAAGAGACCGGGGGCCTTTGCTGACGTCGGTATTCCCCTGTTGCTGGCTGAAATGGAAAGACTTGGCTGCAAGCCAGCCGACATGGTGGTCAAACTGGCCGGGGGTGCCCAGGTCATGGACCCAAACAGCACCTTCAACATAGGTAAACGGAATTATCTGGCGGTAAAAAAAGCTCTTTGGGCAAATCGTTTGTTTCCGGCCTCAGAAGAGGTCGGAGGAGAAATCAGCAGAACTGTGACACTTACAGTTGGGGCAAATGATCTTCTGATACACACGCCCGGCTATGAGAACCGGAAAATTTGAGCATGCGGCAGTGAATACCTGGAGGAAGCAAGATGCGTACAATTCTGATTGTTGATGATTCGGCGACAGCCAGAAGAATCATTCAGCAATGTCTTGAAATGATCGGTTGTACAAGTTGTGAATTTGTACATGCAGCCGATGGAATCGAAGCTCTTGGCATTCTGCGTTCCCGCGACATTTCTCTGCTGATAACTGACATGAACATGCCCAACCTTGACGGAACAGGGCTTCTTAAAGCAGTAAAAGGCAGCCCAAAACTGAACCATATTCCGGTATTCGTAATTTCGTCTCTTACTAATCCGGCACTTGAAAACGAGCTCAAAAGCATCGGGGTCGATAAAATCATCTACAAACCGGCCTCGCCCCAGAAACTTCTTGACGGCATCGAGCAGACTGTCGGAAAGGAATTTTTCGAATGATCCCCAAACCAGGTTCCTGCGAAGAACTGATCTATAAAGCTCTTTCAGAGGCTTTTGAGACACTCGTTTTCGAAGAAGTAGTTCTATCTGAAGTCACCAGCAACAAGCTGCCGGAAGTGAATCTGGATGGCTGGTGGGCAAGCATCAAAATGCTGGCACCACTTCCGTGGGGTGAAATAATAATTACAGTTCCGGACACTTTGATGAACCGATTTACAGAGGCGATTCTTGGACTCTCAGGCGAAACTCCAACCGCCGAACAGAACTCTGACAACCTCGGCGAAATTCTCAATACTATCTGCGGCAGGCTGATGGCGCTGCGCTCAAACCCTGACCGGGTTTTCCGTATTGGTCTGCCAGTGTCTGGCCGTGGTCTGATTCCTGAGCAGAGCGGTCCATTCAGATGTGTCGATGTTCTGGTCGGGGAAGAACATATATATCTTCTTGCCCCAGAATCGTTCTGGGATGATATAATCTGGGAACTTGAACTAAGTTGATTTTTGTGAATTTGAAATGAAGTAAAAGGAAGTTTCCGAATTATGTTCAAAGACATGGAACTTGAATTTTTTCGGGTCTTTGTTACCGAAAGCCGCGAATTGATCGAAGAGGTAGAACTTCAGTTGATTGCCACCCACGAAGAGGCAGAACGGACTGGAGTCGTAGACCCCTCTGGCATTAACGGCGTATTCAGGCTTTTCCATACGATGAAGGGCAGTGCCGGCAGTCTTGGGCTGAACAATATTGCATCGCTGACTCACAAGGCAGAAACCCTTCTCGACCTTTTCAGAAGCGGCAAGGCCAGTCTGCAGTCAGACCATGTTGATCTGCTGATGGAGGCCATCGATCTGGCCCGCGGCTACCTTGACCTCATTGATAAAAATAATTCTGACAAAGGCCGCGAAGACGAGCGGGAGTCTATCGAAAAGCGCCTCAGCGCTGCCATTGATTCGGCGAACGGAAAACCGGCCGCGGCAGAAAAGCCCACAAATGACGGGAATTCCAGCGGAAATGAAAAACGTCAGAGTTCGGCACAGATATTCAAACCCGAACTTACGAGAGAAAATGCACACAGCGAAACCAACCGGCCAATAGTCGAACAGTTCGTTGAAGAGGCTGGTGATATTCTCGACAAGTCAGAAAAGCTTCTGCTCGAGCTCGAAAAATCACCTGCAGGCTCGCATCAGTCATTAAGAGAGATTTTCAGAGGCATGCACAGCTTCAAAGGAAACTGCGGTTTCCTGGGGCTCGAAATGCTTGAAAATCTCAGTCATAAGGCTGAAACAGTTCTCGAACTTGTCGTAGATAACCAGCTTGAGCTTGCCCCGGAACACCTGATGACCTTCCTCATTGTCATCGATTCTCTCAGACAGGGTGTCGGCAACCTTGCTTCAGGTGGTCCTGGCGATTTTGAGGGCCTGAAAATGGTTGAAGACCTTCTTATCCAGCTGGAAAATAACCTCAGCACGGAAGAAGGCAAAAGCCCCAAAAAGCTCGGGCAGATTCTGCTTGAAGAGGGTGCAGTATCAGAGGAACAGCTTCTCGGAGCCCTTGAGAAACAACGGGCAACCATTGGTGAAGTTCTTGTCGACATGGGCGCCACCGACCATGATACGGTTGAGATGGCACTTAAGAAGCAATCAGAACAGGCTGCCAAGGCTCCGACTCAGGACAAGGGCATTAAGCGTTCAGACATTCGTGTTGACCTGCAGAAGCTCGATAAACTGGTAAACCTGGTCGGAGAACTGGTAATTGCCGAAACCATGGTTACACGTAACCCCGATTTGCGTGATCTGGTTCTCGAAAACTTCGACCGTGCAGTTCACCACCTGCGAAGGGTCACCAGTGAGCTTCAGGACGTAGCGATGAGCGTGCGCATGATTCCTCTCGCTATGACTTTTCAGAAGCTTGTCAGGGTCGTACACGACCTCAGCCGCAAGGTTAAAAAGAAAGTCAAGCTTACCCTCCTCGGTGAAGAAACTGAAGTAGACAAGACAATGACTGAGCAGATAGCTGATCCGCTGCTGCACATGGTCAGAAATTCTGTTGACCACGGCCTGGAATCTTCTGAGGAAAGACTGAAACTCGGCAAGCCCGAAACCGGTAAAATAACCATCGAAGCCCGCTATGAGGGCGGTGAAGTCTGGATCATAGTGTCTGACGACGGTCGCGGGCTCGACCGCCAGAGAATTCTCAACAAGGCCATCGAACGGGGTCTGTTCAAGGGTGATTCCGCTCATCTCAGCGATGAAGAAGTTTATGCGTTCATTTTTGAACCGGGTTTCTCTACCACAGAAAGCGTTTCTGA
Source organism: Candidatus Rifleibacteriota bacterium (assembly GCA_029560455.1). The sequence goes on from JAKQKW010000266.1 coordinate 6,674, forward strand.
AGTTTCGGGCCGCGGAGTAGGCATGGATGTGGTTAAAAAGAACATTGAAAAACTCAAGGGCCGCATTTCGATTCGCAGCAAGCCCGGTCAGGGAACTTCAATTTATCTGCAGATCCCGCTGACCCTTGCAATCATTGATGGAATGCTGGTTAAAGTCGGCACCTCACAATATACTATTCCTCTTCTTTCAATCAGGGAATCTGTGAGACCCCTTGCCAAGTCAATAACCGTCACACCGGAGGGCGAGGAAATTGTCAGAATCCGTGAAGACATGATTCCGGTCGTGCGTCTTCACAAATTACACGGAAAATCTTCGAAATACACCGAGCTGCATGACGGGATTCTGGTTATAGTTGAAGACCAGGGGCGCAAAGCAGCCATTTTTGTAGATGAAATACTCGGGCAGCAGCAAACAGTCATCAAAGGCCTGTCAAACTTTCTGTCTTCTGCCAGAGGAATTTCTGGTTGCACCATTCTGGGCGATGGTGCTGTCAGTCTGATACTTGATATCGGTGGCCTGATCGAAAAGGCTGGCGATGAGCAGCTAAGAATCATCTGAGGAGGAACACACAATGTCAGAAAGCCAGAGAAAAGAAATTAACGATGATTTTGACCTTGAAGACGATGAGAATGAAGATACGCAAGAGGGCAAGTATTTGTCCTTTCGCATCGGCGGAGAGGTTTATGGCATAGAGATACGGCATGTCACTGAAATAGTGGGTATTCAAAAGATCACCGAAGTGCCTGATATGCCCCAGTATATGAAGGGCGTAATCAACCTGCGCGGCAACGTCATCCCGGTAGTTGATGTCAGACTGCGCTTTCACATGCAGCCCCGCGACTATGACGACCGCACCTGTGTCATCGTGGTCAACATAAACGACGCTTCGATCGGCCTGGTTGTCGATTCCGTTAAAGAAGTGATTTCCATACTGCCAGATCAGATTTCTCCGGCCCCAAGCGTTTCAAAAGGTGAAGTGACCAGATACATCAAGGGAATCGGCAGGTTTGATGGCGAAGTCATCATTCTGCTGGCAATAGATGAGCTTCTGTATAACAATCAGATCAAGGTGAGTTTATGATCTGACCGTTGCGATGCTCTGACGTCCTGGACCCGGCAAAATTCCTGACAGGAGGCGCAGTCAATGTTTTTTTTCAAACTCTGGGCAGATTTGTCTCTTAAATGGAAACTTCTTATTCTCGGTTGTCTTGGCGTTGTAGTCATGAGCATCAGTGCTCTATGGCTCACCGACTCGTCAGGCAAAGCCATTGGCAAACTGGTTGAAACCACGATGCTTGGGGAAGCTGAGTCACAGGCCAAGCTCATCTCAGAAGGGGTTCTAAACCTCGTAAACACGCAGGACAAACTTCTGAGAATCAAGCTGCATGGCGACCTGGCTGCGGCCAGAAATGTTCTCGACAGCTCCGGTGGAGTTAATTTTTCAAGCGAAAACATTAAATGGAACGCGGTAAACCAGTTTACCCAGCAGAGCCAGGAAATAAGCCTGCCAAAACTTACAGTCGGCGACGTCTGGCTTGGCCAGAATTTTTCAAGTTCACAGGCAACCCCGGTCGTTGACAAGGTCAAAGAAATGCTGGGCGGTACCTGCACCATTTTCCAGCGCATGAACACGCGTGGTGACATGCTGCGCGTCGCGACCAACGTCATTGGCGAAGATGGCAAAAGAGCTATAGGTACCTACATTCCGGCGGTCAACCAGGACAACACACCAAACCCGGTAGTAAGTGCGGTTATGCGTGGCGAGACCTTTGTCGGGCGCGCTCAGGTTGTGGGCAGATGGTATGTTGCAGCTTATGAACCGATCAAAGACTCGACCGGCAGTATTACCGGCATGCTCTATGTCGGTCTGCCGATCGACATGGTAAAAGAAGTCACCGAAGCCATCAACAGCATCAAGGTCGGCAAAACCGGCTATGTCTTCGTTCTTGGTGGCGCAGGCAATCAGAAGCACAAGACCATCATTCACAAAGCCCTTGGGATCAATGTCGATCTGACAGACCGCAAAGACAGCAGCGGTGAGCTTTTCATACAGAAGATGGTAACCCAGGCACTGTCAACCGTCAAAGACGGCAAACCGGTAATCTTTTCATACCCTTGCCTCGACCAGGGTGCGACAAAAACCAGAGATAAATATGTAGCTCTTGTCTATTACGAACCCTGGGACTGGGTAATCGGCGCAAGTTCTTATTATGATGAATTTTATGAATCAATTGCAGTAATTAACAAAAGCCTGTCAGAAACCGAAAGATACCAGTTCATGGTAACACTTGTTATTCTGCTGCTGGTATGCCTGTTTGCCTGGTCGGTGGCGATGAGCATTGCAACACCGCTTAACCACGGCGTAACCCTGCTTGAAGCGGTTGCGCTCAAAGGCGACACCAGCATCGATGTTCCGGCCGAAGAACTTGCCAGAGGCGACGAAGTTGGCAAGCTGGCGCAGGCAATATCTGGTCTGGTTAAACAGCAGAATGAAGAGGTTATTCTGGCAACGAACCTGGCTGAAGGCAACTGGAACCAGGAGGTTATGGTTCGTTCAGAAAAAGACAAGCTTGGCCAGGCACTTTCTCAGATGGTTACACAGGTAACCTCGGCTCTGGCGGGTGCAAAACAGGCCGCTGAAGAAGTCGACATGGGGGCCGGCCAGATAGCCGATGCCAGCCAGTCTCTGTCACAGGGCGCCACCGAATCTGCAGCTTCGCTGGAAGAAATCAGCAGTTCAGTAACACAGATCGGCAGCCAGGCCAAGGCCAATGCCGAAAATGCTTCACAGGCCAATGTTCTGGCAACTCAGACCCGTAAGGCAGCAGAATCAGGCAACGGCAAAATGGCCGAAATGATGGGCGCCATGACCGCGATCCAGGATTCAAGCAAGCAGATTGCCAAAATCATCAAAGTCATCGATGACATCGCGTTTCAAACGAATCTTCTCGCTCTTAACGCTGCAGTAGAAGCGGCAAGAGCCGGCCGTCACGGCAAGGGCTTTGCGGTAGTTGCCGACGAAGTGCGTAATCTTGCCAGCAGAAGCGCCAAAGCCGCCAAAGAAACTTCTGAAATGATCGAAAATTCGATCAACAAAGTGGCGACCGGTCACGAAATTGCGGTTGCAACTGAAAGCGCCCTGCATGAAATCGTTTCCAGCTCCGTAAAAGTGGCCGACCTGGTTGGTGAAATCGCGGCGGCCAGTAACGAGCAGGCACAGGGGATTCTCGAAATCGGCCAGGGCCTTGAACAGATCGACAAGGTTACCCAGCAGACCACCGCCAACGCGGAAGAAACTGCAGCGGCCGCCGAAGAGCTCTCAGGACAGGCACGCGAACTCAATGCTCTGCTGGCCAAGTTCCGCATCAGCGAAAAAATTGAAGCAACCAGCCTGGTAAAATCGTTTAAGAAACCGGCGGCCCATAGTTTCAGCAAGCCCGCAGAAAAAGTCGAGAAAAAGCCGCCGTTGAAGAAAGTTCCACCACAGAAGCCGATGGTCGAAAAGCAGGAAAAGAAGCCTAATCCTGCTGAGGTAATCGCTCTCGACGACGACGAATTCGGAAAATACTGACAACTTCCTGTTCAGATTTCAGCACAGCAAAGGCCGTCATTGGCCTTTGCTGTGCCGGGTGCAATAAAAAATAAAATATTGGGTTCTGCATCTGTCTTAAAAAGTCTTTGGCTAAAGTCACTTAATGAGGTGGCAATATGCAATTCTGGCTCAACCTTGCCTTGAAATGGAAGCTTCTGGTTCTAGGTTGCCTCGGGGTCATCATTGTAGGTACCGGGTCCCTGATTTTTTCGGCTTATGCAAACGACCAGGCAGCCGAAGAGATTGACAAAATCCTGACCGACTCGATCAGGTCAGGCATCGCCGATTCACTGAAAGAAAAAACCGAGGTTGCCTATGCTGCAATAAAGCACGCTTACGACAACTCTGGGAACCGTCCGATTGAAGAAGTCCAGAAAGAAGCTAAGGAAGCGATAAAAAAGCTCAGGTATGGCAAAAATAATGCGGAATATTTCTGGATTCACTCTTACGATCCGAACAATGTTGAAAAGGTGGTAATGCTTGCCCACCCGGTTTCCACACAGCTTGAAGGAACCGAAGTAAACAACTTTGTCGATAAAACACGTTACGAGAACTTCTTTTACAAAGGCAAAATAATACCCAAGCTCGCCTCTTGCTGACGAAATCAAGCCCACAAACCTGTTCGTCGACATGAACAAGCTGATCAAGGCTCAGAATGGCGAAGGACTGCTCGGCTATTACTGGGCCAAACCCGGCGCAGCTACCGACACAGGTTATTCAAAACTCTCTTATGTCAAGCTTTTCGAGCCATGGGGCTGGGTTGTGGGAACCGGGGCCTATGACGATGAGGTTGAAGCCATTGCCCACAAAAGTATCACGAAGGTTGCCGATTCTTTTCACACCAATGAAAGATTTATGATGGCGTCAGTCGTTATAATACTTCTTATCGTCTGCCTTTTCGCCTGGTCTGTGGCAATGGGCCTTACAAGACCAATTGCTTCATGCACAAATCTTCTCGACAGTTTTGCAAAGCTTGGAGACGTGACAATAAATGTGCCTGCAGCTGATCTTAAAAGAGCCGACGAGATCGGTCTTCTTTCTCAGAGTATCGACATGCTCCTGCAGCAACAACGCCAGCAGGCAGCAAATGCAGAAGAACTTGCAGGCGGCAACTGGGGAATCACCGTTACGCCAAAATCGGAGAAGGATGCGCTGGGGCTTGCCAATCAGGCAATGATCGAGCAGGTTCATTCGGCCCTTTACCAGGTCAAGATGGCTTCTAACGAAGTTGATGCCGGAGCCGGCCAGATTTCTGATGCAAGCCAGTCGCTGTCTCAGGGCGCAACTGAATCGGCCGCATCTCTTGAAGAAATTAGCAGTTCTGTCACCGAAATAGGCAGCCAGACCAAGGCAAACGCCGAAAATGCTTCGCAGGCCAATATTCTCGCCACCCAGACCAGGAATTCAGCTGAGGCCGGAAATGAAAAAATGGTCGAAATGATGAGCGCAATGACCGGCATACAGGAATCAAGCAAACAGATTGCGAAAATCATCAAAGTAATCGATGACATTGCCTTCCAAACCAATCTGCTGGCTTTGAACGCTGCCGTAGAGGCAGCCCGTGCCGGCAGACACGGCAAGGGTTTTGCGGTTGTAGCTGAAGAAGTGCGCAATCTTGCAAGCCGCAGCGCTAAGGCTGCCAAAGAAACCTCTGATATGATCGAAGGCTCAATCGGCAAAGTTGACAATGGTACAGAAATCGCCAGAGCCACAGAAAAAGCATTTCAGGAAATTCTTGGCAGTTCGGTCAAGGTTGCGGATCTGGTAGGGGAAATTGCGACAGCCAGCAGTGAACAGGCGCAGAGCATTCATGAAATAGGTCAGGGGCTTGACCAGATCGACCAGGTAACCCAGCAGAACACGGCTAACGCCGAAGAAACGGCTGCAGCTGCTGAAGAACTCTCAAGTCAGGCCCGCGAACTGTCTTCGTTGATGGAAAAATTCAGACTGCGCGATTCTCATCAGGTTATCAAACACGAAAGAAGCCACACAAACACATTAAAAAAGGTCGTGAATAAAGCAGAAGCTTCGGGTAAAATCAAAAAAGCCACTGTTGAAGAAAAGAAAGCCAATGGAAAAAGCAACTTGAAATCCGTGCCAAAGGCTTCTGAGGTAATAGCACTTGATGAAACCGAATTTGGAAAATACTGAAAGCTTCGGGCAATGGAATATGCAACTCACCGATGAAGAATTCAACCAGATAAGGACCCTTCTGTACAACCGCTTCGGAATCAACCTGTCAGACCAGAAACGGGCTCTGGTCATGGGCCGGTTGCGAAAAATCATTATGCAGAAGGGTCTTTCGTCCTTTTCTGATTTTCTTCGTCTGATTGAAAGTGACTCGACCGGAAACGAGCTGCAGACTCTCATTGACAAGATGTCGACCAACCACACGTTTTTCTTTCGCGAGCCCCAGCACTTCAATTTTTTGGCAGATCGAATACTGCCTGAAATAACCGAAAGTCTGGCAAAAAATGGTTCGAAAGATCTGCGAATATGGTGTGCTGCTTCGTCAACCGGCGAAGAACCATATTCGATCATGATGACGATGATGGAATTTTTCAAAACCTCTTATTCGCAATGGAACGCCGGCCTTCTTGCAACCGATATTTCCAGCCAGGTTATTGCGGTCGCCAGGAGTGGCGTTTACAATACAGACCGTGTTCAGAACATTCCGGAGGCCCTGAAAAAAAAGTATCTGAAATTTATCGGCAATGACAACTGGGAATTCATACCTCAGGTTCGCAACGAAATCCTTTTCAGGCTATTGAACCTGATGAACCCGTTTCCTTTCAAGAAACAATTTCATGTGATTTTCTGCCGGAATGTCATGATCTATTTTGACACAAAGACTCGCAACCAGCTGGTTAACAAGCTTTACGAATTCACCGCCCCGGGCGGATATCTGCTGACAGGGCACTCAGAATCTATCAGAACTGCCGACTGCCCATTCGAATATATTCAGCCGGCAATTTTCAGAAAGGGCAAACAATGATGGACAGGAAAATCAGAGTGCTGGTTGTCGACGATTCGGCAATGATTCGCAATATTCTTGCCGATGGTCTGCAGAAAGACCCGACAATCGAAGTTGTCGGCAAGGCAGCAGACCCGTATATGGCCCGCGACAAGATTGTTGAGCTAAAGCCAGATGTAATAACTCTCGATGTCGAAATGCCCCGCATGGATGGTCTTGAATTTCTCAAAAAACTCATGGCTCAATACCCGTTGCCGGTAATTATGGTAAGCGCCCTGACCGAGCGCGGTAAAAAAATAACCCTCGAAGCCCTTGAAGCGGGAGCTGTCGATTTTGTGACCAAGCCGAAAGCCGATGTGGCCCGCGGGCTTGACGAAATGATGATCGAGCTGCGCACCAAGGTGAAGCTGGCGGCTTCGGCAAATGTTTCCCATTTCAAGGTTGCCCGCAGCGAAACACTCAAGACTCTCAGTGCGCCAAGAGCGCTGGCCGAAACAACTGACAAGATTATTGTCATCGGCGCCTCAGCGGGTGGGACAGAGGCGATAAAAGAAGTTATAACAAGGCTCCCCTCTGTTTCACCGGGGGTAGTCATCGTTCAACACATGCCTGAGGGGTTCACCAAACTTTTTGCCGAAAGACTGAACAATCTTTCGCAGATGTTTGTCAAAGAAGCTACCGATGGCGACCGGGTTATGCCCGGCGTGGTGCTTGTCGCGCCCGGGTCATACCAGATGTCGGTTATCCGCTCTGGTGGATTCTATCGCGTTAAGTGTGAAAAAGGCGAAAAAGTCTGCGGGCATTGCCCGTCAGTCGAGGTTCTTATGAGGTCGGCGGCGGCCTGCGCCGGGGCGAATGCGGTTGGGGTGATGCTAACCGGCATGGGCAGCGATGGTGCTGGCGGAATGAAGGCCATGCGCGACGCCGGCGCAAGAACCATCGCCCAGAGCGAAGAAAGCTGCGTCGTATTCGGCATGCCCAAGTCTGCCATAAATGCCGGTGGCGTGGAATTCATCGTATCTTTAAACGATATTGCCGGCAAAGTGCTAAGTCTCTTTTCCTGAGAAGCCCCATTTATAGTTAGGCCCGGCCGGTCGTTTTCGACCGGTTTTTTTCTTTCCGGCGGTCTCAGATTCCTATGTGCAAAAGCTGAAGCAGGTGGGTTTAGCTTGATTTTTTTTTCTGTAGTGATAGACTGGGGCCAGACCTTAAATAATATTTTGTATCTTCGGAGAAAAGGAATGTTTAAAAAAGTTGTTGCTCTTGTTGTGGCTCTGGTAATTGTCTGCACTGCCTCTTTTGCCGCCGAAACCATTTCGGTAAGAGCTGATGTCTGGATGCCTTACAACGGTGAACCGGGTTCTGAAAAGCCTGGCTATGGCATTGAAATGCTGAAAGCAGTTTTCGGGCCGCAGAACATCGAAATCGACTATCAGACCATGCCCTGGAACCGTGCAGTTGCAGAAGCCAGAGAAGGCAAATTCGACTGTCTGGTTGGCGCAGGACCGGGAGATGCTGAAGGCTTCGTTTTTCCGAGTGAAAAAATGGGCGTAATGGCCACCGATCTGTTTGTTAAAGCCGGCAGCACGGTTAAATTCACAGACATTGAAGGTCTGAAATCGATGAAGATTGGCATAATTGCCGACTATTCATATAACAAGGAACTCGATGATTATATCGCCGCCAACAAAGATGATGAACAGAAAATTTTCGTAGCAACCGGCGAAGATGCGCTCGACAAAATGATTAAAATGGTTGGCGCCGGCCGCATTGACGGTTTTGTTGAAAATCCGCTTGTCATGGCCCAGAACGAAGCCAAAGCCGAAGTTGTTTCGGCCGGTCAGGTCGGCAGCCAGGATGACCTTTTCATCGCCTTTTCTCCAGCCAAAGAAACCTCCAAAAAATATGCTGAAATGCTTTCAAAAGGTATCCAGGAACTCAGAGCCAGCGGTAAACTCAAAGAAATCCTTGATAAATACAACATCAGCGACTGGGCCAAATAAGCCAAAGGACTTAAAAAGATGTTTAAAAGTCTGCGGGCCCAGCTTCTACTCTGGGTAATTCTTTTTGTTTCGGCAATTCTGCTTATCGGTGGCGCCATGCAATACCAGCAGCGACGTGCCAAAGCGATAGAAGAGCTGAAAGGCGAATGCGAAAATGCCGCAAAACGCCTTGCGGTTGTTCTTCCGGCCGCAATCTATGCCTTTGAAGATGCTCAGGTCGCAAGATCCCTTCAGGCAGAGATGGAAAACAGGAATTTTCGCCAGATACTTGTAGTCAATGGCCAGAAGGCGAAGGGCTTTGGGCGGGACGATGATTGGAAGCTGAAGGAAGTTGCAGCTCACGACGGCACTCAGCCCTGTTCAGCCGAAAAACTGTTCTTTGAAACCAGAAAGGCAAAAGAAGAACTTGGAGAACTGCAGGTATTCACCGACCCAAGATTTGTTGAGGCAGCACTGAAAAAAGAACTTGTTCAGACTGTCGGTATGATTCTGTTACTCGACCTGATAATTCTTGTACTCCTCTCTGTGCTTCTTCGCATCAAGGTTGTAAAACCGATGCAGGACATTTCGGCCAGAATGCTTGAAGTGGCGTCTACCAGAAACGCCAGCCTTCGACTGACAACGCGTGGCGCCACCGAAATCAATGCCGTGGTCGACTCGATCAATGAGCTGCTCGAGGCCAACCGCCAGGCGGCACTGGTAGCTGAAAAACTTGGCGAAGGTGACCTTACCATTGAAGTTCACCCGGTTTCAGAAAGCGACACCATGGGGCATGCCCAGAAAAAGATGCTCGAATCACTTCGCAACCTTCTTTCTGAGATACACATTGTATCAGCCTCTCTGACAGAAGGCTCTGAAGGAGTTTCAAGTGCCAGCGATGCTCTCAGCAATCAGACCACCGGTGAGGCGGCTTCTGTGCAGCAGATCAGCAGTTCTCTGGCAGACATTGCCTCAAGAGCCAGGTCAAATGCCGAAAAATCTGAAATTGTCAGAGTTCTCGCCAATGAAGCGCGCGATGCGGCAACTGCCGGCAATGAAGAGATGGGCAACATGGTTCTATCGATGGGCGAAATAAGCAATGCTTCGACCCAGATTGCCAAAGTAATCAAGGTTATCGACGACATCGCGTTTCAAACGAATCTTCTGGCACTGAATGCTGCGGTTGAGGCGGCACGCGCCGGCCGACACGGAAAAGGATTTGCAGTAGTAGCAGATGAAGTCAGAAATCTGGCCGGGCGAAGTGCCAAAGCTGCGCGTGAAACCGGCGAGCTTATTGAAAGCACGGTTCAGAAAGTCAAGAATGGCGCTGAAATTGCCGGAAAAACCAATACCGGTCTGCAAACGATTGTCGGTGCCGTTCTCAAAACTACTACCCTCATCGAAGAGATTGCCCTGGCCAGCAAGGAGCAGGCAAGTGGTGTCGACCAGATTTCCGGCGGTGTTTCGGCTATCGAGTCGGCGACCCAGGAAAACTGTGCCACAGCCGAAGAAACCGCAGCAGCTGCCGAAGAGCTTAATAAAATGGCAAAACAACTGAGCGATCTGCTCAAGCGCTTCAAGCTGACCTGAAAAAAACAGAAAGAAGCTTTAAAACGTTACCGCCGGTGAATCAAGATTCACCGGCGGTAACCAGTTTTTACGGGTCTAAATTTTAAAACCCAGTTTTTATCTTTCGATAAGTCTGAAGCGTGACAGAGTTTCGTGAAGTCTGCCCGAATGATTTGAAAGTTCAAGCGCTGATGCGGCTATCTCTTCGGCATTCGCGGTATTCTGCTGGGTTACACGGTCAATCTGGCCCAGTCCGGAGCTGATTTCTGCAATACAGGTGGCCTGTTCATTACTTAGAACCGCAATATTCTCGACAATCTCGGCCGCCTTTGAAATGCCGCTGAATATTTCTTTCAGGGCTGCAGATGTCTGATTGGCAACCGCCGTGCCATTGCCGACCTTGGCATTTGAAGATTCTATCAGTTCAGAAGTCTCTTTTGCGGCCTTGGCGCTTCGGCCAGCGAGGTTGCGAACCTCTTCGGCTACAACAGCGAAGCCCTTGCCGTGTCTGCCGGCCCTGGCGGCTTCTACGGCAGCATTGAGAGCAAGCAGATTGGTTTGAAATGCGATATCATCAATTACCTTGATAATTCTGGCAATCTGCTGGCTCGAAGTTCTTATTTCTTCCATGGCACTGACCATTGAAGCCATCTGGACACTGCCCTTTTCTGCATCATTGCGAGCGGCAAGAGCCAGCTGGCTTGCGGTCTGAGCATCTTTCGCATTTTGTCTTGAGCGCGAATCGACTTCGGCCATGGTCGAAGAGATTTCTTCAAGAGAGGCTGCCGACTCGGTAGCGGCCTGCGACAACTCTTCGCTGGCCCCACCGACATCTCTGGCCCCCGCGTCGACTTTTCCGGCAATTTCGTTCACTTCGCCGAGCTTTTCGTTCATCTGGTGAACCATTTTCTGTAAAGCCAGCGAAAAATTATCTCTTTCTGAGCGCACTTCTACAGTCTGAACCCAGTTGCCTTCTGAAATACTGGCAATAATCTGCGCCTGTTGTCGTTGTGAATTGATAAGCATCTGTACAGCCCTTACCAGCTGACCGATTTCATCACTTCTCTTCAGATATACTTCGGGGGCATCTACCGAAATGTCGCCCTGTTCGGCAACGTTTGCCAGAAGACTGACACCGGCCATAATCGGCCTGGTGATCTGCACAATGTTAACCAGCGAAAAAACTACCAGTGCCAGAGCGATCAGAAGAAAAATAGCAACAACATAAGACCTGATCGTCTGCGTTTCGCGATCTATTTTCTCGGCATTTTCGACAGTGGCGACTCGATGTTCGGCAACCTTTCTGTCAAGCCAGGTTCTCAGGGCATCTGCCGGATTACCTGGTGCGGCGATCCACTCGGCGGCGTCATAGGAATTGTTCTTTTTTATTTTATCAATGCCGTCATTGATAAATGAAATCAGCTTTTCTTTCTCGGCATTATCGATTCCGAGCTGAAGAGAAGCGAAAGCTGCAACATTCTTTTCCATCAGAGAGACCATGGCATCAGGTGATTCACCGACCGAAAAATAGCGTTGCTATTTTTCGGAGGGCGGGTTTGGAAGTTTTCGGCCTGTTAAACGTCCCGAAAAATCTGAAAATTGGATTTTTTTGAACCAGGTCGAAAGAAAAGTCGGTCATTTTTTATTTTGCGCCGGAAATC
>JAKQKW010000012.1 GCA_029560455.1 Candidatus Rifleibacteriota bacterium
CTTTTTCTTGCGCTTCTGGCCATGGCGACGGTCAGACGAAGACCGCCTCAAGCATCTGCACCGGCAGATCGACTCGGCGATCGAAGACGCAAAAGTCCGCCTGGCCGACTCGATGGCGACGCGGGCCGGTCTTGAACGCCAGTTACAGCAGCAGACTGACTCTGGCAATGTTTCCGACGACCGAAAAAGTATGCTGACAATTTCGCTGAGTGGCGAGCAGAAAGTTTCTGAAAAGCTCACCAGCCTGATTTCAGAACTGAATGAGCGCAAACGTCAGATAGAGCTTACTCTTGAGCAGAGCCGGCTGCGTAAAAGAAGCGCCGAGGCCAGTCAAATGCTGGCCTCGGTGTATAGAGACTTTGGTTCTGAGCTTGAATTGAACAATTTTCTCGAAAAGTTCTCGAGTCAGGCTCTCAAGATCGAATATACCGCTGAGAGCAATCTGCGCATCGAGCTTTTGAACCGGCCTTCAGATCAGTAGAACATTTTTTTCCAGTCGCCGGTGGTTGGCTGCGAACTGGTCTTGATCGGTTTTGAGCCGTCTTTTTCGCCGTATTTCAGCTCATCGTAGCGATTGAAATATTCGCGGGCAGCATCGGCCTGATCCATTTTCACCAGAATTTCACCGGCCGAAGAATATAGTTCGGCGCTCTCGCGGTGTTTGTCGATCAGCTCGCGAACCAGCCAGAAGGCTTCTTCGAGATAGCCTTTGCTGACAAGAACTTTGCTGAGAAACCATTTGGCATATTCGTGTTCAGGGTTGACCTTCAGAGTCCGGCGGTATTCCTTGATCGCCTCGTCTTCCATCTTCAGGCTGTAGTAAAGATTCGCGATGCGATAACTGAGTTCGGCGTTCTGAGGGTCTTTGGCCCGCATATCCTTGAGACGGTGGTAATAGCGCTCACGGTCTCTGACGATCGAGCCGGTGATTCCGGGATCGCCACTGTAGGAATATGGTAGAAAAGCAACAACAAGAAGCAGGGCCGCAGCCGGTGCCAGAAGTTTTTTCATCATAACGATTTCCTCCGCACCCGTCTAATCGGAAGCAATCGCCTTTTTTTTAACCATACAAAAAGAGACCGGCACCAGGCCGGTCTCTTTTTATACTTTCAAGAAACAACGGTTAAAATCAGTTGTCGACTACGCCTTCCTGCGAAGCGTCTTCAACTTCGGGAGCTTCATTACCGGCAGAAGAATCGTTCGATTCAGTGGCGCTGCCCATGTTTTCAGAAGTGTCAGACTGTTTGAGGTTTTCATCAAGTTTCTGACTGTAGGCATTGGCATCAGCTTCGCCCTGTTTCCAGCCGTCTTTGGCGGCCTGAGAAATGGTGCCGAGCAGATCGCCGAACTTGAGGTCAGAGTTAGCGGCAGTCTGACCAACTTTTTCAATGGCCTTACCGACATAGTCAAGTGCAGTACCTACTTTTACCAGAACGGCGCCGACCTTTTCGAGAGCAGCGCCGATGGCTGAGGTCCAGGGGATGGCTGACAGAATTTTACCGATAGCCTGCAGAGCCTGGCCGACGGTTTTCAGAAGCTGGCCGATTTTCTGCAGCAGCTGACCGGTTTTGATAAGAGCTTTCTGAATGCCGGCGGCAACCTTGGTCATCTTGTCGAAAGTGTTGTCATCGCCCTTGACAGTCTCACCGATGGCTTTGAGTTCGCCTTTGGTATCTTTGAGGCTGCCCTTCACATCACCAACCTGGCCTTTGGCGTCGCGAAGATTGGTATTGGCATCGTTAATTTTATCCTTGGTATCGCTATCCATGAGCCAGTCAGTTTTGCCTTCTTTTGTATTTAGAAGCTCCTGGTAAGCAGTATCGGTTTCTTTGGAGGCCGCATCAGCGCTATTTTCCGATTCTTTCATTTCTTCTGGCTTGGCGGTTTCTTTGGTTGCTGCAGCGGCATTGTCTTCTGCCCAAAGAGCGGCTTCAAAAATTACCGGGTTAAAAACCATCATAAAACACAACAGGGCTACAATGATTGAATTCAGTCTTTTCATAAATTCCTCCTGATTAACTTGCTTCTGTAAAGCTTACGACCTGACTGCAAATTTTGTTGCAGTTCATTTTACAATTTTTTGTGACCAGTTTCATAGCGCCAGTATTTATTATTTACCGAACTGGTCAGAAACGGGCTTGAAATCGAGGTTGTCAGCTCAAGCGCCTTTCCGATTGAATCTTTGCCATAAATGTTCTCACCTTCGTGAACCTTCATTCGCACCCATAACAGCGGCACATCGGGGTTGAGCTGGTGCGTGTAAAGCTTGAATTCTACCTCTTCAAAACCGGTAAATTTCTGAATTTTGCCGTCTTCGGAAAAGCGCATCAGGGTTTTCGCGGCCTGATCGAAGTCGTAGCGAACCAGCTCGACTCTCGGCTCAACATCTGGTGAACCAAAAACAAATTTATGAAAATGCAGCCCGTGGTCATCTATCTGTATCAACTCACCCTGACTGGCATCAAGAGCCGGAAAAGATGCCGAGACAAAAACCTGATTGCGGGTTTTCTGCAGATTTACATAGCCGGTTGAAGCCGGATCACCAATGCGCGGGCAGGCACATGAAAAGTCGCGGCGCAGGTAGTTTACCGCCAGACGCGCTTCCTGGAGGTTCTGCAGGTTAACCGTGCCATACATATAATGATGCCGGGTGTTTGATAAAAAGCGGTAAATCATCAGCAGAACGACAAGAGCGATGCCGACACTGATCGAAATTTCGACCAGCGTAAAGCCCTTTGTTACAAGCCTTTTTATATTGTTCTCTGAGTTCTTATGCATCTGTTACCTGTCAGTATGTGAGGTTTTTGTCGTTCAAAAGCAGCACCGAAAGCTCGACCTGACGATTTCGATCATCAGAAAGGTTTATATTTGCGGGCCGGTGTGCCTCACTCCATTTAACTCTTACCGTAACCTTTTTAAGCAGCCCAGGCTGGAGATAGCTGTCATTAACCTCACTGATTTCTACTTCTCTGAAGAACCAGGCATTATTGTACTGCTCAGAATATTGCAAGGCACCGGCCATCAGAGCATCTTTGCTCCACACCGGGTGTGTCGTAGGGCTTACGGCTACCTTAACCGGTGTCAGACCGCCACCCGACTCTTCAACCATTGACCCGCAGAAAGCCGAAAAAATACTGTCGTCTATCTGAGAAAATTCAGCCAGTGATGCCCATTCGATAACCTCATTCGCCAGTTCTACCGCCCGCAGGTAATGAATCGCCTTTGAAGTGTCAGTGCGTGAAGAAGTGACCATATAAATAACCGGCACAGCACAGGCAGAAACGACCAGAACAGCAATAAGGACTTCGACAAACCCCATACCCATGCGATGAAAACGGGAAAAACCAGTATATGAGTTCATGGCAGAATCTTCCCTTCATTGGCAAAGGCTTCAGATTCTCGATTATTCTCTGCCTGACCCGCAACCGCAAAAATATGCGCCGGCGGCTCGGGAAACCGGATTTCTCTGAGCTGCTGCGGCTCTGCCGTTCCTTTTTCAATTACCAGAGCTGCAGGCAGCTCGGCATTTGATCCGATTGTCTGCTCTTCCTGAACAATTTCGACCGGCGCTGTTCCTGAAAAGAACTTCAGAAGACCCAGAGTAAGACTCATACAGAACACCACCGATAAAACAATCATCCAGCGTGCCTGATCCATTAGAATGTCTTACCTCCGGCATTTATCGAGAATGAGGTTTTTACCGGCCCGATACTGATATGATACGGATCCATTTTTTTGCCGGCAACTTCGAGGGCAGGTTCATACAGCAGCGGGTCATGCTCGACGATCAGAGCTCCGTCTTTTGCAAGCCCTGAATTGCTTGTGTCCTGAACGTAGAGATAATCAAGCAGCAGATTGCCTTTGATCAGAATCTTCTTTTTGCGGTTGGCAAGCAGAGTTCCGATGCGGTTCGGGTCGGTCGAGCCATGGGGATTGAAGAAAGCAGCCAGTGAAGCCTCAATTGTTACTTCATCGGCGGTGTCTTTTATGCGATATTGCCCCTGGCGCAGATAAATGCGCAGAGAATCGTTGGTTTTGAGCTGATCACGATAGCGCGCAAGATTACCAATCAGGCAGTCGCCGCTGCCAAGATAGATAATGCCTTTGCCGCTGTAGTATTTAATGTCGGAAATATCCAGATCGCCCGCTTCAATGTAAATC
>JAKQKW010000024.1 GCA_029560455.1 Candidatus Rifleibacteriota bacterium
GAAGTGACCGGCGATGCCGCCCAAACCGTAACAGCAAAGAATGTTTCTGCGGTTGTACCGGCCCCGGAAGCAAAGAACGTTTCTGCAGCCGCCGGCCCGGTTTTTGACCCGGCGGGCCCGAAATGGTATGCATACGCATCAGGAAACGGCACCAATGTTCGTACCGGCCCCTCAACCAGCGAAAAACTGCTTTTCAAGGTAAGCAAGGGCACCCGCGGTGTGGTAACCGAAAAGCGTGATGGCTGGACCTCAATAAAATGGGATTTTAACCGTAAAACCGGCTGGGTAAGAGACGATCTGCTCCTGCAGGGCCCCGCTACAGTAATGGTAAACCTGCTGCAGAAATCAGATGATTCGGGCAAGATAGACACCAACGAAGTCGCCAAAGCGGCAGCACAACAGGCAATCAAAGAAAATCTGGTTTCAGTTGCAATCGCCAGACCGGCCCCCGCCTCAGAAACCGTAAACACCTATGTTCAGGGGCAACCTCTGCCGGAACAGGCAATCATCGAAGCCCAGACCTTTGCCAATATCCGCAGCGAACCAAGCACAACCAGCGAAAAGGTTGGCAGACTGCCGAAGGGCATGACGGTTAAGGTCAAGGCAACCAGGCAGATCGGCAAATGGCGCTGGTTTGAAATTGTTTTTAATGAAGGCCGTAAAACCGGCTGGACAAGAGAAGACAACCTGAAATTCTAGTGGTCTGTCACATTTGAGTTACATAATTGGCGCTCATTACGTCATCCCTGCGCAGGCAGGGATCTAAGAACTTATCGATGGGATTCCCGCCTGCGCGGGAATGACGGAGAACCATCAATTCTTGTGTGACAAAGGACCAGGCTGCATATCGTATTGCGCAGCAGACAATAAACTTGCATAAATACAGTCGTAACCGGCAATATTATTCACGCCCTGTTTCAGGACAGGTATTTATTCTGCTTGTTTTAGCCGGGATTTTTCTTCTGGCGCCGCTTTCGCAGATTATTGACCCGCAGGCATCGGCTGATGCGGCCTATTACCATATAATGGCCACACAGCTGCATGAAGGCAATGGTTTTGTCGAACCATTCGTCTGGAATCACCTGAAAAAAGACCAACAGCTTAACAAACCAACCGATTACTGGTTACCGCTCGGAATTGTCATATACTATCTTTTTCGCTTTGTGAGTGGGGCAGCGAATGAAATCTGGATAAACATCCTTATCTGGAGCTGGCTCTCAGCGATGGTTTTTTGTGAAGTAAAAAAAAATACCGGCTCCCCTGTCTTTTCGATAACAACTTTTCTTATGTTTGTCTTTCATGGCCTGAATCTTTTTGATCTGTTCACCACCGACAATAATGCATTTCTTGCAGTGATAGGTTTCTTCTTCATTGAAGGTTTGTGCAGCGACACGGTCAGAGTAAAGTCGACGGCCTGTGCTGCCGGTTTTTATTGCCTGTTAAGAATCGAAGGCGCAGTTTTCGCTCTATCTGGCGGCATTGCCAGTTACTTAAGGCTTCGCAGCACAAAATACCTGCTTTTCTACCTGGCGATTGCCGCGATAATAGTTTTGCCATGGGCCTTGAGAAACTATCAGGTGCATGGCACTTTCTGGCCATCCAACAGCAGTTCGCTATATCTCAGCTCTTATGGTGATTTCTTCAATGACAAACCAGTTCTGAAAAACAGCGTTTTAGAATTTGACGCAGAGACTGCCAAAGAAGGTTTTGCCGCGGCATTCATATCGCTTCTGATTCTACCTTCAAACTTTATTCTGCTGCCTTTTTTCATAGCCGGAATGCTGGTTTTACGCCGAACCGGAGGCGCCACCGCAGGTTTTATGCTCCTGGTAATCCTGATGTGTTCGTTTATCTTTCCGTTACAGGCAAAACATGGCACAGCGCAGCACATAAGTGCCTTCTTCTATCCGCACTTTTTCATTCTTACCGGAACGGGGCTTTACAAAATCGTCAATAAATTCGGCATTTCGCGAAAAGTCGCTCTGTCGATCGCTCTGGCACTTGTTTTATATAATATGCTCGCCTCATTCGGGTCGGTTTTTCAGATGAAAGCGGTTTACGACTCTTTCAATCAACCTTACAAAAAGCTCTTTTCTCAGATTAAGCCACACGAAAGTGAAGTCATTATTTCACCGTCTCCGATTCTGGTCTACCTGCTGACAGGATGCGCAGGAGTCTACGCAGGGAATCTGACAAACAGCACTCCCTTTCAGATGGCAGAAAAATACAATGCCAGTCTGGTTCTGACCGATGCAAGAAAGCTTCATAAAAACAATCTGGTTCCTGAGAACTGGTATCTGCTTGAGAATTCTGGAGTCCTGAAGCTGTATACAAATAAGCTGACCGGCAAAAACTCTGAAACGGAGATTTTTTTACGGAGAACACCTTGAACACCAAACAGAATGAAAACCGCGTCGCAAATATTTATCTTTTGCTGACAGCATTTTCGATCCTGACCGCTGTTTTCTATATTTTCAGCAGCGGAATTTCTGGGAATGATTTCTCGTGGCACACCAAAGCCGGCGAGTGGATGGTTAACAACCGCTCCCTCCCTGGCATAGATCCATTTTCCTGGTATGCGCAGGAAAAAAATCTGGTATGGGCATCGCATGAATGGCTTGCACAAATCCTTATTCACCTGGTTCATCGCGCTGGAGGCAGTCCCGGCATATTTATTTTTTCTCTGTCGGCGGCCTGGCTGATGATTCTTCTGATAATCGCAAGAAACCGCATAAGTATCAACCGTAATCTGGTCTTCGGCACCATATTCCTGTCTGCATCGATCCCTCTTTTTGCCGGTTTTTTCTGCGGACGTCCACAGACATTCAGTTATTTTCTCATCTTCGCAACACTTCATTGCCTCTACGATCTGAAAAACAATGAAAATTCAAAAATTGTTTTACTAACGCCTTTTTTTGCAATACTCTGGGCCAATCTGCACGCCGGTTCTTCAAGCCTTTCATACATTCTGTGCTTTACCTTCTTCTTTTCCGGCCTGGCTGATTTTTCATGGGGCAGACTCAAGGCCGAAAAGCATACTCCCCGGCAGACCAGAATCTACCTGATTACTGGCCTGCTTACGATTGCCGGTCTGACTGTTAACCCCTATGGTCTGGAGATGGTTTTACACCCTTATGTCAATATTAATGACCATTTCCTTCAGATGATGATCAATGAGTGGAATCCGCCAGACGCAAAAATCATCATCCAGGTTCTCTTCTTTTTCTTTCCCATGTTTCTTGCAGCTATTGCTCTTATGCTCTCAGAGAAGCCAATAAAACTGATCGACCTTCTGTTGTTCGTTCTTTTTTCATATATGTTTTTCCGCAGCCGCAGATTTTCTATTCTGTTGATGCTTGCTGCGAGCTTTTTCGTATTCGATTACCCACCCGAAAAGCAACCGGAACAATTTTCTCAAAACCGCAAACCATTACCCCTTTTTCCGGGAATTGTTTTTACCTGCATACTGCTGCTGACAATCAATCTGCTCAATATTACGAAAACGCTGAAAACCTTTCAGAGAGGCGAACTTGTTTCGGTTGCCCTCGACAGCGAGTTCATAGATTTTATAAAAACCCGGGCGCCGAAGAGACTTTTCAACGATTTCAACTATGGCGAAACTTTAATCTACAGAGATATAAAAACCTTTGCCGACGCCAGAGCCGATCTGTTTTCTCCTCATAACCTCCGCGACATGTTGAGTCTGCTTAAATTAACTCAGACCGATGGCAGCCAAAAGGAAAAATCGCTGGACCCGCAAAAATTGATCGAAAAATATGACTTCGACGCGTTTCTCCTGCGAACAGGCTGGAGTCTTGCAAACTATTTAAGAAGCCGACCTGATGAATACAGGATTCTCAAAGAGACAGAAGAAACGGTTTACTTTGAACGAGTCACCAAAACTTCGTCAGATAAACCTGTTGCAACAAATTAAAATTCTCTGTCGCAACAAACCAGCCTTTAAAAGCTGCTGGCTGTAACCTTATCAGCCGTCAGTTCGACGCCTCGAGCAGAACCCAATCTTCATTGTTGCCGATTTTCCAGCTCTTCACTTCCCGGTAAACAATGCCATGAAGGTTCAATCGACTGATGCCGGACCTGGAAAATTCAATATCATCACCCGGTCGGCTGCAATTCAGCATGATTTTGCTGCGGTCCTCAAGAAAGAACCTTGGCCGGCGTTTTTGCCAGAGTTCTGCCAGGCCGGGGTCAAGTGGATTGTCGAAGTATCTCCCGCCGGCCCTGATTCTGGCCTGAACCACTTCGGGGTCGGGCAGGCCAAACGCAAAATCGAAAATTCTGCAACTGGCAGTGAAGCCGACCAGGCCGATTCGTCTGATGGCAAGTGTATCTTCAGCCCCGGTCATCTCTGCAATTTCACCCGCCGCATTCTGCAGATTTTTCGTTGTAAGAACATAGCCCGGGTATTCATTTGCCGAGTTGTCAGCAAGAGTTCTGATCTGTTCGAGATGCAAATCTGCGAGGATTATCAAAAAGAAGACCAGCAAAAACAGACTCGCAGATTTTTTCCACTTTTCCGGCGCTTCATTAATGATGGCCTGCAGCCCGGCGAACAGCAAAATGGCGGCAAGTGGAACGTAAGGAGCGAAGTATCTTGGCATGCGTGTCCAGTCGTCAGGAGAATACATGGCAAAAAATGTTCCGACCGCTGCCCCGGCTGCAATTACAACCGCCAGTTGAGGTTTCTGGCGAAGCAATGAAACAGCGCCAAGGATCATGAGAAACAGTGAAGGAAAACCGGAAAATGGGAATCCGGCGTTGATGGCTTTTCCGGCAAGAAGTTTGAAAAAACTGAATAACACCTGAAAAAAGGCAGCCGGCTTGGCGTAAAAAGTGTGTGGAAAAAGCATTCCAAAAACCCGGTATCTGACCAGGGTAATTCCGAAAATTATCAGGGCCCAGACAAACAGGCCGCTCAACCTTGACCTGAATGAAAATTCGCGAGAAAACATTGAAAATACAATAACCGCGGGGAAGAATAATATACATTCGGGCCTGATCAGATAAGCAAAGGCAGCCAGAACGGCCAGCGGCTCAAAGCGCCCGGTTTTTTCGAACAGCAGAGCAGCGGCAAGCAGCACCGAGGCAAGAAAGGCTGTTTCCATGCCTGAAAGAGAAAAATAGACGAGAGAGGGCTCTGAGAAAACAACCAGCGGAACGAGCAGAACAAAAAAAGCAACACCACCGCCGGATTGTGGGCGGGTATCGAGCTTTTTCGCAAGATGCAGAAGAAGAACCAGACAGAACAGCAACGACAAAAGACCAGCCAGTCTTACCGCCTGAGAGACCTCAAAGAATCGCGCAAGTGGGCTTACAAACAGAAGCCAGCCGATGTTGGTAACCGCTTCAACTTTA
The DNA here is from genome assembly GCA_029560455.1 of Candidatus Rifleibacteriota bacterium. The sequence goes on from JAKQKW010000024.1 coordinate 5,377, forward strand.
AAACCAGTCTCAAAAACCATTCCGTCGCCGGCAAGAAAATTACGGATGCATTTAAAACCAATGTATGCATCATCAACGACGAATTCCTGCCATTTCCAGGCAGATAAAGCAATCAGCACCAGGCATATCACCAGCGAAAGAAAAACGGTGCTTCTTTTCAGGTTGCTCAAACTCATTTGAAAACGTCAGTTGCAAATGGTTCGCGGCTGCCAAAATCTCTGGTAACAGCCTCCTGCGTATCTTTGACCAGAGAAACCGAAAGTCTGCCGCTTTTAAAACGAAGTTTATCAAGCGCAAGAAGCTCTTTAAACACCGGGTCTACAGCTCTCTCAAAAAAGAATTTGCCGTTAAAACTTCGCCGGCCCTGCCAGCTGCAGTTGATCTCACGCGAACGCCCCCTGCCGAGAACAGCCTCTTTCAAATGTAATCTGGCCCCGCATGCCTCAATTTCCGGAAAGAGTTTAATTTCATTTGAGTAAGCGCGCATATAGACCCAAAGGGCAGCGAGCTGCTCCAGCTGTGTCTGACGATCACCAGTGATGCCTGAAAATTCAGCATATTCTCTCTTAACGAGGCTGTATCTGGCTCCCTCTCTGCGAAAAACCAGATTCAGTCTGAAGGCATACTTCTGACGCTTCTTTTCAGGGTGAACGGCGCTGACGTGCAGGATTATCTGCGTCTGGTCAGGAGTAAGGTCTTTAAACCAGGCAATGGCGCAGCCAAGGTTTGAAAAGCTCTTTTTGACCGTACCGCGATACTGGGCATTCATTCTGAAGAACTGCCATTCTTCGCCCTTATGGCCACTGCCAGCAGGCATGGGCACGGCAACCACCGGTGTTTTATCTTCTTCGGGCGGTGGTCTGAGAGATTTAGCATCTGAAAATGCGGTGAAAAGAAGAAAAATTGCCAAAAGCAAAGATGTATAAAATATTTTTGAGTTTATTTTCATTTTTCGGGCCTCTCCTGTTTTAAGAGTCTATAACGAAATTTTCGAGTCGCGAACAAAGTTTCGCCGGGATTTCGGCGCAGATTTTAACAGTTCCCTGACCCCACTCCTGGCTTTTTACAATAGCGCTCTGCATAACCTCTTTTACCAGCTCGGATTTTGAGGAAAGGAGAAGGTTAAGAGTCACATACTGCCTGGCAATTACTTCGTCAAGACGGGCCATCAAATCATCGACCCCCTCGCCAGTGCGGGCCGAAATAAACACGGCTCCGGGATAAGCAGCCAAAATCGATGCCCGGTCGAGTTCCTGTGTTTTGTCGATTTTATTGAAAACATAGAGACGCTCACGATGCCCCGCAGCTCCGATTTCTTTGAGAACTTCATCTACTGCGCTCAGTCTTTCACGAAAATGCGGGTCAGAAATATCGCAGACAATCAGAAGCACTTCTGAGAGCACAACACTCTCAAGAGTGGCCCTGAAAGCCTTGATCAAAGAGTGAGGCAGCTTGCTGATGAAACCGACCGTATCAGAAATGATCCCCCAGCGGCCACTGGCAAAGTTCAGTCGGCGGGCGGTCGGATCAAGAGTGGTGAACAGACCATCGCAGATTTTGACTTCACTGCCGGTCAACCGATTGAGAAGGGTTGACTTGCCGGCGTTGGTATAGCCAACCAGCGAGAATACCGTCGCCAGGCGATCCTGACGTTTCCGGCTCTGTAATTCGCGGTCTTGAACCGATTTTTCGAGGTCTTCGCGCAGCTTTTTCAGTTTATTTTTGATTACACGACGATCGGTTTCAAGTTTGGTTTCGCCTGGGCCTTTGACCCCGATTCCGCCACGCTGGCGCGAAAGATTTTCGTAGCCACCGACCAGATGCAGCAGCTGGTATTGCATGCTTGCCAGCTCAACCTGCAGCTTGCCTTCTCTGGTCGAAGCATGCCTGGCAAAGATTTCGAGAATGACAGAGGTTCGGTCACAGACCGGAACGCCGGTTGCCTCTTCGATTGTCTTTATCTGCAGGGCGGTGAGCTCATCATCAGCCACAATCAGGTTGGCACCGGCCGCCTTTGCAGCATCGGCAATTTCATCGGTCTTGCCACTGCCCATGTAAAGAGCGCGGGAAACACGGTCGCGCTTCTGTATCAGCGTGCCGACCATTTCGACATCTGCCGTTTTCAGAAGTTCACCAAGCTCTTCAAGAGACAGTCTGATTTCTTCATCTGTCTGACCAGGCATCTGGACAGCAAGACCGATTGCGCGCTCTTTTTCAAACACCGTCTGGGTAAGTTCAGCCATTTTCAGGATTCCTCAGCATCAGTAACTTTTAATTCGGGGCGGTGCGGCATTCTGACAACTCTTGAGCCGCAAAACCCGCAGAATCTTACGCGATCGAGAGAAAAAGCGCCACAACCGGCACAGCTCATCAGCCTGGCATCATCAGGAATATCGAGTTTCAATACTCCCAGCCAGGTTTCATAGATACCCAGAAGGAAAACCGCAAGAAGACTTATGACGAGGCCGCTGACCGCCTGAATATCGAAATGAAACACGACAAAATCAAAAAAACCATGCACAACTGCTGCTACGGCAATGCCCGCAAGAATGCGCACCGAAACGACCGTAGCCCGATTACGCCTGATGATCGCATCTGCGACAACCACAGCGCAGAGACTCGAAAAAAACAGGTGAGCAGAAGAACTGATGACAATGCGCGGCAAAACGACAGAAACACCGAACAGCAGAAAATATTGAATATTCTCAAGCAGCGAAAAACTCATGGCACACCCGGCAAAACCCATGAAAATTACCGTGGGGCGACGCATAAACTCTGAATAATAACTGGCAAGCATGCCGCCGGCAGCCTTAAGAGCTTCCTCGACCAGGCCAATGATTCCGACGCAGGCCATCAAAGTCACAAACCAGGCCCCTGAACCGGAAATAAAAGAGCGCAGATCCGTCCCGAGAAAGTATTCGATCGGCAGATAGACTATTCTGGTAAGAACAATTGCACCAACGCCGGTAAAAAGACCACCGAGAAAAGCTTTGCGCAAATCATTATCTACCCAGTGCTTTTTGAAGAGCAAATAAAAAATAAGCAACGGGCAAAGCAGTATCAACGAAAGAAACAGTTCAGCTGACTCAGGCAATTACTGGTTCTCCCTGGTGAATACCGCCTGATAAAGGCTTCTTCCCTGGCTGGTCGTGGCATGAAAAACAAAACCGCTGCAGTCGGCGTTCCAGACCGGCCGAAAACATTCGGCTCCGGCGAGAAGCTTGAGGGCAGTCTCTTTGCCGGTCGCAAGCTCATGCAGATAAATGACATTTTTGCTGCCGTCCATGCTTTCTGAGCGGGTGAACGTCAGGTATCGACCATCGGGCGAAAGGTCGGCAAGCCAGTTGCGCTTTGCCGACGAAACAAGCGTCTGCGGCTCGCCAAGAGGCTCGAGAGTAACCTTCATTATCTGTGAATTTTTCAGCGGTTCTACGATTCTGGTAAAAACCAGTGTTGAACCATCTGGCGACCAGCGCGGCTCGCGGTCATCGTGTTCACCGCTGGTAATCTGCATCAGATTGCTGCCATCGATGCCAGCCAGCCAGACATCATTATTGCCCTTGCGGTTTGAAACAAAAGCAATCATCCGGCCATCAGGCGAAACTGCAGGCATCATGTTTTTGCTGTTACCGCTGGTCAGGGGCATGCTGTTGCCAGATTTGCGGTCGTAAATGAAAATATGCTCAGGCTTGCTGCTGTCGCTCGAAAAAACGACCATCTGGTTATCAGGAGTCGTTTCCGGTGTCCAGACATTGCCGGGCCAGGCAAAGACCTGCTCTGCTTTTCCGGAGCCGGCAGGATGGCGGCGAAAACACTGATAAACCGAAGCGCCGCCTGACTTGAGGCGATTGGAGGCAAAAATCAGCTCTGAGCCGTCGCGGGCCATAAAACCATGGTAATCAGAGCCGGGGCTTTTCTCAAGAACGTCGACCTTTTTGAACACCAGCTGACCTGGTGGAAAGGTCTTCTTTTCCGCTGATGTGTGATTTCCCGATACCAGGTCGGCAGAAGCGGTGGCAACATCAGAGACCGGCTCAGAGGCGACAGAGCTTTCTGAATTGCCGGAAACGGCCTGCGAAACAGAAGCCGGCACCGAAGCGCTGTCAGACGCACCTGCAACCAGACTTGCAGCTGTCGCATCAGAAATTTCCGGTGTAGACGAGCCTGTGAAATTCATAGAAAACGAATCTCCGGCAGCGACCGATTCGGTTGCTGCACCAGTCTGATTTTTGCCGACATTTTCGCCTGAAGAATCGATCTGAGTATCTGAAGCGACATGCTGGCCAGGCGAACCAGACCCATCGGTAAAGGCGCCAAGGAAGGAATGCTCCCATGCCTGCCCTTTGAAAAAGAGCGAATCGAAAAGGCTGCCGGCAACTGCACCGGCGAGGAAGATGAAGAGGCCGAGAATCATTCTTCTGCGATAGCGCTGGCGCCGCTTCTGAGGGGTGTCGCATTCGGGGCAGTTTACCACCCTGGCCGGCAGCTTCTTTCCGCATTTGAAACAATACATTTGGCATCTCCTTGAAAAAATAGCAGCTGCATTATACCCTATTCTGCCACCTGTTTAAATAACCCGCAGGCGTTTTTTTCAGGGGTAATCTCAATATTTCCAATCAGGAAGCATATGCAGAAGAAACAGATCGGTCAGTTGTTTATAGTCGGCTACCAGGGCGAAGAGCCATCAGACGAATTTCTGTCTTTTGTTGAAGAATGGGGCATTGGCGGCGTCATCGTCTTTGCCAGAAACCTCACCGATCCAGAAAAGCTTTCTGGTCATATTAAAAAGATTTCTGAAGCCGCCGGCCAGAAGATTTTCGCCTCTATCGACCAGGAAGGCGGTCTGGTCATGCGCATTCTAAGCCGCGGCAGCCTGTTTCCGTCGGCCATGGCTCTGGCTGCAACCGGCAGCACAGAACTGACCGAAGCTTCGCACTACGCCATGGGCAAAGAAATGCTCAGTCTCGGCCTGAACTGGAACCTGGCACCGGTTCTCGATATCAACCATCCCGATAACCCGGGAATTGGCGCCCGTTCGTTTGGTGATCGGCCGGAACAGGTGGCCCTGTATGGCAGTGCTGCCATTCGCGGCCTGCAGAAGGCCGGAGTTCTTGCCTGCGCCAAGCATTTCCCCGGCAAGGGTCATGCCCAGGTCGATTCTCATCTCACGCTGCCGGTTATCCCCTACTCTGCCGAACATCTGCACTCTTTCGAGTTATTGCCGTTCAAAAAAGCCATTGAAGCTGATGTAGCTGCAATAATGACGGCGCACGTCTTTTTTCCGGCGTTTGAGTCTGCCAAAGATCTGCCGGCAACTCTATCAAAGAGTGTCCTTACCGGCCTGCTGCGTGAACAGCTCAAGTTCAAGGGCATACTTGTCACCGATGATCTTGAGATGGGCGCAATTACCGAGTCTTTCGGCATCGCCCAGGCCGCCAGCATGTCTTTTCATGCCGGCGCCGACCTGTTACTCATCTGTCACCGTCTCGACCAGCAGCGCCTGACTGCCGAAACCCTTTTAAAACAGGCGCAGGAGAACAGAGAAACCGCCAGGCGTATCGATGAAAGCCTTGCCAGAATTGCCGACGCAAGAAAACGGCTGCCCGAAACGGCTTCAACCGGCGTAATCGGTGACTGGCAGAGACAGCATGTTCCTTTGATAAAAGAGCTCCATGAGAAAAGTGTGAAATTTCTGCGCTGCTCGTCCGAAATGCTGCCGCTACAGGGCGACGGAACCGGAATTCTGTTTGTCGTGCCGCAGATTTCCTCTCTGGTACAGGTTGAAGAAGAGCATAAACAGGGCAGTATGGTAAAAATTCTCAACGAAGCCTACCCAAAGGCAGCAACCTTCGTCTATGAGCCCAAATGTCCGTTAAGTGAGCTCTCAGCCAGCCTTGACAAGCTCAATATCGATGCTGCAACCCGGGTTGTCTTTTTCACCTACAATGGCCATCTGTTCAAGGATCAACTGCAGGCCGCCAGCGCTGTCAGAGCCAAAACGGCAAAGGTCGCCGTTGTCGCCCTGCGAAATCCCTACGACCTCGCCGGCTGCCGCGACATAGAAACATGCGCCGCCACCTTCGGTTTCAGAACACCAGCAATCAGCGCCCTTCTCGATGTTCTGGCAGGAAGAAAAAAACCGGAGTTCTCCGGCTGGCCTGTTGACTCTGCCAGTTGGTAACACAGGTATAAACTTCAGGCTGCATTGTGCCGATGGTTCTCGAAGAAAATAGAATCAGGAGGCATTTTTATGATGCACATTGAACTGAAGATTGTCGCCCTTACAATGGTTTACTTTGTAGGCTGGTTCATGTTCGAAAAAGTTTTTGCCGGCCTATGGCGCCGCTGGAAAGGCGAAGAAGAAACCGCTCTGCCGGCCAGAACCCGTGGCAAAGTTATACCACTGGCAACCGTGACCCCGGTCGACCAGACCTGGCGTTATATCAAAGGCCTCAAAAGCCCGGACTGGCGCATCAGAAAAATTTCCTGCCTGCAGCTTGGCGACCGCCGCGGAACTGCCGTGGTTGAAGCCCTGATCGAAGCTCTTGAAGACCCGAGAGAAGAAGTCAGTCTGGCTGCCGGCGAAGCGTTGGCCAGAATCGGTGATCCGGCAGCTATCGAAGCCATGGCAAACCATTGCCGCAGCCTCGAAGCCCGTTCTGGCAGATCCTACGAGAACTACCGCGCAGCCTGAATACCGACAGGGTTGCCAGCCCTTCTATCTTTAAGGCAAAATTATCACGGTGCCCGCTCAGGCGGGCACCGTGCTTAGAGGCGATTTAAGTTTTTCAGAACCGGCGCAGACTTTTATTAAGGCAACAACCAAAAAATTTATCGGGCAAATAAATCTTGAAAACTTTTAACGGAAACAGAAAAAGAATTCTTAAAGCCAGCATGGCAGTTTTCCTGGTCAGCCTGCTGGTCGTTCTGCGCAGCATCATCTATCATGACATCAGCGACACTTCTGCCATAATTGCTCTTTTCCTGCTTCTGACATCTTTTGCAACAGGGCTTGGCTGCCTGCCCGGCAGCACTTACCATGCCGGCACTGAAAAGCACGAATCCACCGGCGAGGCAGGGCCAGGAATTTCCCATGACCCATCTGGTCTGTCCGAGCTGCATCTGCAAAATTCTTCGGCATCGATTCAGCATTTTCTTCACCTTATAAATCCGGAGCAGGGCCTGAAAAAGAAAATTGCAGGGGCCCTGAGTTTCATTGCCGAAATAATCCGGAATCAAACCTTTCTCTACTTCGTCCTGAACGATAACCAGCCGGAATTTATTGCCGGAACTCGTTCTGGCGAGGGTATTATTCGACATATTCTCCCAGGCGACAGTCTGGCAGAAGAAATTCGCGAAAAGATCATCGGTTTCACAGATGCAAAAAGCCTGCGCCGCAACAGTATCCATATCGGTCTGCACACTTTTCCGGTTGGTGCGTCAGACGAACGGGGTCTGCTGATTCCTGTTTCCTTTTTCAATCAGTCACATGGCATGCTTGCGGTAATCAGTGATCACAACTCGCAGCAGACTGCCGAAACCAGGCAACTTCTGCTTGAAAGTGCTCGAGGTCTGGCAATCATGCTCGAAAACCACGAACTTTTTTACGGCAACGGGCAGCTCAAACAGCAGCAGGCTGAATTTCAGCTGGCAGAGAGCCTTTTCACTGATTTTCTTCCTGATTCGCCCCCCGCAATCCGTGGCTGGGAAGTAGCCCAACTGGCCCGTTATTCGCCTGAGCACTCCGGAGATTTTCATCTTTATCTGAACATGCCCGGCAATCGCATGATGATTGTTATCGGCAAATGTTCTGGCCACGGGCTAAAGGCGGCCATGTTTCTCTGTAAGCTCCAAACTATGCTCGGCTGCCTTGCTGAGAGTTGTAATTCTCCTGCCGACCTTCTGAACCGACTTTCGTATGTCATGACCTCTGACCAGATGCACGACCTTTTTGCAACCGCAGCTGCAGTGCTTATAAGAGCCGGCGACCGCTCTGTCAGCATTGCTCTCGCCGGCCATGCTGTTCCATTAATCAACCGCAGCCGCAGTGGTTATGTCGAAATTCCCCAGCTCGACCCAGGTGTACCGCTTGGTCTTTTCAACAAAGGTGTCGAACCCTATAAAAACCAGAATATTCAGTTGTTGCCCGGCGATGGCATTTTACTTTATACTGAGGGGGTTACCGAGTTTCCGGCCGAGGGGCGTGAACGCATCAGCCTGGAAGAACTCCGCCAGATGCTCGACAAACTGCCTGAACAGAGTTCAGCAGTCATGCTCGACAGTCTGGCAAGGCAGTTGAAACCCGGTAATCAGGGGCAAACGCCCGTTGAAGATCACACTCTTATCTATGCCAAATCGGAGTAGCCAATGAACCAGGAAAGTCAGATTCTTGAACAGCATGTTTTTGTCAGCGACCGGAAAGACCGTGAGGTATTTCAGGCTGTATTTGAGCGGATTTTCCTGTTTCCTGTCTGTGACATCGAGGTCGATTATATCGACCAGCCCAGCGAATTTTATTCGACGATCAATGACCGCACTAAGAAGATTCTGCTAAGCATTCCGAAGCCTGAAAAAATTGAAAAGATTGCCGGCCGGTTCATTGAAGGTGGTGAATTCAGGCTGCAGAATGGCGATCTGCACGTTTCTGTCAGAGAAAGCGAATACAACTACGATCTGATCGACAGTCTGAAGAATTTTCTCAGCCCGGTTTTCCCGCTCTGGCTGTTTCGAAACCCTTATATCTGGGGCGCAACCATTTACGAAGATTATGAACGTCAGCATTTCTTCGATGTCCGTAATTTTTCGGCCCGCTCAAGATTGCTTGAGGAACCGGAAGTAGATATTTTCAGGCGCGATGACGGAGTTATTCACAAATATCGTTTTTTCACCCGTGAGCAGCTTGAACCGGAAGAAGGGCTCAAGCATCTGCAGCCGGTGTTCGTCTCGATGCGTCAGGGCCTGCAGAAAAGAAATTATGAAGGACTCGAGGTGCTGCACATGTATTGCACCGACAAACCATCATTCAGACGATTTGAACCGAGGACCAAACTCGGAAAAGATGTGAAGGCGGTTCTTTCAGAGAACTGAATCCCGGCGGCTTTCAGCTGGCGAAATATTTGAGGAGATTATTGGATGGCAGAGGCTTCAACCTACCGCGAAGGCCTGCTCGATGAGGTTATAGATGCCTGCATCAAGCATCTGCGGACCCACCCGAATGATCACGAGAAACTTTTCTACCTGGGGAATGCTTTTTTTCTCAAGGGGCAGTTCGATAAAGCCTCTTTCTGTTACATCAAAGCGGTTAATCAAAACCCGAAAAATCCGGTTTATTACACACATCTCGGGCATGCCTACCGTGAACTCGGAGACAGAGACCAGGCCGTAGCCTCTTACGAGTCGGTGCTGACGCTCAATCCACGCTTTGCCGATGCCCACTTCAATGTCGGTCTGATTTTTTACGACAGCAAAGCCTTCGACAAAGCACTTGCCAGTTTTTCCAATGCTCTGGCAATCAACCCGCGTTACGCTGCCGCCCGCTATTACATCGGCCGCATCTATGAAGATCAGGGTTCGGTTACCAAAGCCATGAAAGAATATCGCCAGGTCATCGAAGACAGCATGGGAGCCAAGCTTGTCAGAGGCAGTGTCACCATCGACCTGGGTGCAATTTTTTCTGAACTCGGGCTGCTTGACCAGGCAGAAGAAGAATACCGCCGGCTTATCAAAGATCACCCGGAATATGCTGACCTGCATTTTCATCTCGGCATCATTCTGCGCAAAAAAGGTCATCTTGACGAAGCCATGGAAGAATTCCGTATCGCCATCAAACTTAACCCGCACTACATGGAAGCAAGGCGCAAATACTGGGAAGCAGCCCAGTAATTTTTTTGAAGCCGGCCGTTTTTTTTGCTATTATTCATGTTTTCAAAGCAGCAATAATAGAGTAAAATAGATGGCTGACAACCATGTTTAAACGCAAAAAAATCGGACAACTGCTCATGGAAGCAGGCCATGTCGGTGAGAAAGAACTCAACATTGCTCTGGCCGAGCAGAAAAAGCGCGGCAAGCGCATCGGGCAGGTTCTTATCGAGCTTGGTTACCTGACGGAGGACAAACTGCTGCCAATTCTCGGCAAGCAGCTGAAGGTGCCATTCGTCGACCTCAGCAAGGTCGAGATCAAACCTGAAGTTCTCAAAATGGTGCCCGAAAAAATCTGCCGCAAACATAACCTGGTGCCGATCAGCTTTGACGGCAAAAGCCTGATGATCGGTATGGCAGACCCTCTCGATGTTTTTATCATCGATGAAATACAGTTTCAGAACAACTGCGAAGTGGTCAGGGCCATCTGTTCAGAAAACCAGATCGCCGACGCAACAGACCGGCTCTATGTTGCCGGTGCCATGGCCGACGCCCTCAATGCCATGGCCGGTGGCGAAGATGGCGGCGGTACCGATGGTGCCGCACTCGACGGCCTGAAAAAGGCAAGCGAAGAAACTCCGATCATCAAACTCGTCAACCTGGTCTTAACCTCTGCGGTGCAGAAAGGCGCTTCTGATATTCACATAGAACCTGACGAAGGCGAATTGCGTGTCAGATTACGCATCGACGGCAATCTGATCATCTCGATGAACCTGCAGCCCGAAGCTTTGCCATCGGTAATGTCGAGGCTCAAAATTCTCAGCGGCATGGACATCTCAGAACGCCGCCTGCCGCAGGATGGCCGTATTCAGATGACGATCATGGACAAGCCGATCGACTTTCGCGTCAACACGATCCCGACCGCCTGGGGCGAAAAGGCCTGTCTGCGTATTCTCGACAAATCGAACGTCAACGTTCAGCTAGATCAGATGGGGTTTGCGCCGACCAACTACGACATGGTGAAAAAGGCCATTCAGTCGCCGAACGGCATGTGTCTAGTCACCGGCCCGACAGGTTCCGGCAAAACCACAACCCTGTATTCGTGCCTGAACGCTATTAAAGGCCCCGATATCAACATCTGTACTGTCGAAAACCCGGTCGAATACAAAATCAAGTATATCAACCAGGTACAGGTTCGCCCTGAGATCGAGCTCAATTTCTCGACGGTTCTGCGTGCTTTTCTCAGACAAGACCCCGACGTTATCATGCTTGGTGAGATCCGCGATGAAGAAACGGCCAGTATCGCGGTTGAAGCGGCTCTTACCGGCCATCTGGTTTTTGCGACTCTGCATACCAATGATGCGCCGAGCACTGCAATTCGACTCGTCGACATGGGAGTAGAGCCGTTTCTTGTTTCTTCGGCGCTTCTTTGTATTGTATCGCAGCGCCTTGGCCGTCGCGTCTGCAAGTTCTGCAAGGATACCGACACCGAAATCACACCCGAAACCATTGCCGACCTCGGGTTGCCGCCCGAAGCCATCAACGGCACCTATTACCGCGGCAAGGGTTGCGATAAGTGTGCCAAAACCGGTTACAAAGGCCGCGTTGGTATCCACGAAGTAATGTACACCCACGAAAATCTGCGGCGCATGATTATTCAAAAAGTTGGCCCTGACGATCTGAAGAACGAAGCGATCAGACTTGGCATGCGGACGCTGAAGGACGACGCGGTTCTGAAGTTCACTCAGGGTCTGACCACCCCCGAAGAGGTTTTTGCTCTGGCCCGTTCTGACTGACGCAAAGAGAGGTTTTAAATGCCAAAATACGATTGTGAAGTAAAAGATTCCAAGGGCGATATTATCAAAACCACCCTTGAGGCCCCCAACCTTCAGGAGCTGGCCAACCGCCTTTCAGACAAAGGCTATTACCTGGTCAAAGCCAAAGAAGTCAAGGCCAGTGCCGGTTTTGGTTTTGGCGGCAGCGTCTCTAAAAAAGACATGATGGTTTTTACGGTTCAGCTGTCAACTCTGGTTGGCGCAGCAATTCCTCTCGTAGAAGCGGTGGGCATCCTCGCCGACCAGACACAGAACATGTATTTCAAGGGAATCCTGAACTCTATTGGCCGCGATCTGCAGTCAGGGCAATCTTTCTCGGTCTCGATCCGCAAACACCCGACAATCTTCGACAAGATTTACTGCAACATGTGCGAAGCCGGCGAAGCTGGTGGTATGCTCGATCAGGTTCTGCAGCGACTGGCGGCTTTCGCTGAAGCCGACGCCGAAATCCGCGGCAAGATCAAAGGGGCCCTGACCATGCCGGTTATTCAGCTGGTCCTGGCGGTACTCGGGGTAATTTTCCTTCTGGTAAAGATTTTCCCGAACTTTTCGAGCCTTTTCAAAAAAATGAAGGTTGAACTGCCGAAAATTACAGAAGTAATGATGTTTGCCTCTGACATGCTGCTTGAAAATTCTCTCATGGTAGCAGCCGGGGCGGCAGGTGTTGCTGCCGCTTTTTACTTTGGCTTAAAAACCCAGGTCGGCAAAGTAATCATGGCTCACATTACTCTGAAGGGCCCGGTCATCGGCCCGCTGACCCAGAAAATTGCGGTCAGCCGTTTTTCGCGAACTTTCTGTTCACTACTGGGGGCCGGCGTTCCGATTCTGCAGGCCCTGCAGATTACCGCATCGGTTATGGGCAACCCTCTTATGGAAGACATGATTGCCAACATGGCGATCGGCGTTCAGCAGGGTAATACCCTGGCCAGCACTCTCGTCAAGGTAAACATTTTTCCGCCGATGGTCAAAAAAATGATCGAAGTCGGCGAAAACACCGGTAATCTTGACGTCATGCTGACCAAGGCCGCCGATTTCTACGACCGCGAAGTTAAAGAAGCGCTAGACGGCCTCACCTCAGCAATTACACCGTTGCTGACCGTTGCGATGGGTATCATTATCGGTGCCATCGCACTTTCTGTTTTCATGCCCCTCTTCAAAATGACCCAGAGCATGAAGTAATCAAAAAAAATGAGCTTAAAAATGATTCCAGGCGATAGTGTCACTCAAATTTACTCTGGTTCAAATGACAAAATCTACCAAAAAAAGGGCAAATAAATGGGTATTGACTACAATGGAGCCCGCATGCTTTTCCACTTTAAAGGACTTGGGGTGGATTATTCGGAAACCGCAACTATCGGTCGACAGACATTGTTTCTGAGCACTGGTGATATTCAGAGAGTCATAAGCAGCCATGGTAATTCTGTTGATGTGCGTTGCCGTGCTTTTTATTCAGCTGATGGTTTTGCCGATCTTTTTTTGCATTTTGTTGGTGCAAAAAATGTGGCCTCTTTTGACTATTCAGACTATCAAGGAGCCTCAAATATACATGACATGAACCTCAAAATCTCTGCCGACCTGCATGAAAAATTCTCTGTAGTCTTTGACGGCGGCTCTTTAGAGCATGTATTTAATTTTCCGGTGGCCATAAAAAACTGCATGGACATGGTAAAAACCGGTGGCCATTTCATTTCCATCTGCCCGGCCAATAATTTTCTAGGACACGGTTTCTATCAATTCAGTCCTGAGTTATTCTTCAGCGTTTTTTCTCCGGCAAACGGTTTTGACATAGTTAAAATACTTGCCTACGAGGATCATCCTGATACAAAGATTTATGAGGTCCTTTCTCCTGAAAGCCTTGGCGAAAGGGTGACTCTGATTAACAACCGCCCAGTCTACCTTGCAGTACTCGCCAGAAAATGCCGTCATGAAATTGAACTGCGAGTTCCGCAGCAGAGCGACTACAAACTGGAGTGGAACAGGAACTCAGGTAAATCAAGCCTGAGAAACTTCATTATTAACCGCGCCAGCGCCTTAGGGTGGCTGAATGCGCTTCTTCCCGGGCGGTTGAAGAACAGACTCAAAAGAGCTTTCGGCGTGCAGACGCCTGGTTTTGACAGCGCCCAGTTCAGAGAAATTCAGATTTAAAGAGCCTTATACAGCTCAATCAGCTGACTGCCGATCTTTGCCCAGTTATAATCATTTACAACCGTCTTTCGGGCATTTTTTCCGAGTCGTGCGGCCAGCTGCCGGTCACAGAACAGCTTTTGCAGGGCATCTGCCAGAAGACCGGCATCGAGCCTTTCTATTACCAGACCATTCTCATTGTCGATGATCAGCTGTGAAGAGCCTCCTGACGCAAAAGTAACGCAGGGCGTGGCGAACTGCATCGCCTCAAGAAGCCTCGTGGGAAGGCCCTCCCAGGAACCCAAGGCAACAAAACATGCAGCCTGCCGGTAAAGATCCATCAACTGCTTCCTTTCGTCAGGAATGGTCTGATTGAATGGCCCGACAAAGCTGACTATTTTCTCGATTCCGAATGATTCAGACAATTTTACCAGTTGTTTCAGATAATCCTTGTTAACAGGGCCGGCAAAGCATATTTTGAGCTCCGGAATTTTCTGGTGCAGAATGGCTGCAGCCTGGATAAGCATTTCCGGGTTTTTATCGGCGTTGATTCTGCCGGTGAAAAGAACTGTCGTCTGCTTATCTTCGATGCAGGAATCTTCGAGGCAAATACCGTTTGATATTACCCTGACTTTTGCTGCGGGCACGTTGAAAAGTCTTAGAAGCTTCTCTTTTTCGGAGTCTGATAAAACCACGATCTGGTCTGAGCGCTTTAAAACAAAGCCCGCAAAAGGTCTATAAACATACAGGCCAAAACGCTGAGCCAAACTGGAGCTGTCTGGAAAAACCCCATGCACAGTCGTAACTATCTTGGCATTACCTTTAAATATTGCGGCAAAAAGACTTGGAAGAAACCACATGCTGTGCAGGTGCATAATGTCGTAAGAATGTCGCCGCATGGCCTTTGCATACTGCAACGATAAAGGATTGCGCATGCAGCTTACGAGAACCGGGAAATAAACGGCGTTTTTCTGGCGGTTTTCGCGGGGTGTTGCCTGATCGGTTGTCAGTATGACTGAGTGCCAGCCATACCCCTCAATTGTTTCACTCAGCCTGAAGACATATTGTTCAATCCCCCCGATGTGGGGCAGATAATTATGGGTAATCTGGGCGATCTTCATAGAATTGTTTTTGCCGTTCCCCCGAATTTCGAGTAAAGCTTGTGAAAAAATTGGCCTTAAATGTTACAATTAACCTCAAACGATAGAAACCTATCGTAAACGAAAGGCATCTGCAAGAAAAACAATTTATGCAGAGTACCCGCAAACCATGAAAGCAATTGGCATTATTCCATGTTTCAATGAAGAGGGTAATATAGCTGCAGTTGTAACAGAGCTTCAGCAGCAGTGCCCTGAATTAAGTATTCTGGTTGTCGATGATGCCTCGACCGACCGTACCAGTCAGGTTGCCGAAAGTCTGATTCCGGGTCAGACGCTTCGATTGCCTCTGAATCTCGGGGTCGGTGGTGCTATGCAGACGGGCCTCAAATTCGCGTTACAAAATGATTTCTCATTTGCAATAAAGATAGATGGCGATGGTCAGCACCCTCCGCAGGCAATAAAAGAACTGCTCGAGCCACTCAGACAGGGAATAGCAGATATTGTCGTAGGGTCTAGGTTCATACGGAACAATACCGGCTTCAGATCATCATTTTTTCGAAGAGTCGGGATCGTTTTTTTTGAACTTCTCGGTCTGCTTTTAACCGGCAAACGCTTTACCGACCCGACTTCCGGCTTCAGGGCCTATAATCGCACAGCAATCGAGTTTATGGCCAATCATTACCCGACTTTCGATTACCCTGAACCGGAAGAACTGGTTCTGGCAAGCAAAAATGGTTTAAGAGTAACAGAACTCCCGGTCTGTATGCGGGAAAGGCTTTCAGGAGCATCAACCATCTCGTCAAGCATTTCAATTTATTTTATGCTTAAAGTAACTCTGGCAATGATCCTGATTTCACTTCGCCCACCTGAGACTCTTCTGAAGCGAAAGGAAGGCTGATGTTTATCGGTATCGAACGGATTCAGCTGCTGGCATTGATTGGCAGTGTGCTTTTTCTGGCAGGAATTATTGAAATGATCCGCAGGAAAGCAATTAAAGAAGCCTATGCGCTGCTTTGGCTACTATTTGGGGGCATATTCATTTTATTTTCGTGCTGGAAAAAAGGGCTGGACTTTTTTGCCAGCCTCGTCGGTATTTATTACCCTCCGGCGCTGCTTTTTCTGATACTTATAGTAGCCATAATACTTATTCTGATAAGCTATTCGGTGATAATAAGCTCGCAAAATGATAAGATAAGAATCCTTACCCAGGAGATGGCGCTGATGAAAAAGGAAATGGAGAAGCTTGAAAAATCAACGCTTAAATGCAAGAAATAATGCAAAATCCGGATTTCAAAAAGACAAACGCAGAATTCACCAATGCCGCAGGGCAGTCAACCCCAAATCTGTCTGCTGAGCTGCTCATCATTTTTGCATTGTCTTTGTTCTATCGTTGCTACATGCTGGTATCAGAGAATGCCCTCCGGCAATTTTCATCACTTGCGCTTCATGGCATAATGTCAGATCTTGCAATGCCCTGCGCAGGCGTAGTGCTGGCACTTTATTTTGCCAGAACAGGTTTTGTCAAAATGTCACACGGGCTGAACTATCTATTTGCGGTGCTTATCTGTTTTGATTTCGTTCATTTTGTGAGCTTTCGCTCCAGAGCAAATGCAACTCGACTTAACCCGGATATAATGGCTTTTACTGCCCTGGAAACGCGTCTGGCATTTGCTGGTGCCATCATGGTTCTAATGCTTCTTTTTTGTCGCCTCAGCAAAGGCAGCGCAATATCCCCCGGAAGGCTTAAACTGCTGACGTTCTCAGCTATGACGCTTTTGCTGGTTAACAGCCTGAAACCGGAAATACAGTTCAACACCAGCAACTGGCAAAGTTACTGGCAGAACTTCAGCTTTTCGACAAGAGCCAGACCTGCCGTAGGCTCACTATCGGCAATTTGCCAACTGCAGGTTCATGAAGTAACCGCTTTTGAAAGCGCCACATTTATCGAGAGCCCATTTTTTGAAGAATCTTTAAAAAGATTTCCTGACCAGGCAAAAAGAAACTCCAGCAATTCCATAATTGAAAAACTTCCCAGAATCTGGATGCAAAAAGTTAATTCGTTATCAGGATTCAGAATAGCCCTTACCACTGGCTTTAAAGGAATAGAGACAACGGTACTTTATTCAGAAGAGGAAATGGACTTCTTTGTGCTCACCAGCTTTTTAGATGTTGCCAGCATACGTGAACTGTCAACACTGGAAAATTTTCTTAGTTCAGTTGAAGAGGAGATTTCGCCGGAACACTTTATCCTACTGGATTTGAAAGAGCTGAACAATTCGAGCGGCCGCAACGCTATTAAAAAGCTTCTAGGTATGCATGAACGTTTAAAAATAAAAAACAACCTGCTTTTCGCCGCCAAAGACCCATATATGCTTGCAGAATTGAGTCAGGCAAGCTTGAATACAGTCTGGCGACCAGACTACGACCCTTCTGTGGCAGTATTTGACAATGATCTGATGCAATACATCAAGGCGGCTGCTGTGCTCAGCAACTGTAAACTGATCGCACTGCCCGCTGTAGCATTAAATGATAAAATCAAGAATGAACTCGCTCCCTTTCCACTGATGTTGTATGAATCAGAGCGAAAGCCGCTATGGAATTCCCCGGAACCAGATAATTTTATCCGTGTTCTTATAACAGGTAACAGTGGAAAAGATTGATTCTATGAACACACCCTATAAAAGCCTGCTTTCCGCTGCCATCCTGCTTTTTTTTATCATTACTCTTGGCAACCATCTAACAATAGCTTTAAGCTACGAAATGTCCTTTGATAGACACACCATTTTTACTTTAATGGCCGGATTAAGCAATTCAATGATACCTGTTCTGGCAGGCGCGTATCTTCTCTGCCTTTTTCCGGCTTTTCTTTATCAGGAAGGGCGACTGCCAACCCTTTTTGTGTCAGTCTTCTGCCTGTTACCAATATTTGATCTGGTTTATTTCTCTTATATGCACGCCCGTTTTAACTGGAGTGTCTGGCATGACCTCAACTATTATGCCATCAAGGGCACGATTTTTTCGCCTTTTTTCTATCAGGCACAGTTTCCTGCGCTGACACAATCTTCAATATTAGTGGCCGGCGTAATGTTTTTTAGGCGCGTTTCTGCCAGAATAAACTCATCAGATGCCCGAAGTCTCCTTGGTGGGCTGCTATTTGTAACAATTCTGCTCAGATTTCTATTTCCGCCGCAGCCTTATATGACTAGAAGCCTCTTCAACCCCATACTCCTCACAATTCAGGGCAAAAATGCTCAGATAGCGCAGCTCGGTCGGGGCTGCCTCACCAATTTTTTTATAACCGGTCAACAACAACACAGATTGGCCTTCATCGATTACAATGCAGTTGAAAAAGAGCAACTGACTGCCATTGGACTTTTGCCCTCTCCGAAGTCTGTTCAAACATCAGGCCAGCCGGGGTTCAAAAGAATCATTCTGCTGGTTTTTGAATCGCTGGCTCTCGAATACCTACACTCTATAAATCCAGCTATTCCACCAGAGGCCAGCGACTGTTTCGACGCTCTAATGCGCTCACAGCCATCTGCTGAGAATTTTTACTGTTCGCTTCTTGGCACCCTGCCTGGAATCTACGCCATACTCAACTCCCGCATGCCATGGCAGGAACAGCTCTCGCTCGCCCGGCGCGAAAAGAGTTGTGCCGCAATGTTCAAAGAAGCAACAAACGGGCAGACATTTCTTATTCAGGGAACAAGCAAGCATTATAGCAACGAAGCCAGATTATTTAAAACGATAATGGGAATCGACACAATCATTGCATACGAAGAGCTTAAAAGCGAGTTCAAAGAACCGGCAATGGTTGCCTGGGGCTTTCACGATGATGTCGTCCTTGAAAAAACCCTTGCAACTATGAAAAACAATACCGATAAGCCTTTTTTTATAATCAGCAAGCTGATCGATCAACATCAGCCGCCGCACTTCTGCGGGCTTAAACCGGAAGAAATGCCAGCTTCGGTGGCCGGACACCAGGTGCCAATTGTTCGCAGTCTATATTGGGCTAATCACCTTCTGAAAAAATTTCTTGCTGATATTGAGAAGCAGGGTTTGTTCGACGAGCAAACCCTGCTCATCATAACCGCCGACCATTATCCGCCGCCTGATTTTGGTCATAAAAAACTGATGCCCGATGGTCAATATGCGCTGCCAGGGCGCCTGCCGCTGATTTTTATCAGCAAAAAACCAGAGGCATTCTCAACCTTAGAAATTACAAAAAAGTCCTGTCAGCTTGATCTGGCACCGACGATATGCTACTTGGCCGGGAGCAGTCAATCGCAACATTTTCTTGGGCAGAACATGATCGATGCAAATGCGATCAGTCGCTCGATCAGCTATCACGACAATACTGTCCAGATAATTTCGTCAGACTCACAGCTTCTGGTATTCCCTTGTAAAAACCAGACAAAGCCTGCTAATGCCATCGAAAAATGGATACACAACCTTAAATCAATTCCGTAAAGAATTCACGGCGGCCCCGGGAGCCTCTTCAAGACTCTCCCGCAGATTCAACGATACCCTGCATGTTGATCAATCGACAAATTCAAGGTCGGATTCGCTCAGGGTTCTGCCATCGACAACGGCCCGGTCGCTGATAACCAGTTTTGCCCGCAGTCGCCGGCCATTTCTCTGAAAATCCAGCTTATAAAAAGGATCGATCGAGATATTGCCGTTATGGTAGTCATTGGCATACGGCAGCGTCAGGCTGATTTTACCGTCGGCCCCGACATTTTTTGTGGTTTTATAGGCAAGATCCATTTTGGCAGCCTTCAGTTCAAGCGAAAGTAGCAGTTCCGAACCCGGGTCTGCCAAAACATTCAGGCGGGCGCCCCTGACCCGTTCAAACAGAAAAAAGGGTGATAGAACCTCAGCAACTGATTTTGCTGCATAAATAATACGAAAACCGGTCGAGGCACCGAATTTTCCTTTGGGGGTCAGGGTCAGGTGATCATGCAGCCAGAAGTAAAACCAGTTTCGGTATTCTTCACTGCTAACGCGCTTGATATCTTTATACTCCAGCTGATATTGAGGTTTTTCGGGCTGATTTTTAAAATTCAACCAGAAGTCGCATAAGTCGCCCTCAACCTGATGAGTGGTTTTTAAAAAGATATATTTCACACCTTTTTTTTCGCACAGTCGCCAGGCATCTTCTTCGCTGGTAGAAGAAAAAATATCAGCCATGGTTTTATAACCGAACATCGCATTATTCACGACCACCGGGCGACGTGTATAATAAGAAAGCAGGTTGCCCTGATCCCAATAGGTCAAAATGCTGTATTCGGGCTTTTTGGCGTCAAAATAACCTGAAGTCGGGGGCGTGTTGCGCGAAATCCAGTTAAAAGCCTGTATTTGCGGGTTTTCAAGAGCTTTATCTGAATGAATGCAATAAAAATTGTTGTGAGACAGCAAGACCAGAAGAGGCAGAAAAACAGCAGCCAGCTTAAGATTTCTGAGCCTGTCACCCTTCAGAGAGTTGCGCACCATAACCCATAGCGAATACCCGATAAGGGCGGGCATAATTCCGCCACCGGCACCGATCCACCTGAGAAAGCGTGCCTGATACGTTGCCAGAACCAGCATGAGACAAACCCAGAATCTGAACAGGCGCCCATGCTCACTTCGTAAGCCTGCCGGTGACAAAAACAGAAACAGGGTTAACAGAGCCGCCGGCCAGTTAAAAAAAGCGGACAGGCCTGACAGAATAAGACCGGCCTTAAACTGACCGGCAAAATCTATCAGTGACCTAAGCTCGCTGATGTTCTGATGAATCGGGTCTTTCTTCATCAACAACCCGGACGACTGCAGGATAGGCTCTTTAAAGAGAAAGACAACCATCAACAGAAGCAAAACCGTCAGTAAAACTGAATAATAACGGGAGTATTTCCATTCCCGCATATAATTCAGAAGGAAAAGAAAAAAGCCACCAATTATCAGACAGAGAGGTTGAAACAGACTGTATTCAGACAGGGATAAGGCGAGCGCATACGCCCCACCAGCATTGAACAGAAAGATAATATTAACAAAGCCACCAATAAGCATTCCGGAAGAGGAAAATTCATTGTAAGCCTCGCTCTCGGGCAGTCGAACCAACCATATAAACCAGCCATAAACAGTTGCAAAAAAGAAAAAAAGCGGCGCTCCCGCCCAGGTTGGCAGAAAAATGGCGGCGGTTATACCAGCTGTAATTTTTATGATTCCTGAAGGGGATGCCAAAAATATTGCGCCGGCGCAGACCCACGACCAGATGAAAAACGAAATGAGAAAATCATAATCGAGCTTCATAAAAAAGCTTAAAGACGAGGCGGTCAGACCGGGCAGAGAACAGAATGCGATCAATAGCGCCAGACTCTGTCTTTGCGCTATTTTAAAGAAAGTAAAAACCACCAGCAAAAAAGTCAGCCAGGCAAAAACAACCGGCAAACAACCGGCAACCGAAATGGGATCAAAGCCACAATCAGGAAAGATCGTAAAAAAAATACTGGTGGCATGAAAAAGAAAATGCCGGTAAAAAGGAGCGAACTTTAGTTCAACCTCATACGGAAAGCAACCATAACTATCCCTGGCGATGACTTCGCCACGCAGAATAGATTGCTCAAGCAGGCGGGCAAAGAGAACTGAATCAGGGTCGCGCTGGGGGTATTGCCCCAGCCATGGATAACTTTCAAATAAATGCGCTGTTAACCAGAAGAGAGAAAGTGCCGATAGAATAACGATGACAGAAAAGAAAGATTTACTGTTTTTTTTGTTCATAAAGTTCTTGAATTTTCAGATGTGGGGAGTATACAATTTTTATTCTGGTTCAGCTAAGCAAAAATCAAAAAAATAGACTTGACGATAAATAATTTGCCGCTATATTGCATGTAGTTCAGCGGAGGAGATAAAAATATGAATAGAACGAGAGCAGGTTTTACCTTGATGGAAATCATGGTAGTTATCATCGTTATCGCGGTTCTGGCATCAGTTGCCGGGCCTATGATCGGTTCGATAACAGATCAGGGCCGAGCATCAGCGACCAAATCAAAAATGTCAGCACTTAAAAGTGCAATGCTGGCCTACCAGAGTGACGTTGGCCGCCTGCCATTCAACGGAACACCTGCTGATACCACCGATGGCAATAAGTATGATACAACCGCGATACTGGGGCTTTCCACAGACGTTAACGTTCTGGTCAATGACGCGCTTGGAAATACCACCTTTAGCATCACCAATTATTCGAGAAAATGGAAGGGCCCCTACATGGACTCAGAACCCGACGACTTTATGCTCGACGCCTGGGGTAACCCGTTCAGGTATGGTGCAAAGGGCAACAATATCTACCTGTGGTCTTCCGGTGCAGACTCTAACTTCGCTGCCAGCATTGAAGATGCGCTTGATCCCACCAAGCAGGAAAGCGGTGATTGCGACGATATCGTTACTTCGATCGCCAAGGTTCGCAGAAAATTTACTACCAACACAACCGACTTTTGATATTCTGGGCATGACAGCGGCCTGACCTGACCGGTCAGACCGCTGTTTGTTTTTAGCGCTGTTGCCAGCCCGATCTTTTTGCAGTAGAATCTCTGATAGAATCAGCACCCAGAGGAAATCATGGCCGAACCAGTCAGCTTTGAACCATTTGTCGCCGTCGATATCGGTTCTTTTTCGCTGAAATTCGCCTATGTCTACCGCGACGAAAACGGCAGCCCGGTTTTAAAAACCCTGTCGCAGCTCAATATACCACCGTATGAAACCGAGCTGACGCCTGAACAGCGCGAAACCATGAGCAAAGATGACGTGCGCGAGCATTGTCTCAAAGAACTGAGGCAGTTTCTCACCACACACATCACCGAACTGCTTTATGATAACGAAATACAGACAAAAAGAGCCATTACTTTTGCATCAAACCGTGAAGTAACGATTCGCTGCATCGAAATACCCCCGGTAGTCGAAAAAGAGAAACTGACAGATGCAGTAACAGCCGAAGCCAACAAGCAGATGCCATTTTCAATGGGCAACGCGGTTCTCGGCTACCATGTTCAGGGCGACGTCGTCAAAGACGAAAAAGCCCTGACACAAATCATGGTCGCGGCTTTGCAGAAAGACATTATCGACTATGTCAACGCTAACCTGAAAGGCGGCGGCCTCAGCAACGAAGGCATTCTCACTCTGCCGCAGTCTCTGGAACTGGCTCTCAGCAAGCAGATGGGCCCATACTCTGAAGATGACAAGAAGGTCGGCATCATACATTGCGGCAACAGTACAACTTCGGTAATGATCTACAAAAACGGCAAGATCCAGTTTTTTCGCGACATCAATATGGCCGGAGCCACTATTACAGACGCTATTTATGCCGGCGGCGAAATCGACGGGCAGGAAATCAAATTCAAGCATTATAACGAAGCGGTAGAACTGAAGCACAAACTTGGGGTCATGCCACCTGACGAGATGAAAAATCTCAGCGGACCGGAGAAATTCGCCGCACAAAAAATATTTGAAACCGTCGAGAAAATATTTCAGCACATTCAGCTCTCGATAAGCTTTTACATAACCCAATCAGGCGAAACCGGCCTGGACAAAATCATTCTTACCGGTGGATCTGCCGGAATGAGTAATTTTAAAGACTTTATCGAAGAAAGCCTCGAGGTGTCGACCTCGCTCGCCAACCCCTTTCTAAAAGTAAAAATCGGGGAAATCAAATATGACGAGCAGAAGCTCGAGGTCGAGTCGCCTGCTCTGAGCCCGGTTCTTGGGGTTGCACTATATAAGGGCGAACCTGAAATCATCAACTTTGTCGACATACTTTTCCCGAACCGAAAAAGCCAGTCAGTCAACATCGGCGGGGTCAGTTCAAAATTTGGCGGGAATATTTCCGCAAAGCTTTTCGAACTCGATGAAAAAAAACTGCGGATAATTGCCGGCCTGCTGGCAGCCCTGCTTATACTGCTGGGTCTTTATCCGGTAGTAAAAATACGGCAGCAGGTTGCAAAAACCAAAGACGAGCTCAAAAAACTCAACACCAAACTCGCCAGGCTAAATTCCTCGCAGGGCGACGTTCAAGCGATGCTGGGCGAACAGGAAAAAATGAAGCAATATGAAAGTTTTCCCAACGAAATTGAGCGCCTGAAAATCAAAAATGCCCAGATACTTGTCGAGCTTGCCTCGATGACACCAAAACAGATTTTTCTGACAACGGCAGAGTTTGCGACAAGCGGAGAAAATCCCAGCTTCAAGCTGCAGGGTCATGCGGATAACTCTGACAGCGTTTTTGAGTTTCTCAGCGATCTCGGAAAATCGGAGCTTTTTCATTCGCCAACCCTTGAAAATACCCAGGAAGTGCCGATCGACGAGACCAGGTATTTCATCAGATTTGTTCTAAACGGAAAAATTCGCCCGGAGAAGCTGACTAAGGCCGGAGAAGAGCCCCCACCCGGGGATGGTGGCGAAGATATGGGGTTTGAATAATGGCAGAAGAATTCAGCATTACCGACTGGCTGAAAAAGGCCAAAGATGACCCAAAGGTTGCGGCACAACCCCTCGTAATAGTGGCTGCAGTCGCTTTCATGGGTTACAAATTCCTGTATTCTCCAAAAGTCATCGAGCTTGCCAAGGAACTGAAAAAAAATAAGGGGGTTGAAGACCAGATCAAAACAGTCGAATCGGCTGTAGAAAACCTCGAAGAAATCAAGCTTGATATCGAAGAGCGCAAGGCAAAATGGGCTAAGGCACTTAAAGTCTGTTACCGCAAGTCAGAAATGACGGCTTTCCTGCGCCGGGTGCGAGAACTGGCACAAAAGGCCGGCATAAACGTCAAAAGTGTTAACCCTCAGGCAATCACCCCGCAGCAGGTCGGGCAAATCTCTACAGAAAAATTCCCTGTATCTTTCTTCTATACAGGCGACCTGACCCAGCTAAGCATTTTTCTCAGGCTTGTCGAACTTGAAGAAAAAGTCACATTCATTTCGATACCACCCCTTACGCCTAACGCAAGCGGGCTGTTCGAAGTCGAACTGACCCCGACCACCATTCTTGTTCCCGACCAGCTCGTTCTTGACGCTCAGGAGGCATCACCAGAGGGCGGCGGAGAATCTGCAGAAGATGGCGCCGGTGAGATAATACCCGATGAACAGTAAGCAGCTGTTTTTTTTCAGCCTGATTCTTTTATCAGTGGCCATGGGCATGCACTGGTTCAAGAATCGCCCCAAAACCAGGCCGGTAAAAACCAACCGGCCGAGAGTTGCTCTCAATCTTTCTGATCTGCAACTCCAGGACGACACCGAAGCATCAGACACAGCTGCAATAGAGGGCAACGACCCGGAACAACCCGGCGAAGGAACAGAAGGCGAAAACCCGGATGCACCGGCAACCGGCGACGGAGAGACCGCTGAGCCAGACGCTGGAGCTGAAAAAGACCCGGAAACAGCCTCCGGCACTACAGAGATTGCTTCAGCGAGTATCGACCTGCTGGATACCGACCCGATAATCGTTGCCCTAAAAAAAATGCCACGCAACCCTTTTGAAAGATCGCCATACGCACAGCTTGTCGAGCAATTGCGAATGGCAATGGATGCAAAGGCCGAACCGGAAGAAAAAAAAGCGGTTTCTCTTCTCACTGCGGCCTTTTCGGCAACGATACAAACCGAAAGCGAACTGGTGGCAGTGATTGACCGCAGCCTTTTCAGAAAAGGCGAAACTTTTCAGGATAAAAAAATAACAGACATAAAGCCGGAATATGTAACCATGGAGAGCGATTCAGGAATCTTTCTGCTCCCCAAAACCGGTGTAAACATAAATATAAACCCTGAAGACGGCACCTATACGGTTGAGGATAACTACCACAAAAATTAATTTTGGTCATTAAACCGTTGCATGAGACCGATATATAGTTATATGCAACGTTCAGCCCGGATAGTAATGTTTGTTCTGCTGTTTGTCGCAGCCATTTTTTCGAATGGCTGCATCGACAAAACCTTCTACCCTGCAACTGAACTTGAGGTCACCAAAGTTGAGCCCTATGCGCTCATCCCGACTGCAACCGACACAGCATCTTTACCGACTACGCAGATAACGGTAAATTCTCTTTCCAAAATTCCGTGTACACTAAAAGCAGCCAGCTGCGCCTTTTTCAGCTCTCTCGGGGACGAAATTACCTTTCTCAGAATCACAAGACAACCAATGGAGACAAAGCTGGACGCGGAAGGCTCTCTCGACATAACCATGAATATCTACCCAAAGGCTCTGGTCGATATTTTTGAACTGTCAAATTCAGACATTTCACCGGTAAAGGCTAAAATTACCCTGCATTTTAATGATATCAACGGTAACTGGGTCGACCGCGAGGCTCATTGTCTTCTCTACAAATATGAAGCCAAATCTTCTGCCGCCAGCAGGAGAACGCCATGAATCGAAATCTGAAATGGTTCTATCTTGCGGGAATCGGCTGGGTTCTTCTTACCGGAACAGTCAGCAGTGTTTTTGCGCAGAATAACGCCTGGCAACCGCTCAGGGGCTCAACCCGCGGAGCCATAAGCCACCCGCTGGCTCCGAGCGCCGGCAATTCCTTTTACCCGACGATACGACCACCTGCGGCAAGCATGCCAAGACAGGAGGGCGCTGCCGCCAAAAACCAGGGCTGGGTAAATCTGGGAAATGGCGCGCGCATCAGACTACCCGAAAATCAAGGCGAAAACACCAACAAACTTTCAGCAGAAGTGCTTGAAACAATCAGACAACTGAAGGAACAGACGCCGGAAGCAAGATTTCAGATGGCAACGCCATCGCCTGTGACTGGGAATGTTGCCAACAGCCTGGTGCCACCGTCTGGCTCAGGGCAGACTGACGAAAGCGAAACAGATATCGCTCTGCAGGGTTCTTATCTGAGCTTTCCTGCCAACAAAAACATCAAGATTTCGTCGCTGGACTTCCGCGGTACCGATGTTTCTGATGCGCTGCGTTCGCTGGCACAGCTGATCAAGATCAACCTGATGCTTTCTCAAGAAATTACAGGTCAGGTAACCATCTTATTCAGTGATGTAACGATTGAAGAAGCCTTCAACACCATTCTGACAAATTTTAACCTTACCTTTGCCTGGGAAGGCAGCATTCTTCGCATATTTGCCAAGGCATCGGCGCCGACGATGACGCGCATTTTTTCGATACAGCACACCAATGCTGCCGATCTGCAACCGATTGTAAGCAAAATTTTGACTCCCACCACCGGCGCCCTTGAAATCGACAGCCGCACAAACTCACTGATGGTTACCGATACCGCTGCCAAACTCGCCGAAATCAGAAATCTTCTTCCCAAAATAGATGTTAAGGAATCGGCTGTGCAGGTCACGTCGCGGCCGGTTACTGAGGTCTATTACCTCAATTATGCTGACGCCACAACTCTGTCTGCGCCGATAAAAATGCTGTCGGCAAACGTTCAGATTCAGGAATTTTCTTCGAGTCAGGCATCACAGGCCGGCGCGGCAGGTGGCAGCACCGGCGGCCGCATGGACATGATGATCATAACTGACACACAGAACAATCTGGATCGAATCAGAGAGCTTATAGAGAAGCTCGATGTGCCACCGATCCAGGTTACCATCGATGCCCACATCTATGAAATTGACAAAAATGAAGAAGAGCGCCTGGGCATCAACTGGCAGAAGTCGATTCCGATACCTGGCTCAACCGATAATATGTTTGACATGTCAATTGCTCCTGAAGCATCCGATGCCGGGGGAACCGGCGTATTCAGATTCGGCAGTCTTGACATAAACCAGTTCAGGGCTCTGCTGGCAATGCTGTCAACCCACAGTTTTGCCAAGGTTCTCAGTAACCCGGTTATTACAACCCTGAACAACCGCCAGGCGAACATTACCGTCGGCCAGGCAATTCCGTATGTCTCTGCTTCACAGGTTAACGCTGAAACCGGGCAGGTTACCAATACCATCGCCCAGGCCAACGCCAACATCGCCCTCGTGGTCACGCCATCAGTTACCGGCAACGACGAGGTTTTTCTCGACATTCAACCGACCATTTCGAGTGTTCTTGGCTACACTGATCTGGGCGGCAATTCGACGCCAAACCTCAGCAACCGCAGCGCCCAGACTCAGGTTATCTGCAAAAACAATCACACAATCGTCATCGGCGGTATGATCAAGACTGATAAAAGCGAATCGATAAGCAAGGTACCGTTTCTTGGCGACCTGCCAGGTATCGGCAGACTTTTTCAGAAAAAGACAAATCGCGAAATACGCACCGAGCTGATTATTTTTATCACTCCGCACATCGTGCACCGCGATGCAAACCGCTCGGCCAACCGTGAAAAATCTTCCGACTCCTATAGTTCGCCCCGTCTGACGCTGTCACCGTGAAATTTAACTTGCAGTGAATTCTGCAAGTATTTAGAATGACAGTAAAATAACCCGAATCGGCAGGATACCATTGACCGGGCCAACCGCAGAAAGCGAGCTGATTGCTCAACTCAGATCTGACAAGCGCACTGTCAGAATTCAGGCTATTGTCAAACTTACCAGAGCCGGCCAGTCAGAGCAGGCATTGAAAGCTCTGGCACCCTTTGCCAGAAGCGACGATCGCGAAACGGCGTTTTTTGCTTCGCAGGCCATCAACAAAATTGAACAGAAAACCGGCCTGAAGCTGCAGGAAATTTTAAACGAATCGACCCAGACCGGTGAAGCAGACCAGCAGAGCCTTTCGGCAAAAACCTTTCTCACCCCGGCTCAGGATAAGATTAGCGAACTGCTTGAGCTGATACGCACAACCCCTGAGAAAATACCGGGCGAAATTCTTCCGGCAGTCGGGGTTTTTCTGGGCCGCTACGGCAACATGAGCGATGCACAGTTTATTGAGCAGCAACTCATGACCGACAACTCAAATCTGGCTCTGCCGTTTATCAATGCAGCAGAAAATGTCGCCCAGCAGGTTCTACCGAGGGTTCTGCCGACTCTGCTCGCCAGTCGGGAACCCCTGGTTCGAAGCCGTGCCGTCAGTGCTCTGAGAAAAATTGACCCAGACGAAGCCGAACGCCACTTTTCTGACCTTCTCGCATCACGCGACCCTGAAGACAGGCTTGCGGGCATCGGCATCGCGATTCTCTTTCCCTTTGACCGGGTCAAGGGCTATCTGCTCTCTATTTTGCCCGAAGAACAGGACCAGGAAGTTCTCGATGCCTGCCAGACAGTTCTGGCCTCAAACCCTGAGCTCGATACAGCACTGAGTGTTCTTGACAGCATCGATGCCGTACCGACTGAGCAGAAAAACCGTCTTTCGAAGGTATTCAAAACCATCTGCAAGGGCATCGGCATTGCCGGAATACTCCCGACAGAACAGGCCACCCCTGAAAATCTGGTTAAAATCTGGAAACAGCAACGATTGCAGAGCTTTCTCTACGATCTTGAAATTCAGCTCGCCTGTGCTGATATTGGCAAAAAGAAGGCGATTGTCGAATGGATACAGAAAAACCGGCAGCACCCGAGAGTTGTCGAACTGATCGAGCGACTCGGTCGCAACCCGCAAACTGAAGATGTTTATCGCCAGTTATCGGCACAAACAAAAGATAAGACGCCAGAGAAAGCACAGGCAGTCAAGTCAGTCACATCTAATGGGCAGGTCCCTGAAGGCGACAATGAAAAAATTGCATTGCTGAAAACCATCGAGATCGATTCTTTTGCAGAAAACCGCGGCTGGATCTTGCACGAGGCAGCAGGCGGAACTTCAAAGGTTCGAACAGAAGCCTTAAACACGCTTTTGAGAATAAGACCCGACGTCAAAATGAAAGATCTGGCAAGGTCGGCTCTCGATGCGGATGACATAGAAGTAAGAATCGCCGGCTTCAAGATGCTTGAGCGATATGAACCAGACTATCTGAAAGACAAAATTACCGGCCTGCTGCTCGAAAGTGACCCGAACCTCAGAGTCAGAGCAGTAAGGTTTGGTCTGAAGTTTGAAGAGAAGGCATCGATAGAAGCGCTGCAAAAGCTTCTCAGCGCATCTGAGCAGAATGTCAGGTCGAATGCAATCAGTTGTCTGGCATTGTGCCCGTTCAACCTGGTTTTTAAAATGCTCATGAATCAGCTCGATCGCGAAGATCACCCGGTTATTGCGAAACAGATATGCAGTATTCTGCTGAGCAACCCGGCAAAATCCGTTCTCAAGGGCCTCGACAATATCACGAGAACATCCAATCCGGCAGTTTCAATGGTTATCTCACAGGCCAGAAATGACCTGTTTGAGCTTGTCTCGCAGATGCCGGCGCCTTCAGAACCAGAGCAGCCTGAAAAGCGGGAAGACCTGGCCGAAAAGCCTTATTCAGTCGGCAAGGTCAGAGAAATCGCAAGAAAAAATCAGAGCTGGAAACCCTCTTACAAGGCTGATGTGAAGGCTGCCTCTGACGAACAGAAAGAAGCGGTCAACTGGCAGTTGATAGTTTCCGGAGTTGTGGTGCTGGTTTTTCTGGCCATGCTGCCGATCATGCTGCTTTCAGAGAAAGAAGCGCCCGAACCACGACGCCAGCCTCAACAGGACTATCGTGTCAATGAGAGAGTCAAACCAGTTCAATCAAGTGTTCCGGTCAAGTTTCGCATGAACAGAGCCTGCTCTCTGAGCGGCAAAGTTGAAAAAATTGTTTCAGACACCAGCCTGGTCATGGTTCACGAGAACACTCAGCTGATGGTTAAATTTGAAACACCTGAAGCCAAGCCCTTCAAGCAGGGCGATGACATAACCGTAACCGTCGTTCCTTACCGGGTCAATCCGAACGGAATCATTCTTTCGCGCGGTCAGAAAATCACAGCAACAGCCGGAGAAAAACAATGAAATGGCTTGACCGACTTGAAAAGCGCTACCCGAACTGGGGTCTCGAAGGGCTTATCCGCTATATATCCTTCCTGATGCTGACGGTATTTTTTCTAAATCAGAGCGACATGCTGCCATATCACATGCTGTATCTGCACCGCGACGCCATACTTTCGGGCCAGATATGGCGACTTTTCACTTTTCTGCTGATACCGGCAAGCACGAATTTTCTTTTTCTGATTTTTGAACTGTCGATTCTGGTTATGTGCGCCGATGGCCTCGAAGCGCGGTGGGGCACATTCAAGCTGACGGCTTATTATCTTACCGGAGCAATCCTGACAATAATCGGGGCCATGATTGTTCCGGGCGTGCAGTTCGGCAGCTATTTCATCTACCTCAGCCTTTTTCTGGGTTTTGCCACCCTTTACCCCGACTATGAAATTCTTTTTATGTTTATTCTGCCGGTAAAAATGAAATATCTGGCACTGCTATCCGGGGGCATGATGCTTTTTCAGCTGGCCTTTGCAGCATGGCCGATAAAAATTGCCATCGGGCTGGCCCTCGGAAATTATCTTCTGTTCTTCTCGGGCGAAGCCATAGCAGCTGCCAGAAGCAATCGTGCCCAGAGCATCAGAATGAATGAATTTGCCAGGGCATCTTCACGGCAGACTGATTTTCGTCATCAATGCAGCATCTGCGGCAAAACCGACGTATCTGACCCTGACCTGCAGTTTCGCTACTGTACCTGCCCCAAATGTGGCCCTGACGGAGTCGCCTTCTGCCTCGATCACCTCAGGCAGCATAAAGAAAATCAGGATTCCGCTGGCAATTCTTAGATCAGCATTGAATCAATATTTAGTCGGCTGCATTCAGATGAAATTCTCTTCTTTACAGGCTGAGCAGCTTAATTTATCATGTCACAATGAAGTGGTTGCAAAATCGCCTGTCAATTCTGGGCATAATGCTTATTTTTATCGCCGCCGGGTGTAGCCTGATCCCTGGCAGCAACAGTTATTCCACGCCAGACGCATCTGAGATTCAGCAGAAACTGATCTTTAGCCGGTATGTTGAACCCGAGTCTGAAGTCGATTTTTCGTCAGGCAGTTTTTTGATGCGTATCCCCAAAGGCGCTGTCGAAAAAAGTATTCTGCTGCAGATAAAAAAAACACCGGTAAATTTTACCAGCCTTGGCCTGGAAGAGAATTTCGTTCAGATTTCTGATCTTTACAGTCTTCTGGTTCCAGAAGATGCAAGACTTCTCAAGACGCTGGCGACAATAAGCTTTGCAGTTCCCCTCTCTATTGAAGACAATACGCTTTTCGTCGCCGAAAAAAACTCCGGAGAATGGCGGTTTTTACCCTTTTCCATTTCCGGCTCACAAATCAGCATCGTTTTTGGGGAGTTTTCCGAGTTCGTGGTGCTCAAAAAGAAAGCTCTGCAGCCTGAAACCGAAGATGTTTTTCCTGAATTGCGTATTATTCCTGAAGAAATAATAATTGAAAAGGGTCATTTTGCTTCCGAGAGCATCAAAATCGAGATACTGTGCCATGAAAATGGTTCTTCTAAATTTTTACCGGGAGACAGGCAGATCGAAATATCTGCTCCTGAGCAGTTTGAACTGGCTTTCATCAACAGTGACGAGTTGATTTCTACCCGTAAATCTTCTTCTCTACCGCACCGGATGCTGATAGATCTTCATGATGCAGAACTGGTCGAGAAAAGCGAAGATTCTTCCAGGACCAGCTACCGGCTCGAAATTTCACTGAAAGAACAGGACAAAGATAAATTTCCGGAGTTTATGAAGATTACCGCCGGAATAAAAGATGAGAACGGTATAGTTCGCTCAGTTCAGAAAACCATCGCCAAAAAATACGTTATTTCAGACCCGGACGGAACATCGACAACAACTCAAACATCTACTTCAACGGGGACTTCGACACAAACACCGACTGAAACGCAAACACAGACTTCGACCGGAACTTCGACACAGACACCCACCGAAACGCAGACGCAGACTTCGACCGGAACTTCGACGCAAACGCCCACTGAAACGCAGACGCAGACTTCAACAGTTACTGCCACAGAAGTTTTTACAAAAATAACAGAAGTCAGTCCGGCAGCCGGAAGTGGAATAAAAGTTAACAACTCCTGGACCATCAAATTTGACCAGACGATGAACAGGCAGAAAGCCGAAGCTGCAACAACTCTGCAGCCAACACACGTCCCTGGCCTGACTTTTCAGTGGTCAGACAGTGATCGTTCAATGACGGTAGTTCCTTCCGGGGAGCTTGCTTTTGCAACAACCTATCTGCTAAAAGTGGCCAGCACGGCTGAAAGCACTTCTGGAAATCGTCTGCAGGAAGATTTTTCAGGTAGTTTTACAACCAGTTCACAGACGATTCTGAGCTCTACGATTCCGGCTGACCAGCAGAACAATGTTGCAACCAATACCACGATTGAAATGCGCTTTTCGCGGGAAGTTTCGTCTGGTTCGGTGACAGGCAGGGTATCTGTCAGTTCTGGATCGATAAGCATTTCGGGCAGTCTCGCTGTCAACAGCGACCGGATAATTTTTACCCCAGACAACGCTCTGCCCTGGGGAAGTACGATTTCGGTCAATCTGGCAGCAGGCATAAAGGATCTTGAAGGTTTCTCAATCAACCTTCCGCGCAGTTTCTCTTTCAAAACGGCAGTTCCGGTATTTTCCATCACTTCGTCCCAGCCTGCTGATGGCAGCAGCGAGTTGCCGGTAACCCAGACTACCGAAATCATTTTTTCAAATCCGGTTAATACAAGCTCTCTAGCTTACAGCTACCTGCCAGCACCTTCTGGTGGGGTTACACTGACATGGAGCAATGGTAATCGCACGCTCAGTCTGACCCCGACTAACCGCCTCTCTCATTCGCAGACATATCAGGTAACTATCAATACTGCTACCCGCGACGTTTATGGCTCAAATCTGCAAAGCGCTTATTCAACAAGCTTTACAACCAGAGCAGCTGTCAATCCAGTTATTTCATCGACAGTGCCGGCGGCTGGCTCACTTAACGTCATGCCTGATCAACCGATAAAACTGACATTCTCAAAAACCATGCAGAGAACGGCAACCCAGAATGCCATCACGCTGAACCCGGCAGCGGCTGGCAGCATGGCTTTCAGCTGGTCAGAAAACGACACAATCCTGACGATATCTTTCTCTCAACCTCTGACAAACGGTGTTTCCTACCAGCTGAAAGTCTCATCTTCAGCAGCTGACACAGAAGAACTCAAGCTTGCCGGCGACTATCTTCTCTCATTCACCACTACTGCCAGGCCAGCAGTGCTTATAACCAAGTCGTCACCGGCTTCAGGATCAGTCGGAGTTGTGATCACCAGTCCGGTGAAAGTCGAATTTTCAAAGAGCATGAATACGGGATCAGCTCAAAGCGCCTTCAAACTTATTAAAATTGCCGATCAGAGCGAAGTTTCCGGTAATTTTTCCTGGAATGGTAACATCATGACCTTCACGCCCCAGGCAAACCTTGGGTTCTACAGCAGTTATCTGATTTCTGTCGCCGCCTCAGCCGCAGACACAACCGGAACAACGCTTGAAACAAAAGTTGAATGGCAATTCAGAACGGCTGCAGACGAAGGCAGGGTCTGGAGGCTCGATCAGGCAGATACGGCAGCGTCATCTTTTTCCCAGAGACGCGACCATGTCATGATCAGCTTCAATAATCGCCTCTGGGTGATCGCCGGGCATGACGAAGCAGCCTTTTTCAATGACGTCTGGAGTTCCGCTGACGGCATCAGCTGGACAAAAGAAGTTAGCGATGGGGCTGCCGGCATGTTTGCACGACGGGCCGGTCATGCCTGTGCAGTTTTTAATAACCGTCTGTGGCTTTCTGGTGGTTATGTTGAGACAGAAACAGACGATATACTTTTCGACGACGTGTGGTCGTCGGCAGATGGCCGCAACTGGGTGCAGGAAACCGCCTCGGCAGAGTATTACAGCCGGGCCTGGCACAAGATGGTCGCTTATGACAGCAAACTCTGGATAATTGGCGGTGAAACGGTCGACGGAGATGGAAACAAGGTGCTGCTCGATGAATGCTGGAGTTCAGCCAACGGGGTTGCCTGGCAGATTAAGTCGCAGGTAGTAAGCTTTTTTGCTCGAAAACAGATGCAATGCACAGCATTCAATGGCAGGCTATGGGTTTTTGGTGGCTATGGCAAGAATTCCTCGGGCTCCGTTGTGCCCCTCAATGACATCTGGTCGACGGTCAACGGTGACACATGGACGCTTGAGAAAAGTAACGGTGGCTTTGCGGGCAGATGTTCTTTCGGAATGACACAGTTCAATGGTAGAATATGGCTGGCAGGTGGATCGACAAAGCCTGAGGTTTTCGACGCCGGCTTCTATAATGATGTCTGGGCTTCAAACGACGGGCTCAACTGGGTTGAGATTCTGCCAGGTTCAGCAGGCTCAGCAGAGCAGTTTTCGCCGCGTTCCGGGCATGAGCTCGGCACGGTTGGCGGTCGGTTGTTCATTGGTGGTGGCGGAAACCGCACGCAAAATTTCAGAGAGGTCTGGTCAACGCAATGACACAGCAGAATGAGGCTAAAGGGCCAGCCATAACGGTCGAAAGTGACGAAATCACAGATTTTACCGAGAATTTTTCGGAAAAGTATGAGCTGCTCGGGCACCGCTTTTCGTCGTATGAGCTGGGCATGCTCTGGTCTTTTGTCTGTGGCTTTATGGCGGTCTACATCGTCTGTTACCTTGCCGGGATCAACTATGGATCGCTCAGGCATGCAAGAATTCTTTACGCCCTGTTCATACTGCTGAATATTGTGGCCGCATCAATAAGCTTTTTTTCATGGGTCAAAATACCGAGTCGCAGTGTTGCCCGTGACGCGACACTGTTTTTGAACATCTCGCTGTGCAGCGCCGCCGGCGGCAATCTTATTGATTATCTGTTCTGGATTTTTGAAATAGCACCTCTCAAGCAGAGCGTTTTCACCAATCTGTTTTTCATATTTGCCATACTTTTCGCGCTGCCCGGTGTCTATCTTTTCGGGAGAGTCTGCCGGGTCGAATTTCAACGGCAACCATGGCTTATCCATGCCGGGTTTATTCTGTCATCATTTATGATTCCGGTTATTATGAACCCCGGTATTCTGAGCGGTTCTATAACTCCTCCAAACACTAAAGAAGCTGTTTTTGGCGTCATTTACGCGATTGGCATTGGCTATCTTGCAGCAGTGAGCATGTTTCTCTGGAAAAATGCCCAGGGGCGGCTGTTTCATTCTGCCCGACTTATCAGCCTGGGCTGTGGCATGCTCAGCATCGGCTGCGCCGTTTATTCTGGCCTTTTCATAAGCCTGCCAATCGAAAAGATAGCTGCACACCCGGTTCACATCCTGATTGCAATGGGTTACATCTTCGTCTCTCTCGGAATCAGGCATACAGAGATTATTATCAGCACCATCTTCGGCATGAAGGAAAGCATGCTCCCCCCTTCCCTGCCCCTGATCGAGATTTTCGGGCCCAGTCAGGGCATGGAAGTTTATCGAAAAATGGAAACCAGCATTAAAAGTGCTCTTGAAGAACTGCTGCGCTCGAAAGCCGAAAGTGAAATGAAGCAGAGGATCATCGGTGAGCTTGAAAGCGAAGTCAGGCTGCGAAAAGAGACAGAACGTGAACTGATTCTTGAAAAAGAAAAAGCCGAGGCTGCGAACAAAACCAAATCACAGTTTCTGGCGATGATGAGTCACGAGCTGAAAACGCCGCTGACGGCAATCAAAGGTTACAGTCAGATTCTCAGCAGCACTTCCGGCCCGGCAAGCGCTATTTCGCCACAGAAAGTGCATGAAATCGCCGCGCAGATCGTTTTGAATTCGAATCATCTGCAGAGCATGATCGATGGTATTCTAAGGTTTTCACAGCTCGAAAATGGCAATTTCACCTATCATATCGAAGAATTCAATCTCAGCGAAATCATTGAATACATAGATTCAATTCTTGAACAGCAACAGTTCGACCTCAGCTGTTTTTCAACCGTGATCCCCGAAAAAAATCTGCGGCTGAGAACTGACCGCCTGTCGCTGCAGCACATTATTCTCAATCTTCTGACAAATGCGTTCAAATTCTGCAAGGATGGGCGCATTATGCTTGAAGTCAGGCGTTCTGACAGCGACCTTTTCATTGCTGTAGAAGACGAAGGCATCGGCATTGCCCCGCAGCATATTGAGAATATTTTTCAGGCGTTTTATCAGGTAAGCCATGGCAATCGCCGCAAATTTGGCGGTACCGGGCTTGGTTTGAGCATAGTAAAAAAGCTTGTCGAAGAATTGAATGGCAAGATTCATGTTAACAGCGAGCCCAACAAGGGCAGCCGTTTTGAAGTTATCCTTCCGGATGCGGTAATTCAGGGGCAAAAATAATGCATAATGACAAAACCAGAAAAGAAGTTCAGATATTTTCAGACGGCGCCTGCAGTGGCAACCCGGGGCCGGGCGGCTGGGGCGCCATACTCCGCTACAAAGATGTCGAAAAAGAACTTTCCGGCGGCGAGACAGAAACCACAAACAATCGCATGGAGCTGATGGGTGTGATAGCTGCACTTGAATCATTAAAAGAACCCTGTCAGGTAAAAGTTTTTACAGACAGTCAGTATATTGCCAAAGCATTTACCGAAAACTGGCTCGCAAACTGGCAGAAAAACGGCTGGAAAACGGCCGGAAAGAAACCGGTAAAAAACCGCGAGCTCTGGGAAAGACTCCTGGAGCAGGCAACAAAACACGGGCTTGAATGGCAGTGGATTCGCGGACATGCCGGTCACCCTGAAAACGAACGGTGCGATCAACTGGCAGTTGCGGCCAGAGACAGGTTTGCAAAGAAAAGTTGAAAAAAGCGTTTTTTCTCTTAATCCTGGCCATCCTGCTTTTTATGGCCACAACTCTCCAGGCTACCGACCCTGAAGATATTCTGCGCAATCTGCCGTCACCCGAGGTTCACTACCCGATCGAGGAGATCAGGATAAAGCCGGCACCGTCAAGTATGGCAACCGCGCCAGTTCCGCTGCCGCCTCCCGCCAGGCCGTATGAGATTCGAAAACTGGTTGACAAGGCCAGAGAAGCGACCGCCAACCCGATTGTAAAAACAACCAGAAAGATTGTCGAAACTCTCAGTCGGCCAAAAGCAAAAGTCGCCACTCAAACACATGCGCTTGCTACGGCAAAAAGATCAGTTGCAACCGGAACTCAGAATCTTGCTGCAGCCAGGGCTCAGCAAACAGTGCAGACAACATGGGTGGTTACAGCAGCAAAAACTCTTGCCGAAAACCCTGTATTCGCGATGCTTGACACAAAAATTGCCTCAGAAACAGCCTTTGCAAAAGATATTTTCGATCTTTATGTTCAGGGCGGCTACGAAGGTGAAGAAAAGCCGGCAGAAGAAGAACAGCCGGTTGCCAAATTTGACTCGATAATGGTAACGGCTGCCGGTCTGCAGAAAAAGGCGCAATGGCAGGAACTGAAAAATCTCTTTTCAGAAAACCCCGAGGCCGGCGAAACGGTTGAAGGCCTGAGATTTCAGATAGAAGCCGAAATAAATTCGGAAAAACCGAACTACATGAACGCCCAGCGTTTTGCCAGGCAGCTTCTTGAAAATGAGAGCGACGACCCACTTGGGCATTATGCCATGGCTTTATTTCACTATAACAGTAAAAAACCCAATCTCACCCAGGCGAAAAAATCTCTCGATGTGGCTCTGAAAGCAAAAAATCCACCGGCCGGCGCGTCAAGTCTGTATTGGAAAATGACCCTTAAAGGGCTTGCTGTTCCGCTGCTGCTTGTGTTTGCCGGCATTGCAGGAGGCGTGGCACATCTGCTCAAAAAAAGAAAGGCGGCAGCAGTGGCACTGCTGCTCGAAGGCGAAGAAGCACCGTTACCGGATGCGGGGCAAGCCGCAACAACGATTTTACAAGAAACTCTGCCGGTACCAGGATTAAAAGGCAAACTTCAGGCAATAAGCGAAAAGATCAGAGAGCTGCTCAAGAAAATCCCTCTTGGCAAAGGAAAGGGCAAACAGCAACCAGCTGCTGAAAATATTACTGCCGAGCCGGAAAATATTCCTAATTCCGTTATTGAAGCCGGCAAGCCGGAAATAAAAGCGCCCGACGCGCCAGCAGAACAAGAATTAGAGGATTCTGAAGAAGGCGAAGAAGAGATATATGAGCTTGAGAGTGAGGATTCAGAGATTCTCGAGCAGGCTGATGACTCAGATTCAGACGAAGAAGAAGATTTAACAGAAGCTTCTGAGTCAGACGAAAGCGAAGAAATTATCGAAGAAGTGGTGGTTGAAGAAGAAGAAGAAGAAGAAGAAGAAGTAACCGATAACGTCGAAATTGTTGAAATTGTTGAAATTGTTGAAGTTGAAGAAGAGGCAGACGAAGACACCACGGAAACGGTCGAAGAAATAATAGAAGAGATTGTGGAAGAAGAGGTTGAAGAGGAAGTCGAAGAAGAAGTCGAATATGAGGCTGAAGAAGAGATTGAAGAAGAAAAGAGCTGATCAGGGCTTCTTTTGATACTCTGCCAGAATTTCTGGAGCTTCAGATGCGACTTCCGGCCAGAAATAAACAAGAAGATTCAGATTGGCCGGCGTTCTCTTGAAGCCGCCCAGCGGGCCTGCATGACTACCCCCACCAATAATGGCTTCAAAAGCCTGTCTGCCGGTATAATTATGCTGCTGCCGCAGATATCTGGCAATAATTGCACCGGTGCGGTCGCAACCCCACATACAATGAACATATGTACCAGAAGCGATAAGCTGCAGCAGCTTTTTGGTCTGGGCTGCATCAGGTATCTGCTCTGAATTCATACGCATTTTTACCAGCTGAATGTTCTCGCTCCGGCACAGGCTGGCCAGGCGGTCAGTGAACGTGTCTTTAAGAGGCACATGCAGTAGAATGACTGAATCTGCACCTTTTTCCTTGAGAAATCGC
This sequence comes from Candidatus Rifleibacteriota bacterium, assembly GCA_029560455.1. The sequence continues at coordinate 45,073 of JAKQKW010000024.1, forward strand.
AGATAATCCCGCACTTTGGCGTCTTCGTTGCTTTTTTTGACGGGGTTAAAAAGATAACCACCTGCCATCAGCCTGCCATCGATGATACGGAAATTATAAGGCACAGCGCCGCTTCCACCGGCATCAGAAAATTTTTCGACATGACTCCCGGCTGACATCAGCGAATGAATCGGCCAAACAAGACAGAAAAAAACAAAAACAAGAAAGCGCCTCTGAAAACAGAGGCGCCGATAAGAACCGTTCAAAAAGGTCAGCACTTATTTCTTGCGGTAAACGTTGAGACCGACTTTTTCATCACGACCGGGAATAGCGTAGTTGCCTTCGGTAGTTGCGATGATGAGAGACTTTCCAGAAGATGACATGCCAAATTCTTTAGAAAGATCAACTTTGATAGTGAGAATATTGCCTTCGATGTTCATTTCGACGTTTTTCATTATATTTCCTCCTGTTGGACGGACAAGTTTGCTGCAGAGCAGATTATCACACCCGGACAATCTTTTCCAGCAATTTTATCCTGCAGAAATTAAAAAGGCAGCATTCTGAGGATATCAGAATGCTGCCCGGCTTAAATTCAGGGAATCCTGAGGGTCATACCAACTTTGAGGAGCTTGGGATTGGTGATGCCATTATGTTCGGCAATCTTTTTCCATTCGCCGGAAGTGCCATACACGGCTTTGCTGATTTTGCCAAGAGTGTCGCCAGACTGAACGACGTAGGTCTTTTCTTCAGTGGGGGCGGCAGCATCTTCATGGTCAGCAACCGGTTCTTCGTCATAGGTTTCGGTATCAGCAACCGGTGCCGGTTCAGCTGGTTCTTCGATTACGGGTTCGGCAACCGGTTCTGGTTCAACATAGGGTTCGGGTTCGGCAACCGGTTGAACTACGGGTTCGGCAGGGGCCGGAGCCTGTTCGAGAACCTTGAAGCTTCTAACCTGAACGGCGCCGGTCGGATACTTCTGGTCGGGTTTGAAAACGTTACCAAATACTCTGATCTTGACGCTTCTGTTTTCGCCAAGCTTTTCAGCCTGTTCGCCGATCAGCATCAGGTTCTGGCCATCAAGAGTCTTGAACATTACTTTGCCTTCAGCCACAGAGTCAACCATACCGGTAACAGTGGTCGAGCGGCTCTTTTTGCTGAACCAGGAACTGGGTTTCCACCAGTCACCTTTGGCAAAAGCGCCAGTCGGCATAGCAAGCATGGTCATGATGACAACAAGGATCAAATTTTTTCTCATTGCGATAAAAGCCCCCTGTAAGAATTAGATCACAGATGCAATGTATAATACTTTCGGTGCACAATTTCAAGAGGTAAAAAAAAGTTGTTAAGCCGATGGGAAGGAAAAAAACCGTTTTTTTTGCATTTTGCTTGATTAATCGCCACATGAAGCCGTGTACAGATTATCGAACAGCGAATGTGGTCACTGCCTGCAACATGATTTTTTCGTATACCTGATCATTGTCGGTGCCAAGAGAGAATCTGAAATGGCAGAAAAAGGGGCCTGAAAAGACCAGATAATCAACGACCGAGCGTGGTCCTCCAGGAGTTTCCAGCTGCCAGGCAATGCGATGATATTCGCGCCCGGCATCGACTCTCTTGTCGGGGCCTTTGCGTTTTTTGAGAAGCAGCTCTGACGTCTGCTCTATTTCACGGGTGTTCCTGTCGATGAACTCATTAACAACTGAATCAGGAGCTTCTTCGACGGCTATAAGAAACAAACCAAGGCCTTCTCTGAACGGGCCTCTAAATTCTATGCCATTTACAGTTTCAGTGCCGGGCTCGGGTTTCCATGAATCCGGCAGTGTAAATTCCAGGCCAGTGGCAGCATTTTTATATTTCCAGGTTTTATGGGCGGTTTCCGGGTAAAATCCGGTTTCAGAAAATGAATAAATCTGATAAATGCTGAAAAGTGCAACAAAGATGCAGGCCCACACAGAAGCAAATCCTGCCAGGCGCCTGAGGAACTGAGATTTCAGCACCGGCAAAAGCAGAAAGGCAATAATAGCACCACCCAGCAGACCGCCAATATGAGCACTGCTGTCAACAACCTGTTCAACAGCCCCAATAATCAGGTTTATTATGAGAATGAAGATCAGGGTCGAAAAATTATGCTGTCGGGTCAGACATTCATAGCCTCGGGCCTTAAAAAATTCAAAAACAATTGCCGCCGAAAGTAACCCTAGAACAGCTCCAGATGCGCCGGCCGAAAGAGGCTGACCGTAATGGACAGCCGCAGCCCCGCCAGCAATACCCGAAAAAAAGTAGATACCCAGGAAAAGTGGCCAGCCTGCAATGGTTTCAACCGGTGGCCCGAAAAACTTCAAAGCCACAAGATTCATGATCAGGTGCAACCAGCCAATATGCACAAATTGATAAGTGAACAATCGGAAATATTCACCATTCTTAACCAGGAAATCGCTGTTGGCACCGATTCTAATGAGATCAGCCACATCATCAACATTGTAAATCATCATCAGCACGGCAGAAACAACCATGGTGGCCCAACCAAGCAGGCTTGAAGCACCATCACACATGGCAGGAACCGCAGAACTGGCCTGCTTTTCAATAAGCCCGGACAGTTTTTCCGCATGCGTGGCATGTAACTCTGTCAGACGTGGAAGAATGCGCTGGGAAAAGAAATCACGGTTTTCAACAAGAGAAAAGAAACGTTTTCGCATAAAAGGCAGCATGGTATCTTCAGCAAATTCGACATCTTCTTCGGTTTCGGCCTTTTCGAAGTCGCCGAGTTCCTTCATTACCGCGGCCATCTCCTTTTCGCCTTCAGCAAAGTTGCCGGAATTGAACTGGCAGACTCCATGCCAGAAACTTCGCAACTGAAGAGGCAGGCGGTCGACACCTTCTTCCTGTGAGTTCATCAGCTGGTCAAATTCATGCAGCCATCCGAAAAATGCGAGAAAAATCATACGGCTGATCACGAGATTCGCCTGCTTCTCCGGCGTCTCATCTTCCGGGTCGCCGGTTTTTTCTTCCAGAGCCAGCTGGGCTGCCAGAGCCTCTTCATATCTGCCGGTTTCGAGGTATGCCCGCACCAGATAAAGTATCTCTTCAAATGAATGATCTGCCATTTTTTTATTTTCGTCGTGCAGGTCGATAATCAGGCCTTCAAAATTACGGTTGTTGAAGTGAAGGAGGCCAAGAAAGATCCTGGTCATCGAGTCATAGGGTTCGCCGCGATTAAGCAAAGACCTGATCTCGGATCGCAGCTTCAAGGCATCATCGGCGTATTCCATTGCCATGCGGGCAATTTCGTGCATGTGCACATTAAGTTCGCTCCATGCCAGATTGGCCTTCCAGCGGGCGTAAGGCTCAATTTCAGAAATGCGGTTTTCGGCCATCAGGGCATCGATCTGGCGCTGCAGATAGATTGGCGCAAGAACTAGAATCGCAATTCCGCCAAGAGAAAGTCCTAATGCGACCCCACCACTCACATCGCGTGCGACCATGGTTATCATCAGGCAGAGCAGAAAAAACAGCTGTGAAATATAGCCGGAATAATGCTTGAAACCTTTTTTATAAAGGGAAAAGATCATGTAGCCAACATTGGCGATGAGAATATAGATAAAAAAACGATAAGCCAGATCCATTCAATCAGCCTGCTTCTTCTTTTTTGTCTCTTTTTCTTCGGCAATCACCAGTTCGATGCCGCTGCGGTCCTGCTTCATCTGCAGCCGGCCCGAGACAGTTCTGCCATCTTCAAGCACAAAGCCCTTGATGCTGCGGGTGGGTTTGCCGGCGATCAAGGCATCGATCGCCGCCTGAGAAAGCTTTTTGCCATAAAATTCCTTCCAGACGACGTAATTGCAGCCTTCCTTGAAACGGTTACAGCCAAAACCACGGTTTCCTTCAATAATGCCGCCCTTCTGGCAGGCCGGGCAGTCTGCAATGACTGTGCGCTGTGCAGCCGGTCTGACAGTTGCGGCAGAGATATTTTTCGCCTCGGTTTTTGCCTGGGCAGCGGCCGGGCCAGATTCGCGGCCAGGCGGGTTTTGCCGGGGCAGAGCCGCAGCCCGCAATGCTGCCGAAGACTTTATCTGATCGACGATACTGCAGACAAATGCAGTGATACCCTGCATAAAATCTTCGTCATTGTCACGACCACGCGAGATATCGGAAAGGCGTTTTTCCCAGCTGCCGGTAAGCTCAGGGCTGGTAATTTCTGCGGCAGCGAGAGTCACAAGCTGTATGCCTTTCGGAGTGGGTATCAGTTTCTTTTTATCGCGCAGCATGTATTCGACCTTGATCAGCTTTTCAATAATTTCCGCACGGGTGGCAGGCGTGCCCAGGCCGCTGTCTTTCATGGCTTCGCGCAATTCTTCACTTTCAATAAGCTTGCCAGCGGTTTCCATTGCCTGCAGCAGAGTCGATTCGGTATAAGCCGCAGGTGGCTTGGTTTTACGCGTCAACAGGGTGGTATCATTGATAATTCTGGTATCGCCCTTTTTAAGGTCTGGCAGTGACTGGTCGTTTTCGTCGTCTTCACCGCTATTTTCAGAGTTCTTTTCGCCCTGCTGTTTTTTCGGGTAAAGAACTCGCCAGCCTTCGTCGGTAACGACTTTTCCGGTGGCTTTAAAGCTTTCACCATCTGCCTTAACAATAATAGTGGTCGAAAGGTACTGATGATCAGGGTAAAATGCAGCAAGAAAGCGTCTGACAACGAGATCGTAAACATTTTTCTCGGCGGTGGTCCAGCCTGAGGTGTCGGCGACCTTCTTTTCGGTCGGAATTATGGCATGGTGATCAGATACCTTGGAGTTATCAAAAACTTTTTTATCTTTTTTGGGCCGGTTTTTTCGCAGATGGTCGAGATAACCGTCGTATTCTTCGGGCAAAGCCGCCAGTCTTTTTTCGATTGTCGGAAATATATCATCGGAAAGATAGCGACTGTCGGTTCTCGGGTAAGTTACAACCTTTTTCTTTTCGTAAAGAGTCTGAAGAGTCGCGAGAGTATCGGCAGCGGTCATCGAATAGCGCGAGTTGGCGTCACGCTGCAGGGTTGTGAGGTCATACAGCGAGGGTGGTGCCTGCTTTTTGGCGGTCTTTTTGGCGCTTTGAACCGTCGCCTGCACTCCCTTGAGACGCTCGGCCAGCTGAGCGGCCTTTTCCTGGCTGTCGATACGGCTGGGATATTCATCTGCTTCGGGGTTGAACCACAGTGCTGAGAAATCCTCCATGACCGCATTGATTTCCCAGTAATCTTTTGGAACGAAATTCTGAATTTCCAGGTGGCGCCTGACAACCATCGCCAGGGTAGGAGTCTGAACCCGGCCGACCGTGAACATGCTGTTGAGTTTGCGCGTATAGGCGCGGGTGAAGTTCATCCCTACCAGCCAGTCGGCCCGACTGCGGCAGACTGCGGCCTTTGCCAGCGGATCATACTTTTCGCCTGGCCGCAGGTCTTCAAAGCCGCTTTTAATGGCCTCGTCGGTCATACTCGAAATCCACAGTCTTTTAAATGGCTTGTTACAGCCAGCATGCTGATAAACGAGACGGAAAATCAGTTCCCCTTCACGGCCGGCGTCAGCGGCGTTGATTATCATATCGACATCGGGGCGGTTAAAAAGTCGGGCAACGCCGTCGAACTGCTGTTTAGAAGAAGGCAGCACCATCAACTTCCAGTCTTTGGGAAGCATCGGCAGAGTTTCGAGGCTCCATTTTTTCCAGGCGGGATTCTGCTCTTCGGGATGGCCGAGAGCAACCAGATGGCCGAAGCCCCAGGTGACAATATAGTCATTGCCTTCGAGGAAACCTTCACCCCGTCTGGTGGCGCCCAGAATGCGACCGATATCTTTGCCGACCGAAGGCTTTTCGGCGAATACAAGAGTTTTCATGGCAATATGCTACTGCATCAGGCATTTTATGTCCAGAATTTAAGAGTTGCAGATTAAACTCAAAAAATTGCGCTACAAAACCGATGCGTAGTATGCTAACATATAGAATAATCTTATTGTTTTCCGGGTAACCCTGCCCGGTTTTCTGATGTTGCATATGTATTTCTCAAGGAGGGTTAACAATGGCGACCTTCAGCTATAAGGCCAGAAACTGGGATGGCAAAATTGTTTCTGCCGAAATGGAAGGCGAAAGCAAAGAAGTCTGTATTGCGAAGCTGCGCGAAAAGGGCTACTTTGTTACCAGTATTGCCGAAAAAAAAGGCTCCGGCGGGATGTCTTTCAGTTTTCTTCAGCGCGGGGTCTCATCCCAGGAGGTCTGTATCTTCGCACGCCAGTTTGCAACCATGATCGGTTCAGGCGTGCCTCTGGTAAGATGTCTTACCATTCTTCAGGCCCAGGCCGATAACGCTACCTTCAAAAAGATTATCACCCAGATCAGATCTGACGTTGAGGGCGGCATGACTTTTTCAAAAGCCCTTGAAAAGCACCCGAAAGTCTTCAGCGACCTGTTCTGCTCCCTGGTTAAAGCCGGCGAAGTCGGCGGTATTCTTGACTCGATTCTTGAAAGGCTTGCTGACTACCTCGAAAGCTCAGAAAGTCTTAAATCAAAGGTTAAAGGCGCACTCACCTACCCGGTCGTCGTATTTGGTATCGCCGCACTCGTCGTTCTGGCACTGGTAATGTTCGTTCTGCCCCAGTTCAAAGAAATCTTCATGGGTATGAACGTTGAACTGCCCATGGTCACACAGATGCTGCTGGCCACCTCAGACTTCATGATTTCATGGTGGTTCATCATTCTCCCGGCAATTGTCGCGGTCCCCATCCTTATCTGGAACTTCTTCCAGACCAAAACCGGGGCACGCCTTTATGACACCAACATTCTGCGCATGCCGGCCATCGGCATGATGATGCGAAAGGTTGCGGTCGCTAAATTTACCCGCACCCTCGGTACTCTTATCGCCTCGGGTGTTCCGATTCTGCAGGCTCTTGAAGTTACCTCACAGACCGCCGGTAACGTCGTTATCGCCGAAGCGGTTGACAAGACCCGCATCTCGATCAGAGAAGGGGAATCAATCGCTGAACCACTTAAGAACTCAGGGGTTTTCCCGCCGATGGTCGTACAGATGATTGCCGTAGGCGAAGAAACAGGCGAACTCGACAAGATGTTGTCAAAGATCGCCGACTTTTATGATTCAGAAGTCGACACCGCAGTTAAGGGTCTGACCTCGATCATCGAACCGATCGTTATCGTGTTCATGGGTATCGTAATCGGCGGTATCGTTCTTGCCGTTTTCATGCCGATGCTCAAACTGGTTAACGCCACATGATCTGATGCGAGATACAAGCAGGGCCGCCCATTCGGGTGGCCCTGTTTTTTTTGCGCGTAAAGAATGAGAGGAGTATTAACACAGACAAATACAGCAAATAAAAACGCCGGGTTATTCCGATATTGGAAGCCCGGCGTCAGTTACAGAGAAAGATCAGATTTTATCGAGTGCCTGCCAGAGGTCTTTTTTGATATCTTCGCAGTCTTCACAGCCAACCGAGAATCTTATCAGACCATCGGTAATGCCGGCTTCGGCGCGGGCTGCGGGGCCCATGCTGGCATGCGTCATACTTGCAGGGTGCTGAATCAGGCTTTCAATGCCGCCCAGCGAAACTGCGAGAGTGCTGAGACCAACTGAATCCATAACGGTTTTGCCGGCTTTGACGCCACCCTTAACTTCGAACGAAATCATGGCGCCGGGACCAGACATCTGCTTTTTTGCAAGCTCATACTGAGGATGCGA
>JAKQKW010000031.1 GCA_029560455.1 Candidatus Rifleibacteriota bacterium
GTTCATGATTCGGTATTGACTTTGCGGGGTGCTGAAACTATCATGAGGCCTGACAATTCAAGATATGGAGCAACATCGACATGGCAGAAAAATACGATCCGCAGAAAGTTCAGGCCAAATGGCAGCCGAAGTGGCGCGAAATGGGGCTTTACAAAACCTCTGATGACCGCAGCCGCCCGAAATTCTACTGCCTCGACTTTTTTCCCTACCCGTCAGGCAACGGTCTCTCGGTAGGGCATCTGCGCAATTACGTGCCGACCGATGTTATTTCCCGTATGAAACGCATGCAGGGTTTCAACGTGCTGCACCCGATGGGCTGGGATGCCTTCGGTCTGCCCGCCGAAAACTTTGCCATCAAAATGGGCGTTCACCCGGCAATCACCACCGAAAAGAATGCCAGCAACTACCGCCGCCAGCTGACCCTGGCAGAATGCGGCTACGACTGGGAACGCGAAATCAACTCTACCGACCCCGACTACTACCGCTGGACCCAGTGGTTTTTCCTGCTGCTCTACAAACGCGGCCTCGCCTACAAGGCCACCGGCGCCCAATGGTGGTGCCCCGAATGCCGCACGATTCTCGCCAACGAACAGGTCGAACAGGGCCAGTGCTGGCGCTGTGAGTCACAGGTCGAAAAGAAAGACCTCAACCAGTGGTTCTTCAAAATCACTGAATACGCCGACCGCCTCATCGACGATCTCAAAACCGTCGACTGGCCCGACCGCATCAAAAAAATGCAGGAAAACTGGATCGGCAAAAGCATGGGCGCCGAAGTCAACTTCAGGGGCATCAATCCGGTCAGTGGTGAAGAATATGATATTCCGATTTTCACCACCCGCGTCGACACCATTTTTGGTGTGACATTCATGACGCTCGCCCCCGAGCACCCGCTCGTAGATAAGCTGACCCACCCCAATAACAAGGCAGCGGTCGAAGCTTACATCAGCGACTCACGCAAAAAGTCAGAAATTGACCGCCTGTCGACCGAAAAAGAAAAAACCGGCGTCAACCTCGGTGGCTTCGCCATCAACCCGTTCAACGGCGAAAAAGTGCCGGTATTCATCGGCGACTATGTTCTCTACGGCTACGGCACCGGCGCAGTCATGGCAGTTCCGGCGCACGACGAACGCGATTTCGCCTTCGCGAAGAAATATAACCTGCCGGTCAAAGAAGTCATCACCCCGGCTGGCAAGGCCCAGGGCGATCTCAAGGCCGCTTTCACCGAATATGGCACCCTGATCAACTCAGGCCAGTTCAACGGCCTGACCAGCGAACAGGCAATCGAAAAAATGATCGCCTGGCTGGGTGAAAAGAAGCTCGGTACCGGCCGCATCAACTACAAGCTTCGCGACTGGCTGATTTCGCGACAGCGTTACTGGGGCGCTCCGGTTCCGATAGTTCACTGCGACTGCTGCGGTGTCGTGCCGGTTCCAGAAGATCAGCTGCCGGTAAAACTGCCTGATATCAAAGAATTCAAACCCGGTTCAGACGGCAAATCACCGCTCGCATTCATCGAGGAATGGGTCAACACCACCTGCCCGAAATGTGGCAAACCGGCCCGCCGCGAAACCGACACCATGGACGGCTTTGCCTGCTCATCCTGGTATTTTCTGCGTTTCATCAGCCCGAAGCTCAATACCGCCCCATTTGACGCCGATGCAGTCAAGTTCTGGGCCCCGGTCGACCTCTATGTCGGTGGCGCCGAGCATGCGGTAATGCACCTGCTCTACGCCCGCTTCTGGACAAAGGTCATGTATGATGCCGGTCTGGTTCCGTTCATCGAGCCGTTCATGAAACTGCGCAATCAGGGCATGATGCTGGCTGCCGACGGCACGAAGATGAGCAAATCGAAAAACAACGTCATCACCCCCGACGAAATCGTCGAAAAATACGGTGCCGACACACTGCGCGCCTTCATTCTGTTCCTGGGCACCTTCGAACTCGAAGTGTCATGGTCAGACGAGGGTGTGCGCGGCATGAACCGCTTCGTTAACCGCGTATTCGACCTGATCAGCGAAAACCCCGGTGGCAACGAAAAGGCTGAAGGTAAAGAAGCCGAAGACCTCAACCGCATCATGCACCGCACGATCAAAGCGGTCAGCAATGATATCGAAAATTTCAGCTTCAACACCGCCATCGCCCGCCTCATGGAACTCACCAACGCCATGGCCGATGCGGTCAAAAAAACCAGTCTGCCAAAAACCACGCTCTGGAAAGAAGTAATTCAGAACATGCTGAAACTGATGGCCACCATCACCCCGTTCATGGCTGAAGAACTCTGGGAAACCATCGGCTGCAAGGGTTCGGTGCATCAGCAGAAATGGCCGACCTGGGATGAAAAGGCCCTGATCGAATCAACCGTGACGCTGCCGGTTCAGGTTAACGGCAAACTGCGCGACCAGATCGAGCTGCCCGCCGACATCGACGAAGCCGGAGCACGTAAAGCCGCTGAAGCCAGCGAAAAGGTGCAGAAGTATCTCGAAGGCACCCAGATCATCAAGTTCATTTACGTTCCAAAGCGCATGATCAGCTTTGTCGTAAAATGAGCTGACTGCTTAAAAAAGCGCCGTGACCGATCATGTCGGTCACGGCTTTTTTTTGG
>JAKQKW010000039.1 GCA_029560455.1 Candidatus Rifleibacteriota bacterium
GGTGGGTGGACCTGGTGGGGCGCCGGCGCCGGCCCCTGCTGGTGCTCCTGGCTGTGCAGGCAGAGATTGATTCATTTCTGCAGTTCCTTCCTTATTTCTTTACCAGAAATAATGCCTCAAATTGTCGTGATTATCAAGAATAACATGATCAGGAATATATACAGTTTCTGATGACTTCTGTCGGCGCTTCTTTGCCGGTAAGCAGACTGAACGATTCAATGCCCTGCTCAAACAGCAATTCGCGGCCGTCAATCACAACACAACCCCGGCTTCTGGCCGATGCAACCAGTTTTGAGGCCGGTGCATAGTTGAAGTCGATAAAGACCTTTCCTTTGTTCAGGTTTTTGTCAAACTCGGGAATGTGATCTTCAGAGGACCATCCCAGTGGGGTAGTGTTGATGATTATATCAGATTCTTCAAGCGCATACGCAAAGTTTTTATTATTCCAGGCAAGCCTGGTAATTGCCATATCGGCAGGCAGGTGCTTATTGTTGATAAAATCAGAATTGACCTGATGCAACCGTTGCTCAGAAAACTTTCGGGCTATCTGAAAAATTTTTCGGGGCTGGTTTTGCTTCAATGCCCATAGAGCGGTAACAGATGAGGCACCGCTGCCCATGATGGTACAGCTCGAAACTTGCGGCAGGCGTGCCAGAATGCGCTGCAGGCCGGTTACGTCGGTGTTCCAGCCTTCGCTGCCAGGTTTGTCAAATTTTATGGTGTTTACGACGCCGGTTGACCGCGCCGGCTCATGCAGCAGGCGGCAAAAAGAGGCTGCCTTTTGCTTGAGCGGTCTGGTAACATTAATGCCGCAGATGTTGAGGGTTGAAAGCCCGGCCAGCGCCGTTGCCGCATCCTCTTCGGCGACATCAAACGCGATATATACCGCGTCGGTTTCCGTGGCGGCAAAAGCGGCGTTCCAGAATTTCGGGCTGAGGGAATGGGAAACCGGGTTGCCGATCAGGCCAAATACCCTGGTCGAACCGGTTATTGAAGAAGTATAATTCTTTCTGTTCAGCAAGTTGGGGGTTATTCCTGGCAGGGAATCGGGAGTTTAACTGAAGCTTTTGATGGCACTTTCTTCAGAATCGAAAATTTCGAAAACTTTAGTCATCCTGGTGAGATCCAGAAGTTCCTGGATCTGCATTGAAGGGCTGACAAACTTGAGGTCGCCCTTTTCTTTTTTTACTTTTCTGAGGGTGGCCGCAATTACGCCCAGCCCCATTGCGCTGAGATAGTTAACTTCCTGCAGGTCCATGATCAGACGCTTTTTGCCTTCA
>JAKQKW010000065.1 GCA_029560455.1 Candidatus Rifleibacteriota bacterium
TTGATTACCGGCCGGTCAGCTTCGGTGGCGAAAGCGGCGCTGAAACTGAATACAAATGCCAGCAGAACAAATACAGCGGTTAATCTTTTAAGCATTGTTAACTCCCTTAGCAAATTTTCTTTTCTATTTTAACAGATAAAAAAAAATCCGCAAGAGGCACGGCCGGCTATTTTTTCTGATATAATTCTGCAAAATCTTCGAGACATACCCGGAGTCACGATGCCAAAAGAAGAATTGATGCAGGTCTTTAAAAAGTACAAATCAGACAGCGAAATTTTCCATGATCTGATGCGTTTCAAGGTTCGCGAACTGCTGCTGGTCGCAACCGTTTACGATGCCTTCTCCCTCGAACAGGACGGCCTGCTGGCCGAAAAGATTTTCGGCGAATACTTCAATCTGAACCTGACGAGCGCCCCGCGCATCACCAGTGTCACCTCTGCCGACGAAGCGCTTGAAATACTGCAGAAAAAAGAATTCGATCTGGTCGTGGTAATCAGCCGCCTGCGCAAAACCGATACGATCAACGCCGGTTCGAAGATAAAAAAGCAGTGGCCAAGACTGCCGATTCTTCTGCTGCTCAACGACAATACCGACCTGGTGGCCGCCGACAGCGGCAGCGACCTCTGGGAACAATACGACAACGTTTTCGTCTGGAACGGCGCCTCTGAAATTTTCCTGGCGATGATCAAATACATCGAAGACCGCCTCAATGCCGACAAAGACACGCAGATTGCCCAGGTTCGCATCATTCTTCTGGTCGAAGACTCGGTGCGCTATTATTCGCGCTACCTGCCGCATCTTTATTCTGAACTGATACGCCAGACAACCAAACTGGTCGAAGAAGAACTGCAGGAAGAAACCAAAAAGGTGCTGCGCATGCGCTGTCGCCCGAAAATCATTCTGGCCACCAACTACGAAGAGGCGATGGAGCAGTTCGAATATTTTAAAGATTACCTGCTCTGCGTCATCTCTGACGTAAAATACAAAAAAGACGGGGTTCTCGACGATCAGGCTGGTCTCAAGCTCGCCAAAGCGCTCAAAGAACTGCAGCCGGATCTACCAATTCTTCTGCAGTCTTCGGAAGCGAATATCGAGAGTGCTGCAAACCGACTCGGGGCCTCTTTTGTGCACAAAGAATCGCAGTTCCTTTCCAAGCGACTGTCTAAGTTCTTCTACCGTAACCTCGGTTTTGGCGACTTCGTTTTCAGAAACGCCCAGGGCCAGGAAATAACGCGGGCAAGGACCATGGCAGATTTTCGCAACTGCCTGCGCATCGTGCCTGCCGAGTCGATCGAGTTTCATGCCAGCCGCAATCACTTTTCGACCTGGCTGCTGGCACGTGGTGAAGTTCAAACAGCCAAGGTCGTTTCACGCATTCACGTTAACGAGTTCGACGAGGTCGAGTCGCTGCGCGACTTTCTGATCAATATGGGCAACTGGGTTTTCAGAATGAAGACCCGTGGTAAGGTCATTTCGTTCGACAAGTCGTTTATCGGCGAAAACCGACATCATATCAGCAAACTGGCCGAAGGTGCGATTGGCGGCAAGGGGCGCGGCATCGCGTTCATGAATTATCTGCTCTACAATTCGTCGATGCTCGAAAGCGTGCCCGATATCGTCATCAGAATACCCGAGACCTTCATTATCGGCGTCGATGAATTCACCAACTTTATTACCACCAATGATCTGGCCGATTTCGTCGTGTCAGAGAAGAATTATGACAACTTAAAGAAACGCTTTCTCGACAGCCGTCTGTCTGAAAAGATTCTCAACCGGCTGCGCATCGTGCTGCAGAAGGTTACTTACCCGCTGGCAGTGCGTTCTTCAGGTGTTCTTGAAGACGCGGTTTCGCACTCGATGTCGGGGCTTTACGAAACGTTTTTCATTCCGAACAACCACCCAGACCCGGAAGTGCGCCTCAAGCAACTCGAAGAAGCGATCAAGCTGGTTTACGCCTCGGTTTATTCAAATGAAGCACGCGAATATTACGATGCGATTCAATACAACATCGAAGAAGAAAAAATGGCGGTCGTTATTCAGCAGATCGTCGGCCGCCGTTACGGCACCCGCTTTTATCCGCTGATCAGCGGGGTGGGGCAATCATACAACTATTACCCGTATTCTTACATGGCACCTGAAGACGGTGTCGGCATGCTGGTTCTCGGATTGGGGCGCCAGGTGGTTGGCGGCGGGCCGTCGTTCCGGTTCTGCCCGACTTACCCGAAACTTGAGATGCTGACGCCCGAAGAACTGGTCAGAAACTCGCAGCGCAATTTCCTTGCACTGGACATGGAAAAAAACACCGTTAACCTGTTTGCCGGCGAAGATGCAACACTGATCAAGCTCGATCTTAAAACGGCCGAAGAAGACGGTACTCTCGCTGATGTTTCATCAACCTGGAATTTCGAAGACGGTCGCCTTGAACCTGGTATTATGAGCAGAGGCCCGAGAGTAATAAACTTTGCAAACATTCTGCAATACGAAACATACCCGCTGGCACGCGCGATCAAGCATATTCTCAATGTTTCGAACGAAGCCCTCGAAGCCCCGGTAGAAATTGAATTCGCTGTTGATGTCGACAATGAGGGGTCTTCGAGCCCGGTCTTTTATCTGCTGCAGCTCAAACACATGCTGCGTGATTCTGATGAATTCAGCATCAATAAGGCTGATATAAAGCGCGATCAGCTGATGCTGTATGCTGACAACGGCATGGGCAACGGCCGCATTGAAGAAATCGCCGACGTGGTCTGGATCGACCCCGATGTTTTTGACAAATCGTGCACCGAAGAAATGGCGCTAGAAGTGCAGGCTCTGAATGTAAAACTCAGGGAAAGCGGCCGACGCTACATTCTGCTCGGCCCGGGCCGCTGGGGCACGCGTGACCGCTGGCTCGGCATTCCGATTACCTGGCCGCAGGCTTCCTATGCCAAGGTTATTGTCGAGTATTCGCTCGAGGGTTTCAGGGTCGACGCCTCGATGGGTTCGCATTTTTTCCATAACGTCACGACGATGAACATCGGCTATTTCTCGGTCCGACAGGATTCAGGCGAAGGCTTCATCGACTGGAACTGGCTGCGCGGCCAACCTGTTGCTGAAAAACTCAAATATTTCACCCACACCCGCCTGAACTGCAGGCTTGGCGTTCTCATGGATGGCCGAAAGGGCATTTTTGCGGTCTACAAAGACCTCGAAGATTCGAAGCGCGTTGAAGACGAAGCTGTCGAAGTCGACAACATCAACCCAGGCATGTTCTGATCTTAGAACCTTAACCAGGTTGCAGCAATATCCCCTTCACGACAAAGCTGGAGGGGATATTGCTTTTTCGGGTGGGGTTATGGTAGATTATTTCGTAATACTTTGAATTACCAAATCTGGAGATGTGCACTATGGACTCTACGCAGCTGATAATAATTGCGGCGATAATCATCTTTTTCGTGCTGAAAAAGCTGGGGCAGGTCAGCCCGGCGAAGGCACGCGAACTTGTCGCTGCCGGTGCCCTGATTGTCGACGTGCGCTCGCCCGGCGAATTTGCGGAAGGGCACGTTGCCAGCGCGGTCAATATTCCCCTAGATGTGGTCGGGCAGAAAATCGGCGGCCATGTAAAAGACAAAAATCAGCCGATCCTCGTCTATTGTTTGAGTGGCAGCAGATCGGCTCTGGCTAAGCGAATCATCAGGGGGCAGGGTTTCACCGAGGTGCATAATCTCGGGTCAGTTTTTCGGGCCCGAAGTATTGTCGGGGAGTGAGAACGGCAAAAGTTTTGGGCGGGCATTGCCACAATTGAGGTTTTCGGGTAAACTGTGCCGGTCTGGCATCTGAATACAGGCTGCAATTGGGTAATGACCACCTCAACCATCTCAGAACTATTAAAAGGCCGTTACGAGTTCACCCGCGACGGCAAGGCGATCATCGACATCAGCGTCGAGTCGATCGGCGATCTGTTCAACAGTTTTGACAAGAAAGCCACTTTTACGCGCCGCGAACTCGATCAGGATTTTGTCGACTACGTTGTCGGCTGTGTCAAGGAGCTCGGCGATGTCGATTTTGTCGTGCGCATTACCATCGACCAGGAATACAACATGCTGCAGGAAAACATTCTGCGCAAGGCCATGGTTAACCATTTTCTCTTTCAGGATGACCTGGAGAAGCGTAATCTGCGCAAGGAGTTCAGGAAATTTTCATTTCTGATGACGCTGGGCATTATTCTGATGCTGGTTGTCTCGGTTTATCGTCTGCCTGAGCCTGACACAGTGGAACTCTGGAAGAAAATTGCCTATGAAGGTGTGGTAATTGCCGCCTGGGTCGCCTTCTGGGAAGCCTTTACCTCGCTGATTTTCGGTTTTACGCCTTTTTATCAGAAGAGCGGTATCTACGGCAAAATCGTGGCCGCCGAAGTCAGGGTTCTCAATAATCTCAGCCGCATCGATCTTTGATCGATCAGCGAAAGTGAGCATCTGAATGGGAAAAGTCATCGGTATTTTCATCAGTCCTGAGAGCGACGGCGAAATTGTGCCGATCAACCTGGTCGAGGCAGTTGCTTTCAGCGGGCTGCGCGGCGATCGTAATTTTAAAGAGTCGCATGCAGCACCTGGTAATAAAAGCGCCATAACACTTATAGATGTTTCGCAGGTTCAAGCCTGCAATCACGAGCTCGGAACCAGTTATCAGCCGCACGACTTCAGACGCAATCTCGTTACTGAGGGCGTCGATCTTAATGAGCTCGTTGGCCGTGAATTCATGATTGGCAATGTCAGATTACGCGGTTACGAGCTCTGCCAGCCGTGCGGCTACATCTCGAAAAAACTTGGCCGCGACCTTCTCGGCCCGATGGACCGCCGGGGTGGCCTTCGCTGCTGGCTGCTCAGCAGTGGTGAAATCAAAATCGGTGACAAAATAACAGTTTGACGCTGCCGGGCTAATAAACAACAGTCCGGTGGCGCAACCATGTGCATTGTTGATAGACCGGGCCGCCGAACCGGTAAACCAGATTTTAATTTTACAGTTATCAATAATACTCACAAAATCAGCCAGAACATTTAAAGACAGGAAAAGAAAATGGAAAGTTACGTTGCATTCGTTATCGCTCACCCGCTCGTTTCGGCCATGATTCAGTTCGCACTGCTCGGCACCCTCGGCGATGTCATCGCCAAATGGATCATCGAAAAGAAGGTCAGCGCCCCGTTCGGTTTTGGTACACTGCTGCTCAAGATGCTCGAATGGGCATTTTTAGCGATTCTTATCAAATACGCCTTCAGCGGCTTCAACGGTTTTGTCGACAAGCTGGTCGCCGACGGCATGCTGCCTGAACTCTCCGGCCCGATGCGCGCCTTTGCCGTATCGACCACGATGAATCTGCAGTTCGGGCCGTTTCTCGTGCTGATGCACCGCCTGCTCGACAATATGGTCGCCGGCGTCAAAAACTGGGCCAATCTCGACAAGGGGTTCATGTCGCTGCTCTGGTTCTGGATTCCGGCGCACACCGTCACTTTCAGCCTGCCAAAGCCATACCAGATCGGCCTCGCCGCCCTCTGGTCAGTCGCCCTCGGCGTCATTCTCGGCTTCTACAACCGCCAGAAAACCAGCCCGCAGTAATACTGAGAATCTATATAAAAGTGTATTGAATATTTTTCACCGGTTCCCCGGCGCCGCCTATCAGCCGGGTTACTTTTTTGCCGACAGGAGGTCAGCGATACTCGGCAGCATCAGGATAGATGATGCCGGGTGCTCCAGCAAGCAATGTTTTCATCAAGTTTTCGCTCAGCAGAACCGCTCTATCCTGCGCGGTTCTGCATAAGCACATCCTGTGTAAAACAAGCTTACGAAAAAGTAATCCCGGCTTCTCTCTGCGCC
Organism: Candidatus Rifleibacteriota bacterium; assembly: GCA_029560455.1. The sequence continues at coordinate 5,851 of JAKQKW010000065.1, forward strand.
TTGCATGAAGTTTTTCAACAGCTTTATATCGAAAAACCCGCCGGCAGTTTGTAGCTGCCGGCGGGTTTGTTTTATGCGTTATTAAAACAGAGATTTGACGGTTATTCGATGTATTTTACGAATTTTTTGAGGTCGACGGCTTCTTTGGCTTTTGGAGCCGTTTCATAATGGCCGATGGCGACCAGGGTTTCGAGATGCTGACCAGAGGCGCCGAGAATCTTTTCAAGTTCGGTTCTCGCTACCAGAGCGCCAGAAATCCAGCATGAGCCAAGGCCGGCTTCAGTTGCGGCCAGCAGCATGTTCTGCACCAGGGCGCCGGTTGCCTGAAGCTCGGGGTGGCGGCGCCATTCGGCGACCTGCTCGGCGGCGTGTTCCTTGTCGTTGATCAGATCAAAAATCGGGGCACTGTATGGCTTCGAGAAAATTGCCAGAACTGCCGGTGCATTGGCAAAAACTGACGAAAAAACTTTGATCTTGTCGAGAGTTTCTTTCTGTTCGGGCTTCAGCTTAGGAAAAAGCTTGTCGAGCTTGTCGTCGACGGCCTTGTGCATCTTTTTGATGACATCGGCGCTGGTGACGACGCTGATCGCCCAGGGAGTCGAATTGTTCGGGCTCGGAGCGGCCAGACCGGCATGCAGGATCTTTTCGAGTGCCGGTTTGCTCACCGGTTCTGCTTTGAAACGCCGAACGGTTCTTCTCGCATAAACAAGTTTTGAAAATTCCATCTCAACCTCCAGATAAAATAGATCTCACTTTTCTCAGCTTCTCACAATTTCAGGCTTTCTTCAATGCCTACCGCAAAGCAGGTTGAAAACACAGAAATAATGATTCTACCACCCGAAACTTAGCACGAAACAGTTGCCTTGAAAAAAAAACTGATTACCCACCGTTACCTACCTATTAAAAATTAAATCCCCCCATTTGCACGGGGGGATTTAATTTTCTTAAACCGGCATTTTTGCCTTGGTTTTTAGGGTTCTAAGGGCAAAAATTGCAACTTTTTCTTAACTTTTTCGGCTGTTTATGGGAATCTCGGTTGGTCCGACCCGAATTATCTCGGGGTGGTGCCTTCGGCGTCGAAGGTGATGCCGAACAGGCGGTTTTCTTCAACCGGCTGCACGCTGTAGAAAACGACGCTGACGTTAGGGTTGATCAGCTTGCCATCGACGAGGTGTTTTTTATAGTCTTTGGCTTTGCCTTCTTCGAGGTCTCTCCAGAAGGTTTTGGCGGTTTTGCCCTGGATGGTTTCGAGCGCCTTGCGGATATTGGCAAACTTGCGGGTGAAAGTGGTGTTGACGCTGCCGTCGAAAGCGCTGGTCGAAGCCTGGCTGCTGTAATTGAACATGACGACGACGTCTTTGACGTAATCACCTTCGTATGGGCCCTGGGTCAGGAAATTCGAGATGTCTTTCTGATTGCCGGCAAAGAAAATCGTGGCGGTAATCTTTTTAAAGAAGAAAGCGCCGCCCGAAACCACGCTGTGCTTATGCAGAACTTCGCCATTCGGCCAGGTCTTGATCAGGCGTTCGATAGTTTCGATTTCGCGGTTGGTATTATCGATATTCTTGCCGCGCACGACGATATAACCATAAATCGCGGCCTGAGCAGCGGTCACGAACGCAACAAAAATGAACGCGAGCATCAGAACACTGAAAAATTTACGTGATTTCATCATCTACCTCCATGAATTTTTACAAATTATAATGAAATTTTTCTCAAACGTTAAGACCCAATACCGGTAGTTCTGCAAAAAGTTTGCGCTGCCCGGCAATTTTTTCGAGCAGTCCCTGCGAAAATGGCATGGAAAAGGGCTCTTGGGCCGTGTCGCTGACAAAGCGAATCACTGCCGCCGCCTGCCCGGTCGTCGCAAAATGCCGGCAGAAGTAGAAGGCTTCCATGTCGACGAGCTCGGCGCCGGTTTTCTGCCAGGCCTTTAACCTTCGCCCCGGTTCGAAAATTGCCCTTTTGACCGTTAAAATCTTCGCTGGTTCAAACCCGACCGGAACCCGACCAACAATAGAATTTTCACCATCGGTGACTGCGCCGGCCGCAAAAAACCGGCCCGTTTCGATCTCCGGCGCGAGGGCACCGGCAGACCCGAAAAGAATGAATCTGTTAAAACCCGCCGGCATCTGCTCATCTGCCAGTGCGGCCAATAGCGGCTGTTCGCCGGCGCCGTTCCAGGTATAAATCTGGCCGCCTTTGAATTTCCAGTGCCGGGCGTCGGCCTGCCGGCATTCGGGAAGCAGTGAAGCGAGAACCTTCGCTTCGGCCTTGAAAGGGCAGAGAAAAAGAATGCCCGGATCTTTCATTATTTCTGGCCCTCTTTGAGATCAGCTTTGAGACCAGCTTTCAGACTGGCATCGAGAAGGCGCTTGAGATTACCGCTGGTGAAGGTCTGGTTTTCGAGTCTTTCCCAGACTTCCGGGGTTTCCATGCACATGTAGACGGCGGCGTCAGAAAAATATTCACCGAGGCCGACCCGCATGAAACTGTAGATTTCTTCTCTGAATGGCCTGAAATAACGTATTTTGCCATCGGTCGACGGGTAAAATTCTTCGGCGAAAATGCCGGTGTCGGGGTGATACTTCTCGACGTATTCCTGAAAACCTTTCGGAAACCGGAAAGTTCCGAGCGAAATCCAGTTGACCGGCAGCCCTTTCAGATGATGATGCATGATCCGGAAAACTTCAGAATACTTCTCTTTCCAGCCGCTTACCGGAATCACCGGATCGAAATGAAACGACAGCCGGCAGCCGCTGGCCCGCGCCGCGGTCGCTGCGGCCGCCAGCCGTTCTTCAAGGGCGGCGGCGCCGTGTTCGAGGCGATCGATGGTTTCCTGAGGGTTCAGCGAAAAGGCGAGCGTCACGTGTCTGGCGTCTCTGGCCTGCAGAACCGGGTCGACAAAGGCGCTCTTGGTTTTGATTTCGAGCGTGAAATCGGGCATGCCGGCTGTCCAGTCGATGATGGCCGCATTGAGCGGAAATATCGGTTCGAGAGCGAGCGGGTCGCCGAACTGCCCGGTGCCAAGCCTGATCGGGCCGCTGATTCGCTGGCGCAGTTCGACGATCTCGCGGTGGCAGTCTTCCCAGTTGAGGAACAGCGTGACATCGCCGGCGCAGGTGTAATTCTGAATGATACAGTATTCGCAGCCGAACGGACAGCCCATGCCCCATTCGACGACCCAGTAACCGCAGCAGATGCTGCCTTTCTGACCGGGGCAGGGTTTGATGAAGGCGCCGTTGTTGCGGGCCAGCAGCAGGCCATTGCCCGGGTGCTGTTCGCCGGCAATGATGCTGCGGCTGCCGTATTTGATCTTTGCAGCAATCTGGTCGGCGAGCGGTGTGCCGGCAACTTCGTTCGAGATGAAGAGGTTTTCGAATTCAAGACGCCCGAATCTGGTGTTTGCAGTCATGATCGGTTCTTCACAGTTCCGGGACCGCGGTAAAAATCTCATTGACGGCGGCCTTAACCTGGTCGAGCCGGTCGAGATGATTGCGGGTGAGGGTTACCGTCAGCTGCACACCGGGCTGGGAAAAGGTCGGATCGATTCTGAGCTGGGCGGTCGGCGGCAGACTGGCGTTGGCGACTGCCGTTTCAAAATGCGTCAGTGCTTCGGTGCGGCGCGGCTGCGCGATTTTCTGCATGCTGGTGAGAACTTCGGCGGCACTGTTACCGGGAAGCTTCTCAGGCAGTTCATTGCGGCGCTGGGCCTGGCGCAGCAGACCGGCAATATTGCGCTTTTCGGCGGCGGTTCCGGGCAGCTGCAGCAGCGGCACGGCAAAACGGCCCATATCGTTGCCAAGGTGCCCGAGTTCGCGCCAGACAGTCATCGAAAGCGAAAGATCGAGAAGCTCGGGGTGGGGCAGGATTTCGGCGGCGATGAAAGCCAGTGCGATTTTCATGTGCGGTGACTCAGACAGGCCGGTATGTTTGAGAAACGCCG
>JAKQKW010000108.1 GCA_029560455.1 Candidatus Rifleibacteriota bacterium
AACTCGGCGTCAGCCGGCACCGTAATTACCCCATAAGCGCCATTATACGCGGTGTAGGCATCATCGTAGACGGTGGTTGAGTTCAGATTGAGACCGGCGACAATGGCGTCGACCTTTTCAAAAATCGGCAGTGCCAGGTTAGCAACATTGGCGGGGTCAGCTATCAGGCGATCGAGCAGATTCACTGCCACGTCGACCGGGCTTTTATCACCCTTTCCGACCAGAGTTATGACATTTTCGCTTGCCGCCACCAGGTCTTTGCGGCCAACCCAGATGCGATACTGCTTACTGTCGGCACCGACCAGATAGCCGCCGTTGATACTCATGCTCGCAATCGCCGGCAGCACTGCCACATTCTCGAACCGGACACTGGCAACAAAGCCGCCGTCGCCGGCAGAAACCAGCGCCTGTTTACGCAGCATCACAACCGGGGAACTGCTGCTGGAACGGTCAAGCAGGCGCAGTTCAAAAAACACCTGCGGAACATCGCCGGCAGCGGCACGCAAAGAGGCATTTTCTGCCGGCAGCGCAATTTCGAAGCGAACGCTGGTAAGGGGCTCGTTTATAACTGCAGGCGCAGGGGTGGCCGGAGAATTGTCGCCCTTACCCCAAAAGCAACCGGTCATAAAGGCCCCAAAAATCAGCAACACCAGAATCAGAGAACCAACCTTGCCATTAAACATAGCAACTCCAGAAAAGCACTGTATACAATTAAACCTAATTATTTCCACCGGTTTTGCCAACCGCAAAAATAGTTTCAGCCTTTTTCGGTAAGGTTGTTTTCGCTGAGATATTTCTCGCCGATCAGCCAGGCGGCGTAATCATCGACCGGGCGCGGCGGAGTCTGCAGGCCAAGCGGTACCAGACGCCAGATTCCGGTTGGCGGGTTCTCGGCAAAATAGCGACCGCGGGCCTTATAGGTAGTATTGCGCTCTTCAGCAAATCTGACCGGGATATCCAGCTGCAGATCGTTGTAAAGTCGGCAGAGCACGGCGGCAGCGGTGCCGTTTCCCATGACCACCGCCTGCGGCAGATCACCAGCTTCGGCAGAGCAAAAACGGCGAAAAACCCGCTGCATTTCTGACAGATAGGCAATTCCCATTTCGCCGTGGCTGAGATCATGGTAAACGACAGCGTAACCGACCTTGTCAGAGCCGGGATCGAGGGCCAGCACCCACTTTTTTTTCGCCGGTTCGGTCATGTCAGAGCTTCAACGCGATGAACTTTTCGCCAGATCTGACCGGGCCACCGGCGAGAACGATGGTAAAAATGCCCTCGCGCGGCATCACACAGTCGCCGGCCTTGTAATAAACGGCACATTTTGTATGGCATTCTTTGCCGATCTGGGTAACCTGCATCACCACGCCGTTTTCGCACCAGACAAGGCTGCCGACCGGCAGCTCATAAAGGCAGACCCCGGAAGTCGCGATATTCTCGGCAAAAGAACCGAAATCGACGCTCAGGCCCTGCTTACGCATTTTTTCGATACTTTCGACCCCAAGCATGGAAACCTGCCGATGCCAGTCGCCGCCGTGCGCATCGCTTTCGAGGCCGAAGTTTACTTTCAGCATTGCCTCATCGCACGGATCTTTCGGGGTACCCTTGCCTTTGCTCGTGGCAAGCTTTTCAATCTTGCCGATCGCCGCGCCTTCGGCGAGCCATTCACCGCTCTTGCCGCCGGTTTTGCTGATCAATCGGGTCTGTTCGATGCGCGCGGCCTTGTCGACACCTTTAACCATGTCATACATATTGAGCATGGCGGTCGTGGCAGCGACCATCGCTTCCATTTCGACGCCGGTGCGGTCAAAAGCAATGGCAGTGGCAAAACAGCCAACACGGTCTTTCCCGAGCGGAAACAGGTCTACACGCACCGAATCGAGCCGAACCGGGTGGGTAAGCGGAATAAATTCAGAAGTCTTCTTGGCTGCCATGATCGCCGCAATCCGCGATGCCGCCCAGGCGTCGCCCTTGGCAAGCTCGCCGCTTTTCAGAAGCGCCAGAGCCTTTTCGCCGGCAAAAAGTGAAGAAAAGGCGGTTGCGACACGCATGGTCGGTTCTTTACGGCTGACGTCGACCATTTTTACACGGCCTTCGCTGTCCTGGTGCGTCAGACCAGACTGTTTTTCTGAAATTTTTCCGTTCATTGCTGCCTCCATGATTTGCGTGCCAGAATTTTCATCGACTGAACCCCTGCCGCTTCCGCGCCAATGCCCCTGAGGGGGAAGCTAAAATCTTATAAACAAAAGACCAGATCCCCGCCTGCGCGGGGATGACGTATTTCACAATCCGCCGGCACCCTCCGGGGCATAAACGCGGGGACGATGTATTTCGCAATTCACCAGCACATGTGACACAGAGCTGCAAGGGTCTATGCAGTCAGCTGCGGTCAATTCTGCGGAACAGCCATGCGGTAGAGATCGCAGCCGAGCTGCCTGATGGCCTGAAAGTCTTCGAGCGGCCCGAGCCATTTTTCGGGGATGGCGCCGAGACCGAACCAGGCCCCAAAAAGAGCCCCGGCCATAGCTGCAATGGCGTCAGCATCGCCGCCGGAATTGGCTGCGCCGATAATCATTTCATCAAAACGCCCTTCAGACTTCAAAAACCAGTAAAGGGCTGCCGCAAAAGAATCGAGGCAGTAGCCGCTGTTGCCGATATTTTCAATCGCCGCCCGGTTATCGAGCTTGAGCGAGTCTTTAACCGCCTTCATTTTCTTCACCATTTCGGTGGCGAACGGCTGCGACTTTTCGATCGCCCGGTTCATGATAAAATCGGGCGAGAATTCGCTGCCTTCAAGGCCGAGTGCAATGATCGAACAGAAGGCGAATGAGGTGCCGACAACTTTCTGATCAGTATGCGTCAGGCGGCATGACTTGTCGATGGCGTTCTTCAGCAGTGGCAGGGTTCTGAAATAGGCAAGAGAATATGGCAGAGTGCGACAAACTGCGTTGATGCCTGCAGACAGATGCCCTGCCTGACTCCATGGCACGCCGGCAGCAAGTTTTCGGCACGACTTAACCAGAGTATTGCCGGGGAATCGCCACTCCGAGCGTTTTTTCTGGCCGTGAAACCAGTCGACAAGTCTATGAGTAAGATCGTCGACCGAGAAACCACCTTTTTCGACCAGGCTGCGGGCGAAAAGCAGCATTATCTGCGTTTCGTCTGAATATTGGCCGGGTTTGAGATGACTGACAGGGTGAGACGGAAAGGCTTTTACATAAAAGGTAATCGGCTCTTCGCCTTCTTCCGCCGAGCGATAAACATCTTCAATCGGCGCGGCAAGGGCATCGCCAACCGCGTAACCCAGCATACTGGCCTGGAATTTATCGATCATCTTTTTTCCCTTCGGAGTCTGGCTTTTGAATGTTGTCGCGAATGCGGGCTTCCCTCAGAGACAGGAATACTCCGGGATTCTTCTCGAGAAAGCGGTAGAATTCCATGACATCGATGGAATAAAGAATCGAATCTTCGGCGGCGACGAGCGAAAAGCGGTGAATGCCGCGGCGCGGTGTCGCATAAATTTTGGCAAGAAAACTGCCACGGCCGGCGCGCAGCACGGCTTTATGAGATCGTTCAATGTTAATCACGCCAGAATCGACAATATAGAAACTTTCGCGCGTCGTGCCCTGGCCGGCGAGAGTCTCGCCACGGGCAATTTTCATGCGGCCCATGATTCCCTGCAGCTGGGTTCTCTGCGTCGGCGAAAGCGACCTGAAAAGCTGCGAGGCGTCGAACAGGCTCCAGGTATCGAATTCGCGGTTCTGGGCGATGATCTTCATCTGCCGGGCGATTTCGCTGCCACGGATAAAATAGAGAAAGTCGTATTTATCCATGACAAGAACCTTCATGTCGGTTTCGGCGATAACGTCGGCGTTGCGCGGGGCATTGAGAATCATCGAGGTTTCGCCGATGTAATCGTTGTTCGAATAGGCTTTGATTACGGCGCCATCCCGCTCGACGCGGGCTCGGCCGCTGACGATCATAAAAAAGCGGTCACCGACAGAATTTTTGCGAATAACCAGGTCGCCCTGCTTATAGTTTTCGACCTTGACAAGCGTGAGAAACTCGCGCGCCTTCTCGATAGGCAGGCCTGAAAACAGGTCGATATGGTTGAGCACGTCGAGATATTCGAGCGCTTCGTTGCTGGCGGGAGCATTGACGGGAATAATAATCGATTCTTCGCGGCCGTCCGGAGCCTTTTTAAGCCCCGAGCCTTCCGGGATCGACTTCTGCGCAACATGCATCAGATGAATGCGTTTTTTAACGGCATCGGGCATGTCGACAAGATTCTGCATCGGCGTATGCAGCGGCGGGATGCCGGCTTCATGGAAAATCACCGAATGATGCCACGGGAAATTGGTCAGCTCGATCATGCGATAACGGTTGACATCACCGCGTTCGTAGAGTTTTTTGAAGGTTTCCGGGTCGTAGAGCGAGTCAGAAGAATTAACGAAGCTTTTGCCCTGATAATAGACTTCGAAACCGATGGTCGGAATCGAGTGCAGGGTATAGAAGAACCTGAATTCACCGCCATTGATGCGTATCGGCACCTGCAGACTGATCGGGTGAAAATGGAAAAGGCTCATGAAAGTCTTGTAGTTCAGGCCGGTCAGTGACTGATACTTGCGCACAAAGCTTTCCATGATCGTTTCGGTGGTATACAGATTGATCTTCTTTTCTTCGAGAAGCTTCTGCAGAATGCCCGAATCATGGTCGGCGTGGCAGTGGGTAAGAATGCAGTCATCGATCAGGCGCGGGTTGATATCCATCGAG
>JAKQKW010000133.1 GCA_029560455.1 Candidatus Rifleibacteriota bacterium
CCTTGCTGGAGCGAGACTTGCGCGAATCAGCTGAAAAAAAGCTGTCTTTGCGGGAAATATTACAGGTAATAATTACCGCGGCTGGGGTAAAGTTGCCGCATGTTAATTTTCGAACGGTATCGCCTCGCGCCTGATGCCCCATTGATCGCTCAGATCAGGGTACGCCTGGCGCAGGCGGTAATCATAAATGTCGCCGGTGAGCTCTTTCATCAGCAGTACGTCGTCGGTTTTGCTGCCTGCGGTCGCTTCACAGCCAATATAGGCGGTGTCGCTCGCAAAGCCCTGGATGTTGTTGGGTCCGAATTTTATCAGGGGCAGTGTACCCGCCAGATGTTCGATCCCTTTGCGGCCGGTGCCAAATGCGCTGCGGTCTGCCATCAGCAGGTTCTTTCTGACGGTTGCGTTGCCCAGGCCGATTTGTACACAATATGGCGAGTCGAAAGTATTATATTCGACCAGAGGGCTCTGCTGCTGGATCTTCAACCCCAGACCCAGGAGCGATACAAACAGGTTATTCGAGAATTCGATAATCCCGCCTGACTCATTACTGACCAGACCGGTCTCTGTATACTCAAGAAAATTGCAGGCAATGATTTTTACCCCATCATTACTCTGCGAGTTAATACCTGTCTGCGGGTGAACGAAACTGCTTTCAGAAACCAGCAGCGAAGAATTGTTTTTCAGTTCCATGCCGATCGGGCATCGCCTTACCGTTACTTTACCAAGCGTCAGGCCACTGGTATTCTCGCAAATGACGCCGGTCGAGCTGTTTGAAATGGCTATTTCAGAGAATGTACCTTTTACCTTGTCCAGTTGCAGGGCAGTTACGGCATCGGCAATGCTGACATTGACAAGAGTATTATCGGTATTTTCAGCATTCTTGAATGAAATACCCTGCCACTGCCCCCTGGCCGGGCCGGTTATGGCTGACGCAAAAACGATTGGCAGACTACCGCCGGCTGAAGCCACCAGTACGCCGTTGTCGACATTGAATTCAACCAGATTCTCGTTACCACTGCGCAGGCCATCGGTAGCACTCATGAGAACCTCGACACCGGCATCGATAATCAGGCGACCTGTTTCATTTATGGTGATGTCGCCGCCAACATGGTATGGGCTGTTCGCAATTGTCCAGCGAACTTCAGTAGAAATATTGCCCGGAACCATCATGCTGGCGATATTGTTGTAGCCGCTTTCGTTGCCAGCCTGGTCAACAGCGGTGACCCGGTAATAATATTTCTTGCCGGTGGTCAGAGTAAAGTCGGTGAATCTTTCCTGCCCTTTTGCAATGAGTGTGTTGCTGATAAGGCTGAACACGCCGTTTGCCACTTCGCTACGATAGACCTGGTAGCCTTTGAGGTCGGTATCTGAAGAAGCTGCCCAGAAAACCGTTAATTGCCCGGGCTGGCCGGAGAGCGCCACTTCGACCCCGGTCGGCGGTGCTGGTGGCGTGCGGTCTTCAAGAGTGCTGACAGTATTGAGCGTCTGGAGTGACGAGGTTTCTGCCGGTCGACCTTCGCGATTGGCCACGATTTTGAAATAATAGGTTTTGGCGCCGGTCAGGCCGGTTATCTTGAGACTGTGACTGGTTGAGAAAATCCCTGATTCTTCTCTGACGACTCTTCCTAGAGAGTCTGTTTCTCCATACTCGATCAGGCCATTGGTGTAATCTGTGGTTTTCCAGGTGACGACGGCATGGGTTGAAGAAACTTCTGTAACCTTGATTTCCTGGTAATCAAAGCTGCGGGCTTCCATCTTCACATTTCCGGCAGTAGTGTTAGAACCAGAATAGATTGCTGCTTTGAAGCCAGCCGTTCTGTAGCCAAAAGCCTCAACGACAAAATCCTGTTCGCCAAAGCCGATTCCATCGATAAAATAGGCGCCATTTTCATCAGTCAGACACCAGCGGGTTTTATCATAGGCCCAGGAAACCAGAGCATCTTCAACCGGTTTTTCTGAGATATTGACGATCTTACCGCTGATCGAGCCTTCGCGCGGCGTGACACTGTTGCCCGAACACCCGATCAGGCCTGCAAAGGCTACGAATGCCAGCAAGGCTGCCAGAACTGCAAAGGCACCGCTGATTTTTCCGCTTTTAGCTGACTGAGTCATGTTGCTGCCCTTTAAAGTCTTGCAAATGCTTCTTTGGCGAATCTTGATATCTGGGTGTTGGCCGGAGCATTTTCGAAAGCCCGTTTGTAGCACGCTTTGGCCTCTTTGATCAGTCGCTTTTCTTCGTAAGCCTGACCAAGATAGAAACATGCGTAAGAATCGCCGGGCGACAGATTCACTACTCTCACCAGAGCGTCGATTGCCGAATCGGCCGCATGCTTGTCAAGATAGGCGACGCCGAGGTTATACAGCGTATAGGTGTCTTCGGGGTTGATTTCAACCGCACGCTGCAATGAGGCGATGGCTTCATCGATCTGCCCCTGCTCATAAAACGAAAGACCCAGGTGCGAGTGTGAATAGGCATCGTCTGAGTCAAGTTCGATCGCCTGCGAAAAGGCCTTGATTGCCTGCGGCACCCTGCCGGTGTTTTTATAGAGAACACCGAGGCTGTACTGAGAGAACGCATCTTCCGGGTTCAGAGAGATCGCTTTTTTGAACGACTGCTCGGCAAGTTCGCGGTTGCCAAGGCCCCTGTAAATACTGCCAAGCAGATAATGTGCATAAAATTTGTCATCATCGAGCCTGATGCTCATCATGACACAGTTGAGCGCATTTTCCATCTGGTTCAGGCTCTTGTAGACAGAGCCCAGAGCGAGAAGGACTGCCGGATTGTCATCCTGATATTTGAGAAGGTCTTCAAACATTTCGCGGGCGTCTTCCATCATGCCGTTGTTTTTATAGATCAGCCCAAGCAGATAGCGGCTTTCGGTGTCGGCCGGGTTGAGCTTGATCGTACGCTTGATCGAGCTGATGGCTTCTTCGAGGCGACCCTGATTCAGATAGGCTTTGCCAAGATGGAAAAACGCTTCCTGAAATTCCGGGTCGAGTTCGATGGTTTTGTGCCATGAATTGATGGCCTGATCAGCCTTGCCAACGCTCTTGTAGGCAATGCCAAGCTGCAGATGTGCGTGTGAGAAGTCGGGGTCGAGCGCGATGGCCTTTTCCCACTCGCGGATTGCTTCGTCAACCAGACCTTTTTCGCGATAAGCCAGGCCCAGGCGGTAATGCGCTCCAGCATTGTCTGGATTGATGGTGACCGAGCGTTTCCAGCGTGTCAGGTTCTGGTCGTCGATACCCTTGAGGCGGTAGATTACTTCGAGATTGTAGTTGGCAAAGCTGTCATACGGGTTCAGGGCAATTACCTTGCGGAACTCGATGATCGCTTCGTCATACATTTCCTTGTTCTTATAGGCAGAGGCCAGCTTATAGTGAGCTTCTGCGTTGTTCGGGTTATTGGCGATCTCGGCCTTGAACTTCTCGATCATCATATCCATTTCGGTTTTGCTTTTGATGATCGCAGCCGGTTTGGCCGCCTGCGAAGTTTCTGCGGTCGCACCCGGCTTTTTGCGCAGCTCGCTGGCCTTGCGCCAGTGGTAGACTGCCTGCTCGCAGTTGCCCTTTACGTCGTAAATTTCGCCGAGAACGTCGTGAGCGCGGCTGAGGCGCTGGTCGAGGAAAAGGCTGCGCTTGAGTTCGCCGGTAGCTTCGTCGAGCATGCCACGGTCTTTGTAGGCAAGGCCAAGGTTGAAATGCAGTTCGGCATCGTTCGGGTTGAGATTGTTCTCAAGTCTGAACTGCTCGACCGCCTTCTGAATTTCGCCCTTTTTGCGCAGAACCATACCTATATACAGGCGCAGTCTCGGGTATTTCGGGTCATTCTTCAGTGCTTTTTTGAATTCAGCGAGGGCGGCGTCGTCCATGCCCTGTTTCTGAAAGGCCTGGCCAAGGTAGACGTTGGCTTCAGTCAGCATCGGATTGATGGCAAGCACACGCTTGAAAGACTCGACCGCATCGTCGTAATTCTGCCCGAAAAAGTGGGCCATGCCAAGATTGAGAAAGGCAAAGGCGTTGTCAGGGTTGATCTTGATCGATTCTCGCAGATGTTTTATCGCTTCTTCATAGCTTTCCATGGCGACAAAGCTGCGGCCAAGCTGGCAGAGGGCGTAGGCATCCTGCGGGTTCAGCAGAACCGCCTTTTTAAATTCAACCACCGCCTTGCGCGGCTTGCCGATTTCAAGATACACGGCGCCGAGCGAGAAATGGGCATAGGCGTAGTCGCGGTTGAGATCTATCGCATTTTTGAGGCGCACGATCGATTCATCGTAGAGCTTCTTGAGCTTGTAAATCAGCCCCAATTGCAGATGTGCGAAAGCAAAGTCTGGTTTCAGCGAAATCGCTTTTTTGAAGCGTATGATTGCCTCATCATACATGCCCTTGAGTTTGTAAATAACCCCAAGATTGGCATAAGGAAAGGCGTAGCTCGTGTTGAACATGATCGCCTTTTTGAACTCGGTGATCGCTTCGTTGAGCATACCCTTGTTGCGGTAGGCGAGACCGATAAAGTTGTGCGCGTAAGCATCTTTTGGGTTGATGGTGATCGCATCTTTGAAAACATTGATGGCGCGATCGGTTTCGCCAGACATTTCCAGGGCGCGGGCCAGCTGGTAATAGGCAAAGAAGTCGCGTGGATTAGCTGCGATGCGCTTTTTGCAATCCTTGATCACCTGTTCGTATTTTTTTTCTACCATTGCCAGCCTCCGTCAGTCATGGAATCCATTCCAGGGTCTTGAACAATTCTGGGCTCTGACCTCTGGCGAATCTGATTATGTCTTCTTTCATCGCCGGGAATATTTCTTTATCTGCAATTTCATCAGCATCGAAAAAATCAAAACCTTCGACACGCTCATCGATACCGGTCGCCAGTGTCGAGAAGTCTGGCTTCAGACCTTCAAACACAAGAAACTGAATGTGGCGGCCATTGTCAGCATTCATCGATTCTCGCACAAACAGCAGTCGGAACCCGGCCGCCCTGATTCGCAGCTCTTCGTCAAGCTCGCGGGCTGCCGCTGTCTCTGCTGACTCGAGCGGATCCTGGCCGCCGCCGGGCAGCAGCCAGTAGCGCCTGCCATTCTTGTTGTGGCGCACAAAGCAGATTCGGCCGTCTTCCCGCTTCAGAAGAACGGTTACGCGAATGCGGATATGGTTATTGACTATTTCGGGCTGTTGCACACCTAATTAATCGGCAACAGGCTGCGCCGGAATGAATGAAAAATTACCGGCTCAGGTTTTCGATGTTCAAAATTTTTATCGAACTCAGGCTGAAAAGTTCTTCGATATTGCGCATGTCACAGCGGTTGACGCATATCGAGCGGGTCGGTTCGAGCTGATTTTCTGATTGTATTTTTTCGAGCTGATAATCGAAACCGTTGTTTTTAAGAATGTTCAATGCCCTGAGAAGGTCGGCAGGGGTGACAAAGTTAAAAATGCAGAATTCGCGCCGCCCGCCTGATTTCTGGTAGATGATCTCGTTTTCGAGAAAGACCTTGCGTATGCCGGCAAGGTTCTCGACGTGAATCGTTTCGTTGGCGCTTGTGAAAAAATAGCCGTCAGCGTGCAGGGCGTCGAAAAATCTTTCAGTCAGCCGCTGCTTGTTGTCGCTGTCAAAGTAGATCATGGTGTTGCGGCAGAAAATGATATCATAGCTGCGGGCCGGCCAGCTGTTGAGAAGATTTAGAACTTCAAATTCGACAAGCTTTGCGTATTCAGGCTTGACTTCCCAGCGATCGTGCCCGGCAACCGTAAAAAATCTGGTCATGGTTTTCGGGTCGATCAATCGCATCTGGTGGCTGTTGAAGACACATTGCCGGGCCGATTTGACCACTTCTGAAGAGATATCACTGCCGATCAGCTGCAGATTGAATTTTTCTGAATCAGGCAGAACGTCAAGCAGGGTGAACAGAATCGAAAACAGTTCGGCACCGACCGAACAACCTGCCGACCAGATGCTGATGCGGTTGTCGCCGGTCTTTTTTTTGCGCGCGAGCAGTTCGGGCAGAACATTGCGGCGCAGAATGGTGAAATGCTCGGGGTGCCTGAAAAACCAGGTTTCGTTGGTTGTCAGATTGTTTAGGAGATCCATGCGCAGCTTAAGATCGCGTCTGGCTCTGAGAATGATATCAGACAGGGTGCGGCAGCTGAAGTCAGCCATCAACGGCTCTATGCGATTCTCGACAAAAGAGTAACGGGCCGGCGGAAAACTCAGGCCGTATTCTCGCGACAAAAACGAACAGAAATCCTCGATTTCCTTGCCGCTGAATCTGCTGAGTGCCATTATTCTGCCTTTCTTAAGCGTTTCGCATACTTCTCGGAAAAACCCGGTTGGCGATTACCTGCCAGGTAGGGCGCATCTGACCGCGAATCTCATCAGCGCACTGTTCACAGACAAGTCTTTCGCTGTTCTGAAATTTCAGGTAACTGACTTCAGGTATCCTGAATTCTTTCATTTTCATGCAAAGGGGGCATCTATCTTCCATGACTTCTCCGGTCACTGATTGTAACACAACAGGAAGGCCTGTTCAAGCCTGTTCAGAATGATTTGAATTCTTCCGGGTCACCCATGGTATCTTTCCATGAAATGACGACAAAGCCGGCGAGTTCAAATTTACTGTCTGCCAGGCCCATCTTCGGGAGCATTTCATCGTAGATTTTGCGGCGGGTGGGTGGCTTGTAAGAAACTTCCACGCGATGAACATCATAGAGGCGCAGGTTCATTTCTGAACCGAAAACCCGGTGAACAAAATGGGTCGTAAGCGAGTGAAGCAGCCCTATACTGGGGTCATTTCCCAGGCCGATCTTGTTATAAAGCTTATTGTAGTCTGGCCCGGCGTAAAAAGTGGTGTTACGTTTGCCGCACGAAATGAACATGCCATTACAGGTCATTTCGGGGTAATAGAGGTAGTCACCAGGGCTGTCTGTGACAGCATTTGGTGTAACGTTACTGTTCGGGTCGCTGACGCCCATTTTCTTGCGCAGGTCATGCAGCAGTTTGTAGACACCGTAATTCGGGCTGCCGGCATCGGTGCTCAGCGCGCCTCGCTCTCCTGCCGTGCCGCTTTCATAGTTCCCGGCGTAGGCTTTCCAGACTTCGAGACTGGCCTCATCAAATTTCTTGAAGTTAAACTTGCCTTCGTTGTCTTCGTATGCAGTTTTTAATTTATCTTTCAGTTCATTTTGCGCACTGCTGTTAATCGGGAATTCGGTAAAAAAGCTGTCGAGATCAGCCTCGAAATCTTCAACCGTGCTTTTTGCTTCTATTGTTCCGCCATGATTGCGGTCGAGGCAGTTGGTTTTTGCGACACCTTCATCGGCAATTTTCTCGGCGAGCTTATACTTCATGTAAGGAAAAAGCTCGTTTTCAAAACAGTCGACCGGGCTGCGATAGTCATAGACAATGCGCTCTCTGGCAATGACAGTGGCTGCAACATGGTTCTTAAATGCCGCATCATTAACGTCGTCGCGAAAGAGCTGTTTAACCGTATCAGAATAATCTGGAGCTGTCAGTGCACTTTTGCCTGAATCATAATCCTGCGGAAACCCGTAATAACCGTCGACCGTATTGCGATCGCCCCTCTGGTTAAAATCGCCCGCCACAAAGATGTTGCCATCGCTGACAATGCTGACGTTTTTGGGCGGATTACCCTTGATCACAATGTCTTTTTCGCAATATATAATACCGTTTTCCGGCACATTTACCT
The DNA here is from genome assembly GCA_029560455.1 of Candidatus Rifleibacteriota bacterium. The sequence continues at coordinate 7,707 of JAKQKW010000133.1, forward strand.
TGCTTTCGCGCATGTTGCTGCCGAAATCAAGGTAGGCGGCCTTGACGTGGTTAGCTCCGTCTTTGGTCCAGCCAGAGGGCATGCGATATTTGACGCTGAGACTGCTGCTGTCATTTGCGGCAATAAAAAGCCCCTTCGAAGTTTTCGCCTCAGCTTTGTAGTCATTGAATTTTGGCGCCTGTGGTGGTAATGAGATACCCGCATGTTTGTCTTTGATCCAGGGCT
>JAKQKW010000274.1 GCA_029560455.1 Candidatus Rifleibacteriota bacterium
CCATAGCCCATCTCTTTCATCAAGCCGGTGGGTGCATTGCGAAGATGATAAGGCACAGAGGGTTCCTGGCCGTTTCTGATTGCCTGTTTTACCATCTTTTCGGCCTTATACAGGGCGTTGCTTTTGGGAGCAGCAGCCAGATAGACCGCCAGATGTGCGAGAAAAAGGTGGGCTTCAGGCGGGCCGACAAATTCGTAAGCCTGAGTCGCCGACATTGCCAGGGTCAGCGCAAAAGGATCGGCCATACCCACGTCTTCGGAAGCAAACCTGATCATGCGCCGCAAAATGAATTTACAGTCTTCACCACCCTCGATCATGCGATAGAGCCAATAAAGACTGGCATCAGGGTCTGAACCCCGCATAGACTTATGCAGAGCCGATATCAGATTGTAATGCTCTTCACCACCCTTGTCATAGCGCAACATTTTGCTCTGAAATGTTTCAGCCACAAGATCTGGCCCTACAGCCGGGGCTTCCGGCTGCTGCTGCCTGGCGACCTCACAGCAGGTTTCGAGAACATTCAAAGCGATGCGGGCATCGCCGGCCGCCATCATCGCAATTCTTTCGAGGCTGGCTTCATCTACCAGCACCTTTGGCGCCCTTTGCAGCTTTTCATCACAGTCCATGGCCCGCAACAGAATGGTCAAAAGAGCCGAAGCCGCAACCGGTTTGAGAACCAGCACCTGGCAGCGTGACAGCAGCGCCGAAACCACCTCAAAACTCGGGTTTTCGGTCGTTGCGCCGACAAAGATCACCAGCCCCGATTCGATGTGAGGCAGAAGCGCATCCTGCTGCGCCTTGTTGAAGCGGTGAATCTCGTCGACAAACAGCATGGTTTTACGACCAGACAGCCGTCTCGATTCGGCTGCTCGATCAAAAGCCGCCTTCAGGTCTTTAACTCCGGAGGTGACCGCAGAAAGCTGTATAAATTCAGCTTCAGAATGGCGGGCCATAACTCTGGCCAGCGTTGTTTTGCCACAGCCGGGAGGGCCCCAGAGAATTATCGATCCGCTTAAACCAGCCTGAAGTAGCATCCGCAGCGGCTTGCCCTGACCAAGAATATGTTCCTGGCCAAGAATATCTTCGATACTGTCTGGCCGCATGCGGTCAGCAAGAGGCTGGTATGGTGCAGCAACCTGAAGGTTACCGCTTGCGAATGAAAACAGATCAGTCATCAACTTTTTCCCCGGCCGGCTTTTCTTCGGAAACCTCAGTGTCGAAAGAACTTATCTGGTCAAGGTCTGCTTCGCTCTGTTTTGCGACAACCTCAATTATTTTCCAGGTTTTGCGCCGATAAGCAAGTTCAGTTTCGCGCGCCAGCTGGTGCAGACCCTTGCGCGTCATTTCCATTTTCGGGTAAATCATCAACTTCTGACTGGTTATAAATCCGGGATTCCTGAGAGGCAGACGTTCCTGAACCCAGACAAGAAAATCAGCATTGCTCAGCAGCGCTGTTGAGGTTGCAATGTCGAGGCCACCAGATTCTTTTTTAATGAAGTTCGGCACACTGTTATTCTTCTGATAGCACTCAGAGCATGGCTCTAAGCCTTTAAGTTCCTGGACTGAATCGACCCAGATACGCTCTGTGCCGCTGGCCCAGGCACATTCAAGAAATGGGTCATGATAAAGTGACCCGGCTTTTGTCACCCAGGCTATGGTTTCGGCATCTCTTTTTGTCTGACGCCTGACCGGAGTCTGATCGAAGCCGACTACTTCCGGCAGCTCACCGGGCTTGCCTGAAGACACTACCGTCTTTTCACCCGAACCCGAAAAAACACCGGTGAGAATTCTCTGCGCCTTTGCCGGCGGCCTGTTTTTCTGACCCTTGACCGGAAAAATATAGCCCTCGGCACTGGTATCTATTTTCTTCAACTCTTTGCCCGAACTGGCAACCGCCGGGCTGTTGGTAAGCACCACAACTCCAGCCTTGTTTTCTACTTCGACAATCTGGGCCGAAGCCTTTATTTGAGCACCTGCAATACAGAGCAGAATACTGCAGAACAGCTTGAATCTCATCTGGATTCCTTTCAAGAAAGTTGTGCAGCCATTATATCACAGCCCCAACCATGCTGCACTTTCGCTGCAGCGCAATCAGAGCAAAAAATTTTGCAACCTCGACACAGCTGCAGTATTGCGCTAAACTTCAGACTCTATGTCTATCACAACCGAACAGACCAGTAACACGCTGCTACAGCCGCAGTCGGTATCTAAAGCTCGAAAACTATACACGGCCGGCCTGTATCTTTATGCAGCTACCTGCCATTTTTCGATTTCGGCATCGCAAATCAGTCTGGGACTGGCGCTGATCGGCTTCATCATTGAACTATACCATGGCAGAATCCGAGTTACCGGAACCAGTGTCGACAAGCCCTTTGCATTTCTCTGTTTTGCCTGCTTCCTGTCTGTCTTCAGAGCGAACAATCCGTTACAGGCACTGACTGATTTAAAAACCTTTCTGCTGATTCTTTGCTTTTATCTTCCTTTCTGGTATAAGCCCGAACAATCTCAGCAAAAGCGGCTGCTTACAACATTTATTGTTTCAACCGGGATCGCGGCAACCGTAGTTTTTTATAAACATATGTTTATTTTTGAGAGCGGCACAAGAGCAAAAGGTTTCTTCTCAAGCCCCATGACTTTTGGCGAGTGCCAGGCAATGGCCCTGCTTGTCATTGTCAGTGCAATTGCCTTTGTCAAACAGACCCGACATTATCTGCTGTTATCAGCAGCCGCTGTTTTCTCATGCTGCGCCATTGTTTTTTCAATGGTCAGAGGCGCGTGGCTCGCACTGATAACCGGCCTGATCTATATCGTCGCCAAAAAACCGGCAAAAGTGGCTCCTGTCTGCGCAATCATGGCATTGGCAGTTTCTGGCCTTTTTATCGGAGATATAAACATCAGAGAGCGCCTTGATGGTCTCAACCCTGCGTCTACAATTTCGACCGGCAAAATAAGGATTGGTGAGGAGCAGCCAGGAGTTTCTCTCAGCGCGAATTATCAGCGTCTGCTGAACTGGCATCGGGGATTTGAAATGATCAAAGACAGATATGCATTCGGAATCGGTATGAATAATGTCTATGACTGGTATGAAAAACTGTGCACAGATTATGAAAAAGAAAAGAAATGGGTGTTTGGCCACATGCACAACAATTTTCTGCAGTTTCTAATCACAGCCGGGCCACTCGGATTGATAGCTTTTCTCTGGTTTTTCTACGAATTGTTTCTTTTTGTATTCTGTCAGACAAAACCACCGGAAAATACCATTTCCTGGCTTTGTGAATTTGGTGGCAGAAGCATTCTCATCTGTTATTTTGTCACCGGCTTCTTTGAATACAGCTTTGGCGACCAGGAAGTAACAATGATGGCATTTTTTCTGACAGGAACATGTGCTGCAGGCCGAACTACTTATAATCAGGCGCTGGGGCAGATTTAACAACCGGAAAACTTATACCCGACGCCGAAATCGAAAAACTCATGACCAGAACCGCCATGTTCAAAAGTGTTGTGAAAGCAAGATTTGTTGCAAACAGCGGGAAAAAAGCCCCTAAAAATGGCAAAAAAACAGCAATAAACATAACAAATGCAATTACCGCATGCCATAAGCGGTTATTTTTAAGCCCAGTGATGAAATTCTCTGAATGGAAAACTGACCAGAACAGGCTCAGCAGGAAGGGCAGAACATAAGGCCATTTCCAGAGAGCAAACCATGAAGTTGCAGAACCTGCATTCGCAAGAGCCCAAAGCATTGGCAAAAAGGCAATAAATTCATCCGGGATAAAAAACAATGATGCCAAACGTCTTCTTCGCCAGAAAATCAGCAATATTATCAGCAGAAGCTGCAGCAGAATTCCCGCAACAGTCTCTATAGTTGAAGTATGAAAAGACCAGAGCATGAAAGAAATAACAAAAGCTGCATTCAAGACCTGAACAGCGATTGAAATTTTAGCCCCTTTAAAGACCAGCATCGATTCCCCGCAGTTTCAAAGTCTTCATGTATATTTCATTAATTTTTGCGCCAAGACCGTCTACAGAAAACTTTGCGCTCCATTGCCTGCGAAATTGCAGATCGAGCTTTTTCTCTGACCAACGGCAGTTTTCGAGTGCTTTTTTAAGTGACAAGGTAAATGCTTCGGTCTCAGGTGGCAGAATAGCGCCATATTCTCCGCCTTCAAGCAGTTCTGCAACCCCACCCACGTTAGTTGCGGCCACCGGGCAGCCAGAAGCGAGTGCCTCGATAATTACGACCGGCGTACCTTCATTTTTTGAGCTGAGGACCAGAAGATCCAGGTCGGCATAAACCTCTTCAATTTCACTTATCAGACCACAAAAATGCACCCGATCAGAAATTCCTGAAGCAGTAGCCTGTTGTCGCAGGCTGCTTTCAAGTTCGCCGCCACCGATTATGGCAAGGTGAAGTTCCGGAATGGAGTCAGTCAGCTCTGCAACCGCCTGAAGAAGCAACTGATGATTTTTAACCGGTACCAGTCTGGCGACTATACCCACAAGGAGATGATTTTCTGACAGGTTGAGTGATTTTCGCCAACCGGTGGACCGCCTTGGAGTCATCAGGTTTTTATTCAGATTCAACCCCAGTGATACGGTTTCAATCTTTTTGCTGCCGTTTAAACCAAGCCGTTGCGATAATTCACCTGCCAGAGACGGAGTCAGGGTTATCAGTCGGTCGGTCATGCCGGCCAGAAACCTTTCAACTCCGACGATCAGCTGTGAAACCGGCTGAGAGAAATAACCGCTGAAGATAAAGCCGTGATAAGTGTGAAAAATTGCCGGAACACCGCACAGAACTGCCGCAAGTCTTCCGAGAATGCCAGCTTTGGTTGTATGAGTATGAACAATATGTGGCCGAAAAGACCTGATCTCGCGCATTATCTGCTGAAAAGCCGCAAAATCTGACAGTGGCATAACTGGCCGGTCAAGCCTGGCAACAATTGCCGGATCAACCCCACAAGCATGTGCAAGTTCAAGCATACTGCCTTCTGCAGACTCTGGAATCCCTACCAAAAGGCGGGTTTCGTAACCATATTTCTGCAGACAGGCTGTAAGATTGATAACATGCCGTGATGGCCCGCCATAATTCATGCGGCTGAGAACCCGCAGCACCCTGATTGAACTTGAATTTGAGTTTTTCATTGTTTTTGCGGCTTTATAGTGCCACAGCCACAGAGTATTTTTCAAGAAAATCAATTGTTATGCTATAATGTCGAAAAAATGATTGTGGAGGCTTGTGCATGCTTCATCAGGCTGTTTACAGACATCCCGGTTTCGCCGGAATTGCACAGCATTATTACGCAGAACTGGTCAGTCGCAACCCCGTGCTTGCCACCTGGCTTGGCGAACACAGTTTCGACGGTCTTCTACCAGAAACCGGTGCCGAGGCGACTGAGCGCAACATCGCTTTTCTTCGCGAGCTTAAAACCGCTTTTTGCACCCTGCCAGAAAATGAGCTCAGTATTGACGAGCAGATCGACCGCCAGGCAATCATTCACTTTGCCGAGCAACAGCTTTTTCTCGACGAAGACCTGCAGCGCTGGCGCACCGGCCGAGACCTGGCCATGAACATTGGCGACGCTCTCTTTCTTCTCTTTATCAGAGACTTTGCACCGCTTTCTGAGCGTGTCAAATCTATGATCAGCAGATTAAAGGCAGTTCCGGCTTTTCTCATGAGCGGGCGCACCCTTTTTCAGAAAGTTTCACAGGAAAAGGGCGAGCTCTGCCTCGAGTCTGCTGCCAAGCTGCCTGCATTTCTTGCAACGATCGAGTCCAGTCTGAACCGACATGTAACCCACGATCTGCTGCAGGAGTTTTCAAGAGCCGTCGCAAATGCGACCAAAGCAATCGATGATTACAGCCACTGGCTTAAACAGGCAATTATGCCAAAGGCTGAAAAAGAACAGACTCTTGGAATGGGCCCCTTTCAGGCACTGGTAAGCACCAGAAGAATCGGCATGACCCCGGCCGAAATCACCGATCTTGCCAGACAGCTTTTTCAGGAATCAACCCGGCAGCTTGAAGCTCTCAGCTGCGTCATTCTTGGCGAATCTACCGGAGAGGCCTCAAGTGCCCGCAAAGACGCACAGAAACGCATCAACCGGCATGCCCCAAGCAGCTTCGACCAGGTTATTTCCGTTTATCGCGAGAATTTGAGCCGCACCCGTGCTTTTCTTGAATACAGCAACTTTGCTACCCTGCCTGCCGACGAAGAGCTTGAAATAATAGAAACACCTGCATATATGCGGCACATCATAACCTCTTCGGCCTACTTTGCGCCCGAAAGAAAATCGGCGGTTCAGCGCGGCTTTTATCTGATAACCCGCGACGAAAGTTCGCTGTCTGCACGTCATAATTATGCCGAGATAGCTAATTCCGTTATTCACAAGGCTTACCCCGGGCACCATCTGCATCTTGCAACCCAGAACCAGCACCCCGGAATTCTGCGCTCATTCACAGATTCTGCTGAAATGATCGAAGGCTGGGCAAGCTACTGCCAGGAAGCGGTGCGCGAAAAAGGCTTCGAAACCTCTTCTGAAAGCCTTTTCGTTCAGGCGCTGGACAAAGCCAGAGCAGCGGCTCTGCTTAAAACCGAGGTCAAACTGCAGACTCGGAGCTGGACAACACTTGATGCGGTGGACTTTCTTGTTAACCGGGCCCGCTTCGAGAAAGAAGCTGCCGAAAACGAGATCAGGCAAATCATGCAAAGACCTTCAATTTATTCCGCCCGGCTTACTGGTCACCATCAGCTGCTGCTGCTGAAAAATGAAATGCGCACTTCATTTTCGCATGATTTTACTGACAGAAGCTTTCACGACCTGATATTATATCAGGGTGGAATTCCGGTGCATCTTGCCCGCCAATACTTTCCGCAGCTGATGAAACAACAGCTTAAATCACTTAACCGAGTCTGAGAATGCCTTTTAAACAGCAATTATTTGTACCAAACAAGCGCGAATACATTACCGGGCTCAGCCGCCCTTCTGTAGACTGCATCATCTGCTCGATCGTCGGTGACGAACCGGGTGTCAAAAACCTCACCATCTGGAAAAACGAGACAGTGGCGGCCTGCGTCAATCTATACCCCTATAATGCTGGTCACCTGTTGCTTTTTCCGTTGCGGCACATCGACGACCCCAGACAACTCAACCCCGAAGAGCATAAACAGATGCACCAGCTTCTGAGCGCCTCGATGGACCGCCTCGAGTCAGTCTACCACCCGCTCGGCTTCAATATCGGCTTCAATATCGGTGAAGCCTCTGGCGCAAGCATTGAACACCTGCATCAGCACATTGTTCCGCGCTACCATCGCGAACTCGGGTTTGTCGACATAACCGCCGGCGCCAAAATCATCAT
>JAKQKW010000167.1 GCA_029560455.1 Candidatus Rifleibacteriota bacterium
TTTAAACTCATAAAACTCCGCCTTTCCGCATTTTTTCTTCTTTTTTGTAGGCTTCTCTGACTTCTTCGACCCATTCAGGGCCGAAAAGGCTGGCAAGAAGATCGGCAAAACTCAACAGCAGCGGCGGGGGATTGTCGATTGACCGGCAGAATTCTGGAATATGGCAGTTGATCAGCCAGCCAGTCGCGGTTTTCTTGATGATCAGCGGAAAAAGAGAACACCACAGCGGTTTGACGTCGAGCAGCGGCAGACGGTTTTCGAGCGTGTAACGGTGCAGAGAACAGAGAATCACACCGTTTTCATCGATGAAAGAAAGGGGACAGGGAGTGTTTTCGGCCACTTCGACAATATGCAGATTGCCTTTATAACGCTCGCTGATGCCGCCTTTCAATAATTGCAGATTTTGTCGCGACAGCATTGGAGCAACTTTATCGAGATGATCCCTGATCGTTGCCTCTTCTTCTTCGCTGATTGGCGCACCAAGATCGCCGTATTTGCAGCAGCAGCCAAGACATGCTTCGAGATTACAGCCGAAGCGGGTTTGCCAGACTTCATCAGATATCAGAACATTGCCGATTTCCCGCACTGTTATTTGACCGCCTAAGAAAATTTGCCAATTAGTATTGTTAATATATTATACTATGAAGTCGATAAAGTAACGCGATGACAAACATAGATTATGCACTGATTGTTGGGGTTCTGGTTCTGGTAGCGGTTGTGGCCGTTCGTATTTTTTGGGGCCGCCGTCGCAAAGCAGAACAGATGCCTGCACCCGAAATCAAGGTGCCGAAAACCAGCACTGTCGTTGACCGTGGTGCAGCAGAAACTGCCCCGGTAAAGCCCCCGCAGACCGCCGAAGTTGGTTCTGCTTCCGTTGAGTCTGCCGCTTCCGTTGCACCATCCGCAATTTCAGAAAAGCCGGTCGCGGAAGATAAGGCCGATTCTTCCGAAATCAGGCAGTCAGAACGCGAACGCCCGGCCGAAAAGAAGCCGGCCCCGCAGCATGAAGAGATAGTCGACCCGCTGGTTCTGATTAAAACATTTTCAGCACCGGTTGAAAAACGTATTGAAGCCATCAGAGAAGCAGGTCGTAAAAAAATGGCCGAGGCGGTTCCGGCCTTGATTGAGGCTCTTTATGAGCCTGACCAGAGTGTGTCGCTTGCCGCAACTGAAAGTCTCGGTCAGATTGGCGATCCGAGCGCAATTGAACCCCTGATTGAAATTTCCCGCCGTAGTGATGCTGCCTTGATCAAGGCAATTTCCCATGAAAATGAAAAACCTCCGAAAGCCGAAGCTGAAAAAAATCAGGAAGAAGAAGCCAATGCAAATCCTTATAAATTCAAAGAAATGGTTGTTTTTAAGATCGATCAGCTCCCGGTTGAATATTTTCAGCCTGACGGTACACCGCTGCCGCGCAAGGAACTCGTTGTCAGAGGCCTGAAAGACAACAGCCAGCAGATGCGCCAGATGGCGGCCAAGGCTGCAATCGGCCTCGACAGTGAAGAGGTCGTTGAGCCACTGATCGAAGCTCTCGCAAATCCTTTTGAGGTTGAGTCGGTAAGATTCATGGCCGCTGAAGCCCTCGGGGGCATGCAGAACGACAAATCGGTCGAATCGCTGCTTCGGGCTCTTAAAGATGAGAATGTTGCAGTTAGATACTCTGCCGCCGCCGCGTTGAGCGGCCGAAAAGATGAAAGAGTTCTTGCGGCTCTCATCGAAGCCATAGATGACCCTGACCGCTTTGTCAAAGCTTCAGTTGCCTATGCTCTTGGCACTACGCTTGAGCCTGAAGCGTTGAAAGCACTTTTCAGATGCGTCACCGACGAAAATGACGTGGTCAGATTTTCGGCTGCCAAGGCCATTGCCGCTTTTCCTTATGATGAGGTATTTGCTCAGCTGGAGACGATGGCTGGCCAGAAAAGCCGTGAGTCTAAGCTGGTGAGGGTCGAAGTTCTCGGACAGATGAAAGATGAACGCTCGATAAGGGCTTTAAAAGATCTTTTAAAGGATTCTGATTCTGAAGTCAGTTACAAGGCTTCTCTGGCCCTTATGGGCAACGAAAACCTTGAGGTGCTTGAAGAGCTTATTGCTGTTTCGCGCAAACTTGACGATGAACTTAAACAGCTTGCCAGTCGTAATGCTCAGCTTGGGAACACAAAGACCATGACTGAAGAAGCTGTGATTCCCGAAAGAGTATCAACCGGGCAGGTTAAAAAGCTTGAGGAAATCGGGGCATTGCCGCCAAACCTCGAAAAACTTCGCCGCAGTCTTCTTGACGCCAGCCCTAATATCAGAGGCAGTGCTGCCAATACCCTTGGCGATTTTCAGCAGCCTGAAGCTGTTGCACTGCTTGCCGCTGCAGCCCGCGATGAAAACGAGTTCGTCAGGGCATCGGCAGTCAATTCACTGGGGCGTATCGGGTCGTCAGAGGCCCTTGATTTTGTCATTGTTTATGAAAAGGATGCTTCTGAAGAGGTCAGATATGCTGTGGTAAAAGCTCTCTCATCAAGCAACAGCGATATTGCCAGAGAATGCCTCGGCCGTGTTTCAAAAAATGATCGTTCTAAAAATGTGAAGAGAGCTGCTCGACTGGCTCTTGAAAAATTGAACGCCTGAGCATCTTGCGCTTTTTATTCTTTAATGGAATACTGATAGAAACAACCTCGGAGGGGCACCATGACTGATGCAGAATTTAACGAACTCGTCGAAAAAGTTTATAAATTTCATACCAAACGCGCACCCGGCATTCCGATTGGAGTAGAAATGGTTCTGCTCGCCAAAGAAAAACTTGGCGATGTCAAGAAGCTTGGTGCCGTCACCGAAACTCAGGTTTGCCTTTCCGATGCCATTCAGTTTCTGACCGGGTGTACCGTAGGCAATAAATATCTGATCATGAATGATAAAATTGGTCGATATGCTCTCACGCTTTATGACCGGTCAAATGGCCGTGGTATAAGGGTTTTTGTCGATATGAAAAAGATCGACCCCGATAAAATGCCGGAAACTCACAAATTTTTTCTGCGCCAGCGTTCGCCTGAGGTGCAGAGCGATGATGCCGCCCGCAAGGCATCGGCAAAGATAATAGTCGACGAATTCATGGCCGCCGGCCGCAACATCTTTGGCTGGCAGTATGTACGTATGAAAAAATACGACAAAGAACCGGTCTACCCGGTAAAAATCTGCCCGACCTGCGGCGAATCATTCATCTACAGCGAAAAAGACGCCAAAAACTGCCTCTACTGCTCCCGCCAGCTCGACTATTACGTCTCCGAGCAATAATAAAGCAGCTCTTAATAGCAAAAAGCCGGGCATAATTCGCCCGGTTTTTTTGCATCAGAGATATCTTGTAAAAAAACAACCCGGTGTTTTGCACCGGGTTTGTTTGTGAACAAGTATTTTCTCAGTCGTCGTCGGGCCTGAGAATGGCCATGAAGGCCTTTTGCGGGATTTCGACGTTGCCGACCATTTTCATGCGCTTTTTGCCCTCTTTCTGCTTTTCGAGCAGCTTGCGCTTGCGGGTGATGTCGCCGCCGTAACACTTGGCTGTAACGTCTTTGCGCAGGGCGGCAATATTCTCGCGCGCGATGATTTTGGCACCGATCGCTGCCTGCAGCGGAATCTGGAACTGGTGCCTTGGAATCAGGCCGCGCAGCTTGGTAATGACATTACGGCCGCGGTATTCAGCGCGTTCACGATGGCACAGAAACGACAGGGCATCGACCTTGTCGCCGTTTACAAGAATATCGACGCGCGAAATGTCGGCGGCACGGTTGCCGATGTGCTCGTAATCGAGCGAAGCATAGCCGCGGGTGCGGCTCTTCAGCTTGTCATAGAAGTCTACGATGATCTCTGAAAGCGGCAGGTCGAAAGAAATTGAAACGCGGTTTTCAGAGATGAACTCCATGTTTTTCATGACGCCGCGGCGATCCTGGGCAAGTTCCATGATCGTGCCGATGTATTCCTTCGGCATGAAGATGGTCGCATGCACGAATGGCTCACGGATTTCTTCAAGTTCGTTGTAGTCAGGAAGTTTCGATGGTGAGTCGATTTCGTAAGCGGTACCGTCTTTCAGGACGACTTCGTAAATAACGTTTGGCGCTGTGGTGACCAGGTCGAGGTCATATTCTCGCTCGAGTCGTTCCTGAATGATTTCCATGTGTAATAGACCAAGGAAGCCACATCTGAAGCCAAAACCGAGTGCCAGAGAGTTTTCTGGAAAATACGACAGGCTCGAATCATTGAGCGTGAGTTTGTCGAGGGCGTTACGCAGGTCGTTGAAGGCATTGGTTTCGACCGGGTAAAGACCGCAGAAAACCATCTGTTTCGCCTTCTGAAAGCCTGGTATTGCTGTAACTTCCGGCGCTTTTTCAAGTACAACAGTGTCACCGATGTTTACATAGCCCATTTCCTTGATCGTTGCATGAAAAAAGCCAACCTGGCCGGTGGCAAGTTCGTTGGTGATTACCGGTTTAGGCGTAAAAACCCCGGCTTCGATAATTTCAAAAGAGGCATCGGTCGCCTTGAATTTGATGCGGTCTCGTGTTTTGAGCATACCGTCAACAACGCGACAGTAGACAATAACGCCCTTGTATGAGTCGTAATTCGCATCGAAAACCAGTGCTCTGAGCGTTTTATTCTGTTCACCCTTCGGCGCCGGAATGCGATGAATGATGGCTTCAAGCAGTTCTGGCACGCCGCGGCCCTCTTTGGCAGATACAAGAATGGCCTCTGAACAGTCTATGCCGATGAGATTCTCGATTTCTTCTTTGACTTTTTCCGGGTCAGCTGCCGGCAGGTCTATTTTGTTGATGACCGGTATGATTTCGAGGTTTTGATTGATCGCCAGAGTGGCGTTGGCCATGGTCTGGGCTTCGACGCCCTGGCTGGCGTCGACGACCAGCAGTGCTCCTTCGCAGGCTGCGATCGAGCGTGAAACTTCGTAAGAAAAATCGACGTGGCCTGGGGTGTCGATCAGATTGAAACAGTATTCTTCACCGCTTTTGCTGGTGTAGATCATACGCACAGCCTGGGCTTTGATGGTGATGCCGCGTTCTCTTTCGAGGTCCATTGAATCGAGAAGCTGATCTTTCATTTCCCGTTTGCTGACGGTGGAAGTAAACTCGATCAGGCGGTCGGCCAGGGTCGACTTGCCGTGGTCGATGTGAGCGATGATACAGAAATTGCGAATTTTGTTCAGTGACAAGAGCTTACTCCTGGGATTGTGTAAAGATGAATCTGGTAAGCATAACCTTGATTATCCAGACAATAATCAGACCAGCTATGACTGCTATAATGCCAAAAACTATCGAAGCAATCAAGCCCTGATTTGCAGCCCAGAAAATTGCGTCGAGCTTTTGCGGGATATTGGCGTCGTCGGGCCGGTATCTGAGCACCCGGCGGTAGAATTCTTCAGCTTTGTAATAGTCACGTTCATTGAAAGCGCGATTCCCGAAGAAATAGAGGGCGTTAACCATCAGGTCGCGGGCCTGTTCATTGTTTGGCTGCAGATAGAGAACTTTTTCGATGCGGGTCAGGGCGGCATCCCAGTCGTCTTTGAGGGCCAGTTGCTTGGCTTCGCGCAATGTTATCGTGGCCTGCCCGGGCTGGAAAAAATGCACGCGATTGTTGCCCTGATCTGCGATAATGAGTGTCTCATCGCGGTTGAGTGCCATGCCGCGCGGCATCAGAAGACGGCCGGGGGCAGAGCCGCGGCGGCCGTGATGTTCAAAAAACTTACCATCGCGGGTGATTTCAACAATTCGGTGATTGAGAGTGTCGCTGATCAGCAGGTTCTGGTCGAGGCTGGCAGTTATATAAGACGGGCTGTTGAGCATGCCCTTTTCGCTGCCTTTGCCACTGCCATAACGCCAGATGATTTTACCTTCTTTCGGCTCCCAGCAGACGACCTGGTTGAAGGTCGGGTAGGTGACCACCAGATTACCGTCGTTCATCCAGTAAACACCACGGGGAGGCACGGCGTTGAAGGCACCCTTTTTGGTTTCTTCCTGGTAGACAAGTTCTTTAAGGCACTTGCCGGCATCGTTGAGAATCTGAACCCTTTTGTTGCGGCCTTCGGCGACGGCGATACGCCCGTCAGCGCTGATGTCGATGTCCATCGGCCCGAACAGTTCGCCCTGGCCTCTGCCTGAACGGCCGAACGTGCTGGTGACCTTGCCGCTTGTGAAGTCGAGAACTGCAATGATGTCACTTTCACTCAGAGATACATAAAGCTGACCTTTGCCGTCGAAAGCCATGCCGGTTGGTCGCGGAAAATAACGTTGAACTTCAGCGAGAAACGCCGGATCAGTGCAGATGTTGCCGGCTTCTGAAGCGTTGCGCGGCGGTATCAGAGCCTTGGCCGATGTCTGTTTCTTGCCGTCGGCACGAATCGGGTCTGAGGCCACCAGCTGCGGAATCGCCCTGGCAAAATCGCCGTCGGGTGTAAGAACCTGCAGGCGGTTGTTACGCTGGTCGGCAACGATTATTCGACCGTCCTGAAGCAGCAGCAGTTCTTCCGGGGCGTTGAATTCAAGAGGTCCCTTGCCCTCAAAACCTCTGATGGTGAAAACTGAGAGGTCGAGCGCTGCATTGGCCTGCGAAAGAGTTACTGCAACAAACAGCAGAACGGCAAACAGCTTTTTCAATTATTAATCTCCTCGATCCGGTTGAAGGTCAGATATCGGTCTTTGCTCAAACGTTCTTCTTTGCTGGGCTTGCCATCTTTGATAATGGTGCGATAGGCTTCGACACTGTAGCCATGCACACCGGGATGAACAATTTTGACTTCACCTTTCTTCAGAGAAGAATTGCTTTTCTTCTGAACTTCGTAAGGGTGTTTTACTTCGTTTCTGGTCTCGAGTACGACGGTGTCGAAGGGCTTTTTCTCGGCATAAATTTCGACTTCGACTCTGCCTTTACCGGCACGGCTGACAATCAGAACCGGTATGTCGAGAGTGTTGGTGAATCTGAAGTCCTTGAAGCCCCAGGCAACCGCTGCATCGAGGCCGCGGTCGGCATATTCGATGCCGTCATAGATAGAGTGATTATGGCGTTCATCAATTTTCATGCCGCTGAGAAGAGCAGCACGGTAGAGAGTGGTGCTGACCTGGCAGATCCCACCGCCCAGACCAGGGATGACTCTTCCCTGTGAGATGACTCCGGCCTTTTTGAAACCGTATTTTTCGGTGCGGGGGCCGACAACTTTATTGAAGCTGAATTTGCCGCCTGGCGGAACGATGAGGCCATCGATTTTGTGACTGGCGATTTCAAGATTCACGTTGCGTTCAGGGTCATCGATATGACCGGCATGCAAGGTCGAAAAAGTTGCGACGAGTGTGTTGAAACCCATTTCACGCATTTTGCTTGAGAAGCCATCCTTTCCTTCGATCGGTGCGATTGCGAGATCCACCGCAAAACTGGTGGCGTTGTAGTTTTCAACCAGACTTTTTTCGAGGGCGGCGAGGGTTTTTTCCTTGTCGATGCCAAAGCCGGGCTCACCCCTGACAATTCTCTGAAAACTGTTTTTACCGCCTTCAATTCTTGCCGGTGCTGCCTGTTTTACGTTTGACAGAGTCAGGCTGGCGATGACCTGTTTTGCCAGTTCGCCGTCTGCTTCGATTTTAACAATCTGGTCATTTTTTTTAGTGACCGACAGAAGCGGCAGTTCATTTACCGGAATCTGCTGCAGGCCATCGGTAAAGACTATCTGAACCGGTTTGATTTCGGTTTTCAGATCTGTTTCAGGAGTTTTCTCGACAGCAGCTGTCGGGGTGTCTGGTGAGACCGGCGTCGGTTTCTCCGGCACCGATTTTTGAAAGTAGACGATCGTGAAAAAAATCGATGCAAGAAACACCAGAATCATCGCAACGAACAGACCTGAACGGAAAAACTTCATTATCTGCAACTCCTGAAATTATCAGTCGGTTTCGGCCTTTAATGAACGCCCCATCAAATTTGCGGCAGCAATATCCGGGGGGCGACCGTCAAAAAGTACCCTGCATAATTCTTCGGTAATTGGCAGCTGAAGAGTTAGTTTTTTGCCCCACTCACTTGCAATTTTTGCAGCCTCGACTCCTTCGACCACCATTTTAGTCGATTCGGTAAAATCTTTAAGACTGGTGCCGCGGGCAATGGCCTGGCCGAGACGATGATTGCGCGAAAGCGGCGAAGAAGCCGTCGCAATAAGATCGCCAAGCCCGGTCAGACCGTAAAAAGTTTGAGCTTCGCCGCCAAGTGCGGTGCCAATCCGCACCAGTTCATGCAGGCTGCGGGTCAGATACCCGGCTTTGGCGTTGTCACCAAGTTCAAGACCATCAACGATGCCGGCGCCAATGGCGAAAATGTTTTTCAGAGTGCCGCCCAGTTCAACCCCGGTGCGGTCGCCATGCCGATAGACCCTGAAATATGGTGTGGAAAAACATTGTTGCAGGATTTCTGACAGCTCCTCATCAGGGGAAGCGATTACCGAAGCTCCCAGTTTCCTCTGAGCAACCTCATCGGCCAGATTCGGCCCGGACAGACACGCAACGTGATCGGCCTGAGAATCAGGTGATACCCCGAGAATCTCACAGATGACCTGCGAAATGCGCCGGCCGGTACCGCGCTCAAAGCCTTTGGCAACGTTTGCAACACCACGCAGACGCCTCAATTCATCTCTGCAAGGCTCGATAACGGATCTGATGAAGCTTGAAGGAATTGACAACAGGGCTATCTCTGAGCCAGCGAGAACCTCGGTGAGGCTGTTCGAGCAGGTCAGGGAATTGTGTAATTCAAGGTGGGTTACGAAATAAGGGTTATGGCGTGATTCAGTAATACCCGCAACGACTTCGGGTTCTCTGGCCCACAGTTTAACACGATGGCCATTGCGACACAGAAGATCGGCCAGGGTCGTGCCCCATGACCCGGCTCCGATGACGGCAAAGTTCATTGGGCTTTTGCCTCCTCATTGTTTTCTGATACAGTTTCTGCCGATTTAGCGGTTGCCCGCCATGGCAATCTTGACTCTTCGCCCTTGAGAATTCTCTGCACATTGGCTTTGTGCTTGATAATGACAAACAGGGCGATAAAAGCCGCAAAACCTGTCAGGTATGGGTTGTAAACCGGCCCGAGTTCCTGAAAGCGATAAATAAAAACCGGCAACAGAGCGGCTGCCAGAATTGAACTCAACGAAACCATTCTGCTGATCAGCAACATAGCCATGAATACCCCGAGACTTGCCAGAGCAGCATGGCCCGCCAGAGCCATGAAGACCCCGAGACCGGTCGCTACACCCTTTCCACCCTTAAACTTGACCCAGAATGACAGAGTGTGACCGGCCATGGCTGCCGCGGCCGCGGTAAAGTATAGTGCCGGAGCTCCGGGCCAGAAGTGAGCACTGGCAAGCACCGCCACCATGCCTTTGAGAACATCTGTCGCGAGTGTGACAGCAAAGGGCCAGGTGCCGAGTACGCGGTAAACGTTGGTTGCACCCATGTTTTTACTGCCGTGTTCGAAGATGTTGATGCCATAAAACAGCCAGGCGACAACATAAGCGGTCGGAAGCGAGCCGCAGAAATACCCGAACAGGGCGGCATAAAGAAAATTCATCGATCAGTGTCCTGTGACCATTTTTACCGGCCAGCCTTCGAAGGTTTCTTCCTGGCGGATATGGTTGAGCAGATAGCGTTGATACGAAAAGTGCACACCCTTAGGCTCGTTGCATTTGAGCTTGAAGACAATCGGCGGCCCCTCGAGCTGCACCAGTGATTTAAGTTTCAGCTCGCGGGCTTTGAAAGTCGGTGGTGGCTGAATGGTAACCGCATCGTAGAGAATGGTTTTGAGAACTTCGGGGGCAATGCGACGCCTGCCGGTTTCCTGCACGTGGTCAATCATTTCAAAAAGTTTGTTGACGCGCAGCCCGGTTTTGGCAGAAGTTGCAATCATCGGAGCAAAAGCCAACAGCGGAAACTCCTCGCGGGTTTCCTTGATCAGCTGGGTCCAGAAGTGTTCGTCGTGTTTTGCGATATCCCATTTGTTCCAGACGATGATGCACCCGGCACCGCTGTCGATTATTCTGCCGGCGATGCGTTTATCCTGATAGGTGATGCCACCTTTCGACGCATCCATGACCAGAATGGCCAGATCGGTATTCTTGATGGCGCCCAGAGTCCGGTAGACCGAATACTGTTCGACATCGTCTTTTTCGCGGTCAGGGCGCCGCAGCCCGGCGGTATCGATAAAGTTGTAGGTTTTGCCGCCGCGCACGTGCTTATAAAGAATTGTGTCGCGGGTCGTGCCTGCTGCGTTGTCAACGATCGAGCGGTTTTCGCCGATCAGTTTGTTGAACAGCATCGACTTGCCGACGTTCGGTTTGCCGACGATGGCAATGCGCTCAAGAGCCCTTTCCTGGCGTTCCAGTTCCTCTTCGTCGAGGTGGTTGACGTGCATCTTTTCAACCACAACGTCGAGAAGGTCGGCAACTCCGTGCCCGTGCACGGCCGAAATCGGGTAGAGCGGGTCGATGCCGAGTTCGTAAAATTCTGCCAGCTGCGACTCATCGTTCGGGTTGTCGAGTTTGTTGATGGCAACATACATCGGGTGCCCAGACCAGTGTTTGCGCAAAAAGTTCAGTATCTGCTTATCGTCTGGAACCAGGCCGGCCCTGCCGTCACAGACAAAGATGATTGCTTCTGCTTCGTGCAGGGCATAATCGACCTGTTGTTTGATCGAGGTCATAAGGGGCTGTGAATCATCGGGGTCGAGACCGCCGGTATCGACAAGGTTGAAACGCCTGCCGTTCCAGGTTGCTTCGGCGTAATTGCGGTCGCGGGTTACACCCGGGGTCGGGTCAACGATTGCGTGCCGGTAGCCGACGATTCTGTTCATGAGTGATGACTTGCCAACGTTTGGCCGTCCTACGATTGCGATTGTGGGGATTGACTCCATGGCTACCTCCAGTTAAATGAGAAAATCCAGTCTAGCATTTTTATTGCCCAAGGTCAATGCCATTCACGGTAAAAGCCTCATCAAATGCCATATCTGCCATGTGTGCCGGGTTGAATTGATTGACACCTGACCCGGCTTCTGATAATGTACAGCCTGTTAATTCAACCCCGAATCATTGAGGTAGCAAGTGATAGAATGTAAGCCGCTGATTCCGCTTCAGGAGCTGGATCTGAAAATTGATGCAGCCAGAGACCAGATTGAAGAAAAGAAACAGAAGGTTGTCCGGATGCAGAACGAAATCGAGGCAGATGCGCAGCTGATCGAAAAAAAACTGGCTCTGCTGAAAAAGATTCAGTTGCGTCGGCGCAAAGCTGAAACAGAGCTTAACGATCTGAACCAGCAGGTCAAGCTTGCCGAAATCAAGATGCAGAGCGCCGGGCTTTCGCCGGCCAGTTACAAGGCAATCGAAAAAGAGCTTGCCGCAATGCGCGAAAAGGCTTCAACTGAAGAAGGCAAGATTCTCGAAGACATGGAAAAAATCGAAACCCTCGAAAAAGACACTGTCAAGGGGCAGAAAATCGTTGCCGGTCGCCGTGACCACCTTGAACAGGTTAAAACCAGGGTTGCCGAAGAAATAACCGGAGTTCGTAAAGAACTTGATCTGCTGCAGACGCAGCGCTCTCAGGCAAGTCTTAAAATTGCCGCCGACCTTCTTGAAAAATACGAAGAACTCCGGCAAAAAAGGCGCGGGCAGGTGCTTTTTCCAACAGAAAACCCATCATGCCCGGCCTGCGGCATGGGTATGCCTGCCGGTCTGTTGAGCGCGGTAACCTCGCATGAGGGCGCCGAAACCTGCTCCAACTGCAGCATGTTAATCTACTGGACAGGCCAGCGGGTTTGATTATGAAATCTTTCAGGTTAGTTCTGTTTCTCGTCATTGTCCTCTGCTTGTGCTGTTATCAGACTTTGCAGGCTCAGAGCGCCTCTGAGGCTGTATCTGCTCCAGGCAGCAGTTCTGCCGTGGTTAAGGCGCAGGTGCCAGACGCAGCCAAATATGTTGACGACAAGGCGGAGCTTATCAAACCTGAACTGCGCCGGCAGATTGTTACCGACTGCGCTGAAATCGAAGAAAAGATGCGCATCAGAGTCATGATCAAGACTCTGCGGGTTGATAATCTCGCGGAAGCCCAGAGCCAGGTTGAAGCCTTTTTTTCAGAATGGATACGTTCGATAAGCCTCGACAAAAGAGGCATTCTGATCTACGCGCTGCTTCCAGAGGGTGCCGCCCACGGCAAAGTTCACCTGCGCGTCGGTATTGGTCTCAAATACCTCATCACCAGAGAAATGGGCGAAAAGATTCTCAATCAGGTGATTCTGCCTAACAATGCTGCCAATAACGACGGTGTTGGTTTTCTTGAAGGTGTAAAAGCCATCAGAAGAATGTTGCTCGATGAATTGAAACGTGATGAGCAGAGAACTACCGGGGCTTCGCAGGTGTTTGATCTGCAGTATTTCCTCTGGACCTCAAAAGAAATTTTGCTCGCTCTTCTGATCGGTCTGTTTCTGTTTTACATCATTTTCTTTGTCGAACGCTGCCCCCGTTGCAACGGCGCATTGAAAGTCAGCAGCGAAACCCTCAAAGAACCCGGCAAAAATACGCTCGGTCTGCAGCGGCGCATTTATGCCTGTGAACGTTGTGGTTTTTCGCGACGAAAAAAAGAACCGCTTTATCCGTCAGGCAAGGCTGGCCTGATTATGCGTCTGACCGGCGCCAGACGGAATGTTAAGGTTGAATAGTTTTTGAAAAGGTAGATTTGCAGGGTAACCGGTCGGTCGCGTCCGCAAGGATGAGGAAAGTCCGGGCTCCACAGGGCATGGCGCTGGGTAACACCCAGGCTTCGGAAAAGGAATTTTCCGGGGACGGAAAGTGCAGCAGAAAATACACCGCCGATGGTCGCAAGACACAGGTAAGGGTGAAAAGGTGCGGTAAGAGCGCACCGGAGCGCTGGCGACAGCGTCTCCTGGTAAACCCCGCCGGAGCAAGACTAAACAGGGGGATGAAACGGCCCGTTTCGCTACTACTCCGGGTAAGTCGCTTGAGGTCAGGGGTAACTCTGATCCCAGATAGATGACCGACGCCTCGAATGAGGTACAGAACCCGGCTTACAGGTTACCCTGCTTCTCTACTTTTTCACTGTTCTTTCGCAGTTGCCACGCGGGCAGCTTTGCGGGCGCGGTTGAACTGCAGAAACTTTGCCACCCAGCTCAGCCCGATAAAAGCGACAAGTAAAGATAGAGTTATTGTCAACGACCCGGTGCTCGCCGATTTTGGTGGCAGCCAGTCAGACGGGTCAGGCTCGCCGGCTTCTTTGGCCCCTTTGAGATACATCACCCTCGGCAGCAGCATGCGGTTCTGAGCAGGTTTAATTTCTTCGCCTTCGATGGTAAAGGCCAGCTTTATGCCGGTTGAAGCGATGGCAGCCGCAGCCGAGGCATTGAAATCACCATAAGGGTAGGCATACCAGTCGACTACGCTGCGCACCCATGCCGACAACTCGACCCTGGCCTTTTCAATTTCGCCGGTCAGGTCGCCGCCTTCCTGCAGAATTTTCGTGACTTCATAATGGCGCTTGCCGTGCAGTGCAATGTGACAGCCAAAATTGTTCTGTAGATCGAGAAGCGTCGGTCGGTCAACATAGCCCGGAGTGCCGACCAGGTCGGTGATGATGAACAATACCGACTTGACGCCGTAATCGCGATAAAGTTTTCTGATTGCTTCTGCTGAAGTTATCAGGCCATCGTCGAAACTGACGAGAAAGTGACGCCCGGAAAAACCCTGGTCGAGCATTGCGGGCAGACTGGCCGGGGCAACCGGCGTGAATTCGTGCCGCCGGAACTGTCTGATAAAACCGTCGAACGGTTCGGGGTGAATTTCCCAGGGGTATGAAGGTTTTTCGGTTACCCCATGGAAAGTCAGGGCGACCAGCATCGGTCTTTTAATCTGGCTCCAGCCAAAGTAAAAACCCAGAATTGCTGCCACAAAAAGAGAAATGGCGACAGTCGCAGCAAAAATCGTTTTTTTTAGAAGCCCTGTATAACTGGCATTGTTTGTCATGGGTTATTGAGTTTTTTGCCGATAAGCTCAAGAAATTCAGGCATTTCTACCAGGCAGTCGAAAATTTCAATTTCGACCTGCGGATGCGTCTTTTTGATTACATCTGCCGCCGCCGGAATATCTTTGCAGGTGTGGGTTCCAGGTAGAAGAAACAACGGCATCAGGCGAATCTTTCTGAAGCCCCTGACGACCGCCTCTTCGAGTGCTGTTTCCAATTCCGGTGCAACCCCTTTCAGAAAGCAGATTGCAAAACTGTTCATGCCAATGCGCTTTTTAAGACGTTCTGCAAAGCTGAGCGCTGCGGCATTGGCTTCCGGGCGCGCCGAACCGTGAAATATCAGTAAAGAAAAAGTTTCATTTTCCATGCGCAGATGATACTTTAAATCAGTGCTGATGTAAATATGAACGGTAAACACAATGATTCTGACCATCACTCCTAACCCTCTTCTCGATTATCAGCTGTTTAACGAGCCTGGCAGACTGACAGGCGGTACCCGCGTCGACAGAATTCCTTTCACGGTTGGTGGCAAGGGTATCAATGTGGCACGCATGCTCAAAACCCTGGGGCGGCCGGCTCTGGCTCTGACTTTTGCCGGCGGCAGCAATGGTGAAAAAATAAGGGCCGAACTTAATCAGCAGAGCATCAATGCCAGATATGTCGAAGTTTCAACCGAGACCCGCGCCGGGATAAACATATTCGATGGTAATTCCGGTCGACACCGCTGGTGGATAGAAGACGGCGAAGAATTAAAAGAGAACGAAATCCTTTCTATGCTTGAACTGGCGGCAGCAGAATCAGCATCAGCATCTTTTATTTCCATGTCAGGAACTATTCCCGGCAGAAGAAACAGTGATTTATATCGCCGCGTTCTCGAAACTCTACGCAGTTTTAAAGGTGAGATATATCTCGATGCCCGTTGCGAAGCGCTTCGCCAGGCCGTTGTTGCCGGTGGATTCTTTTTAAAGCACAATCGCGATGAAGCGAAGGAAACCTTTGCCCTTGACCCTTTCGCTGCCGATCAGAAGGCTGATTTTTATGGTCTTTTGAAACGCCATGGCATCTGGGGTGCCATGATTACCGATGGTCGCAACAATGTTTTATTATGGGACGGGCGTGAAGAATATGAATTTGTTCCGGCGCCGGCTGAAGAAGTTTCCGCGGTTGGCTGTGGTGATGCAACCCTTGCCGGTCTGGTTTATGGCCGAAGTCAGGGAATGAGCCTGCCGGAAGCTGCAGTGATCGGGCTGGCAGCTGGTGCCGCTGACGCCGAAAAGGCAGGCCCATGTGCCGCTTCTTATGAAGAGGTTTTAAAAAAAATCAACAGTGTCACACTTCTTAAAAAAAGTGAATTATTTCAGGTATAATTAACGTATAGCTTACAGAAGAAGTCTTGCCCGAGGGGGGTAATATGCATATTAAAAAGGTATTGGGTCTGTGTGCGATCGTTCTCTGCACGGTCTTTTCGCCGCTTGACCTGTTGGCCTGTTCGGCTAAAGGTCCGGCCGACCCGGTGACCGGGCTTATTTCCTACCCACCCGGAACCGGCCACAGCGAGGGTCAGAGCTCTGTTCCGGCCGATGGCCTTGAAGGAACTCCTTTTCAGGGTGGAAAATATTACAAAGGCTGGGTTGGTGCCGGCACTGAGCAGACTGTTAAACTGCTTGTCGTTCCGGCAGGCACTAAACTCGCTTTTGAAGGTGTTATTGAAAGCACCACTACTACCAATACCCCGCCCCACTGGGAAGAAGGTAAAATGAAAGGCGTCGGCGGTACTACGGTTGATGCCGCTCCTCTCCCCACCTGGACAATATCAGGCAACGGCCGCGGCGATTATCGTGATGGCACTTTCCCGCCTGAGGCTGTTGGTCTTAAATACGTAAATTTTGAAGCGCCTCCCAGCGTTATTATTGCGCCAGACACACCGAACGAAAAGGCCATCTGGAAACTTACCTACGACCGCGAAACTGCGGTCAGGGTTCTGGTTTCGGTCTGGAACGACCCGATTGCCCGTGCTACTTTCATGGAAAGCGGCACAGTCCCGGCAGACTTCGATATGGATGAAATCGCTGCGGCCGCAAAAGAACCGCAGGGTGATGATGGTGCAAAGAGTTTGAGCGACTATGAGCTGAGCGCAACCGGTGCGGCCGGGGTTCAGGGGCTTAAGGACGGTCTCGATTCAACTCTGACTCAGCGTTCCGGTACTATCATGCAGACTGGCGGTGTCGTTACCAGAACATTTAAAGATGCCGATGACGAAGATTTCACCGTCGATATGGCTGAAGAGGCACGGGTTATCGTTAAAGCCGGCTATGTTGCCATGCAGGGTGCTGCCGACATGGATTTCTACCCGACAGGCCGCTACAACACCAAATATTTCATAA
>JAKQKW010000176.1 GCA_029560455.1 Candidatus Rifleibacteriota bacterium
TCCTGTGGATATCAAACCCGGAAGTCTGGTCGTGATCGATGAAAGCCGAATCAGAATCCGTCTGCCATCCAGACCGGTTTTAAAAAGAGTTTCAGAGCCGGCGGCGGAATACGAACCGGGAAACAAGTCTGATACCGTAAATAAAAATAAGGCCCGAGCCCGGCGTTAACCTGGACCAGCGAAGGTGGAACCCCTGCGTTTATTTTTGCGGGTGTGATATAAATAATGCATCTGATTAACGGCGAGGTGTTTTGATGGGTCTGATCGCAAGATATCGCGGTATTCCGATTCTTTATCGTATGCTTGGGGCGTTTATAATCGGCGCACTTGTGGGCATTATCTGCTGGTATGCCGAATCGAGCCACGGCGTGGCCCTCAAGGGCACTCTTGACGCCTGGTTGTCGCCATTCGGGCTGGTGCTGGTGAAAATGCTGAAAATGATCGTTGTGCCGCTGATCTTCTTCTCATTGTTTCAGGGCGCCGCCAGCCTGCCGCTGAAAAAATTCGGTCGCATCGGCCTGCGCGTCGTCATTCTCTATCTTGCCACCTCGATGCTGGCAGCGGTAATTGGCACGGTTTTCGCTCTGGCAATCAACCCCGGGAAAGGCGGTATGCAGCTTTCTGCCGCCTCTGACTCTGCAGCTGCCCCGGCTGCTGCAGCCAATTCCGGTGCCGCTTCGTTGACCGCGGTTTTTATGAGCATGTTTGAAAACCCGTTTAAAGCCCTGGCAGAAGGCAACTTTCTTGCAGTTATCGTCTTTGCCATTCTCGCCGGTCTCGCGCTGCGCTCATTGCTTGACAGTTTCGAAGACAGTGATCAGAAAGACCCAGACGCCTCGGTGCTGGCAAGTCTGCCTGGCCTGGCGTCTGCAGTTAATCGGGTGCTTTTTGTTCTTGTAGACTGGATCATGGACTACGCGCCAATCGGCATTCTTGCTCTTACCATCGTCAATTTTACTCAGCATGGCCCAGACCTCGCCGGCCCGTATTTCAATATCGGCGTTGGCATTATCGTTGGTATCATGCTGATGATCTTCGTCGTATATTCTCTGATGATAAAACTGCTTACTGGTACCAGCCCGCTGCGCTTTTTCAAATACGCCCAGGAAGCGATGATAACCGCTTTCGTTACCCGCAGTTCAGGCGCCACTCTGCCGATTACTCTTAAAACCGCTGATGAACTGAAAATCAGGCGTGAGCTTGCCGACTTCGCCCTGCCGCTCGGAGCTACCGTGAATATGGATGGCGTCTGCATCCATCTGCCAATGTTCGCAATTCTGGCAGCCAATATTTTTGGCATCGAGCTTGGATTTGGCAATCTTTTCATTCTCGTCGTCACCACGGTTCTGGCAGCAGTTGGCGCTGGCGGTATTCCCGGCGGCAGTCTGATGCTTCTCTTTATAATTCTTAACAGCATGGGCCTCAATGAGCAGCAGATTTCGCAGGTCGTCGCTTTTGCGCTCGGCATCAACCCGATTCTCGACATGTTCGAAACCATGAACAACGTTACCGGCGATCTGACCTGTACATACGTGGTCGCCAACCAGGAAAAGATGCTGAGAGAAGAATAAGGAGATAAGGGGTTACGGTTTTATAAACTTATCTGGTAGAATTACGGTATTATAGTAGCTGTACCCTTGCAATGTTTGTCTTCAACTGGAGGGCAATATGAAGATTCGTGGTCGTTATAATTTTCTGATTTTCTTTCTGGCGTTCTGGCTGGCCTTTGAACCATTTGCCATAAGCGTCGTCAGAGCCAATGACGATGTGCCGAAACCGGTACTGAACACCGAAGGCATTGAAGGCATCGAAAGCATCGATGAGATTGTCGCTCCGGCTGACTATCTCGAATACATGCTTTCCCTGCGCGGCCGCACCAAAGAAGAGGCCGAGGCAATTGCCTGGGGCGAATGGATGACCAGCATTTCAGGCGCATACGCGCTGATGGATGACGGCTGTACTGACGTATTCAGTTTTTACAGCACCCTCAGCGACATGTCGCCCCATTTCACCAATACGCCTTACTATTTCAAGGCTGTATCGCTGGCATCTTCGAAAGCCACTCTGGCTTTCTCGTTCATCGCCAACTCAGAACCACTGCAGAAACTTGTTGGTGGTCTGAGCAAAGCCGGCAAAGCCGTTGCTGATTCAGGCGTCGGCCGTGGTGCCAAATGGGCCGCAACCAAGGTTTCTACCGCAGCCAGGTTTACCGGCGACAAGATCGCCAACACCCGCCTGTATCAGAAAGGCGTCGGTTTCATTCAGCGCAAAGCCAATCTGATGAGCGGTTTCCAGAAGATGGGCGATATCGCCAACAAAGCTCAGAAAACTTTCAGCGCCAAAAACGTCGGCACTTTTCTCAGCCACATGGCTCCACCGTGCGGCTATAAAGCCGGCCCGGGCGAAGGCTTCTATTCATACTGGCGCTGGGTTGCCCGCAAAACCGGTCTCGAAAATGTCGAAACCTACCGCAAGGTTGCCAAAAAAGCCGGTATCAGCACTAACCGCGGTGCTTCAGTAATCGGCGACGCCAAGGGCTGGGGCCACACCGTCGGTATCGGCCTGTGCGTCGTTGGTATCGCTCTCGACTCATATGGTATCTACAAATCAGAAGACCGCAAAGGCGGCCGCTACAATTCTTACTCGCTCGTTAAGAACTACGTCGGCCTGGCGCTTGGCTCGGCCGCTCTCATCGCGATGTTCTGTATTCCGATCGTCGGCCAGGTAATCGGCGCTCTCGCTCTTGTCTGGGTTGCCCTCACTACCCTCGGCGACGTTCTCGGCAAATACAACAAACGCTGGAAAGCCGCCTATAAAGGTTCTTACTGGTATCTCTACGAAAACGATCCCGAATTCAAGTCTTTCTTTGACAACCGCGCACAGCTGAAAGCCGAGGAAAAGGCAGCCGCTTTGCTCGTCACCGAAAGCAACTACGGCGATTTCCTCAAGGCTCAGA
>JAKQKW010000212.1 GCA_029560455.1 Candidatus Rifleibacteriota bacterium
CCGGTCGAATCATCGCTGAACCAGCGGCCGCCCTGATGGCCAGCCGACTGTGAGATAGTCAGCCAGGGTTTCATGTCGCGGAAACTGGCGGTCTCGATACCCGAAATTATCGCAAACGAAGAACCCGATTCATCGCTGATTCCGGAAGCTTCTTTTTCGGCGACGCCGACGAAAATCGGAGTAATCGCAGAGATATCGGGGTCTTTTCTGACCTCTGCATAGGTGCTGTCGGGCAGGTAAAGCAGGCCGGTGCCGCCTTTGAGCATCATGGTCGCCGCTTCGTAGGGGCAGCCCTTCGCCATGATCATCACCTGAAAGCCGAGCTTGTCGATGCTGACATCGATCGATCGGCGATAACCGATATTGAAACCGATCAGACTGACTGCCACCGCGACCGCCAGTGCGATCGCCAGAACCGTAAGCCCGGTTCTCACGGGGGCGTCTGAATAAATTTTTAAACGCAAATGCTATGAATCGCATAGATGTCTCCTGAAAAAGTTTTGTTACAAAACTATCTCTGCCATATTCCGACAGAAATCAGTAATTTAAGCGGGGAAATTCTTTCAGGGCTCCGAAACAGAGCCCATTATCGGTCAGAAGAATTCGGCGCCGGTGCCGACCAGCTCGAGACCGTCTTTGGTCTGCAGCAGTCGGCCTTCAACTTTGGCGCTGCGCCCGACCCACTGCGGAAACTTTATTCCCATGTGGCCGAGCTCGATTTTAACCTGCTTACCTGAGGCATCATCGAGATAGAACCAGCAGCCAGAGCTTGGGCACTGTCTGGTGATTTTGCCCTGCATCACTACCGGCGAGTTCATGAATTTATCAGTTTCACCGTAAGCCTGCTGCATGCTGACCAGTGGCGTTTCTGCCGCAAAGGCCGCGCCAAAGTGGCTTGGAGTCTTAGCCGACTGCATCAACCAGAAGCCGATGCCTGCTACGAGAAAAATCGAGAATATCAAAATCTTTTTCATGGCTGTTTTCCTTTGTTTTTAAGCAGTTCTGCGGTTCTCTGAAAGAACGGTTCGAACCGCCGGTTGTAAATAAACATGTCGAGAAGAATCAGGTTTTTGCGAATGCCTCGCATCGAGGAGGCAAAATCAGGGCCCTGACGGCCTTCGCCGACGCTGGCAAGAATTTCGCGCACCCGGTCGCCCTTGTTTTCGGGTTCGGTCGCGGCAAAGTAGTCGTGCTTGTAGAAATCAGCCAGGGTCAGACCATTGAAGCGACGGCGGAAATCCTTGTTCTTGAGCGCCTTTGCCTCCGGGCTTTCGAGACGCTGAAAAAAGAAATTCACGATTTCGCCGCTTTTCGGGTCGGTGGCGAGAAAAACCTGAATCACCCCACCCCGCCCCGGCACGTTGACGCCATGCACGATACCGATCAGGTCACTGCCCTTGAATACCGTATAAACTGTGTAAGGCGTATCGAAAGCCTCGTAGACCGGGTCTAGGTCGCTGCCAAGGCGTAGTTTGAGTTCATCGTAGAGCCTCTGCCCTTCAGGAAACTGTCTGAATTCGCGCACTTCCTCTTTGAATGAGGTAACTTCCGGGTAAAGAAATTTCAAATCCTGCGCCGGGTTGTTAAGCGTGCAGCCGATCGCGCCCCATACAGTCACCGGCACAACCAGACTGGCCAGCATTATTATCAGAACCATGTATTTCATATCAGACTCCTTGCTGTTTCGCCCCTGCATTACCAGTAGCGGTAATACTGCAGGCTGGTGATGGTATCTTTGGCACCACCACCCTGAACGGCCAGCTTCTGTTCAACGTTCAGCTTCACCCATTCGAGATTGGCGTTGCCGATGTCGTTTTTCATGTACCAGGTCAGCTCACCGATCAGCGATTCATCGGTTTCATGGTGGCCGATTTCCTGCCAGAAACGGCGATACTGTGTTGCCCAGCCAAAGCGCCGGTCGCGGCGCAGAAAATCGACCTGGTAAAGCTGAGTAAAAACATCGTCAGTCTCATCGCGACCGCCGCTCAATTCGCTCGTCAGCGACAGGCGGCCACCCGGAACCGCAAAGCCATAGCGCCCGTCAATACCAAGTCGCTGTGTATCGACAAGTTTGCCGCGGTCAGCCTGCATCATGACATTGTGACTGCGCATTACCGAGTGTTTCGAGATGCGCTCACCGGCAATCAACGACAACCCGCCTTCAAGGCCATGGTCATAGAGGTAACGGTTGGCAAGGCTCAATCTGGCACCGACAAGCCCTTTCTGGCCTTTGTCGATCAGATCATAGCCTGAACCTAGCATATAATAGAGATCGTAGTTCAGATTGCGGTTCACCGAGCCCCAGAAGCCAGCATACCAGTCGCGCTCGAAGCCGAAGTTGCGATCATTCGACAGCTGCAGAATGGTGGCGTGGGTATCGGTCTGCAGATTCAGGCCGAAGGGCAGATAAAACCGCCCGAAGCGGAAATTGAAGCGGCCGAGATTGCGGGCCCGCTGCTCTGCCGGCATCCACGTATCGAGAGCATTGTAGAGATCGACATAAAAGTTGTGGTATTCGAAAAACACCTGATTGCGCGGTTCGCCTTCCATGTCGTTGATGATTGGCGTGAAGTTCTTTCTGAAGACCAGGCGGGTCTGCAGATTGAAGCTACTGGTGGTCGAAACCTCATTCGCAAACTTTTTAAGAATCTCGAAACCGTAAGAATGCCGGTGATAAGGGCGATGGTCTGCTTCGGCACCAGAATTAAATGAGAACTGTGTCAAAATCTCATTTTTAAAAAAGTAGCTGCCTTTGCCACCTGTGTTATCGATGCTCAGGCTTGCTACTTCCTGGGTGACCGGTTTGAGATCTGCAAATGGGTCGTCAGCTTGCGCTCTGGCTGCAGAAGTAATTAAAATTGCCTGAAGAACAATCAAAGCTGCAGTTAATACGATCTTTCTAGTCACAACGCCTCCAGATTTTGTTTCACAGTAAGATTGGCCAATCTCATTGCTTACTAGAGCAAAAATAATGCCAGGGCAAAATCAGCCGGAAAAACTGGCCGAAGGAATGCCCAGCCGCTTCATTTTATAGCGCAGAGTTCTCTCATTTATCCCCAGTTGACGCGCGGCTTCAGACTGATTGCCGCCGGTTTCGCGCAAAGCCTGGCTGATGCTGTTTCTTTCGAGGGTATCGACTTTTTCCTGAAGCGACCCTGAAGCCGGCTTAGCAATAGCCTCGACAAAATTGTCGAATTCAGTGGGCAGCTCATCAACACCGATTTCTGGCTCGGCAGTTATCAGAAACAGGCGCTCGACAAGGTTTTCAAGCTCTCTGACATTACCTGGCCAAGGGTAAGCCTGCAGAGCACGCAGAGCGGCATCGGAAAACTGCTTTGCGGGCAAACGATACTTTTCTGCCAGACGCTGCAGCTTGTCATTTACAAACATCGGAATATCAGAAGCTCTGGCACGCAAAGGCGGCAATTGAACAGGGATTACCGCCAGGCGGTAATAAAGATCCTCGCGAAAAGTGCCTTTGCGCACCATTTCCTGCAGATCGCGATTGGTAGCCGCTACCCATCGAATATCAGCCTTCTGCAGTTTATTGGCGCCAACCCGGCTGAATTCACCGGATTGAATGACTCTCAACAGCTTGGGCTGCAGGTTTAACGGCAACTCGGCGATTTCGTCGAGAAAGAGAGTGCCGCCGTCAGCGTCTTCGATGCGGCCTTTTCTGGCTGCGTCTGCTCCTGTGAAAGCGCCCTGGACATGACCAAAAAATTCACTTTCAAGAAGGTTTTCAGGGATTGCACCGCAGTTTACCGCAATAAAGGCACTGCGGGCTCTCTGGCTTTTTGCGTGCAGCAGGCGTGCAAGCACTTCCTTGCCGGTTCCTGATTCGCCAAGAAAAAGAACAGACGCATCACTGGGAGCAACCCGGTCGAGAAGGTCGAGCACGGTTTTAAATGCCTGACTTCTGCCAATAACCGCCGGGCCCGGAACAACCCTTGCCAGTTCCGCCTTCAGCTGGCGATTTTCGGCGCGCAGCGCGACCTTTTCGGCAATCGCCCTGATTTTTGCTTCCAGCCAGGCCAGATTGACCGGCTTTTCGAAATAATCGACCGCGCCGATTTTGATTGCTTCAACCGCAGAGCCAACCGACGCATAGGCCGTCACCAGAATTACTTCGGTATCGGCATCGAGGGCCTTTATCTGTCTGAGAAAGCTCAGGCCGTCGATGCCGGGCATACGCATGTCGGTTATCACCAGGTGAAAAACTTCTTTTTGCAGCAGTTCGAGGGCAGCTTCAGGATTGGTGCTCACCTGTGCCGGATGCCCCATGCGGCCGACGGCTTCGGCCAGAAGCTGCGCCTGTCTGGCGTCATCATCGACAACAAGAACGGAAAGTCGTCTGCTCACATTGCTTTCTCCAGGGGAAGATAAATCTCAAAAGCGGTTTCAGCGGCGGCTGAGTTTACCGTAATTTTACCACCATGAGCGACGCAGATTCTCTGACAATTATAAAGCCCGAGTCCAAAGCCGTCAGCTTTGGTTGTGTTGCCGGGAACAAAAAGCCCTGCAAGAGTTTCTTCGACAATCTGCGGCCCGTTGTTAGTCACAGTCAGATATCCCCCGGAAACATCTGCTTTCGCAGAGATGCTGATTTTTACGGCACCGGCCTGAATTGCATTCAGCATCAGATTCCAGACTACCTGCCGCATCTGGTCCGGGTCCATCACCAGACTTACCGCGTCATCGGCTGCAATTTCGACCCTGGCATCGCCGGCGTGCATCTGAAAAGCGTCGACAATCGCCTGCAGCCAGCTTTTAACCTGAACCGCCTGCTTATGAACGACTATTGGTCTGCCGGCCTGCATCAGGTCGCGAATCATCTGATCAGACTGCCGAATAGTCTGCTCGAGAATTTCAAATCTTTTTTCAAGCTTGTCTTTCTGGCAACCCTCGGCAAAATCAGCCCGCATTGCGCTAACCGTCAGATTCATGGCGTTCAGAGGGTTGCGAACCTCGTGCGCAACTGCCGCCACAACGCGCCCGAAGCCCTCGATACGACGACGCGTATCTTCGGCATTGCGCTTTTCTTCAAGCAGTTCAGACTGCCTTTTCAGACGGCCCTGCAAAAGCCTCAGGCCTGCCAGAGAAAAGAAGCATGAGGCAATGATGGCGATAAAGCCGGTATCGCGAAGGTTCTCGACTGCCGGGTCATTCAGCGAAACTTCGAAACGTCCGAGCGGCACACCGCGCAGCAGAAATTCTCTGCTGGTGACCAGCCCGGCGGATGCATCGCCGGCGGCAGCATCGCCGAGCAGCGATCGGCCATTCCCATCGACCAGATCGAGACGGGCAACTCCCGGGTATTCGCGGAATCTCCTGATAAGAGGTACCAGCCCGACATTCTTCTCAAAACCAAGCACAAAATCAACGCCGGTCAGCAGCCGCAAGGCCCCGCCATCAGGCATTTTTCTGGCAATGCCAAAAGCGTCGGTTTCGCAGAAAACGCCAGAGCTGAAACCAAACACATGCTCGGTTTTGCTGCCTTCGATAATATCGTGACAGCCATAGTCTGGGGGCAGATCAGAACCTATGAGAGCCGGATCATGGGCAACTCTGACCTTGCCAAAGTGGTCGTAGATGCTGATGGCCTTCAGATCATGTTTCTGGCGAAGAGCCTCGAGCCATTCGTTACTGACGAGCCCGGCAGGAGCAGAGGCAATCTGGTCGGCAATCTGACGCAGGCGGGCGACAATACCCTCTTCAAGATAATGACTGGCCTGCAGAGTCTGTTCTGTACTCGAAGTCAGCGATGCAAGAAAAAGCTCGGCCTTTTCTGAAAGCAGCACTGAAGTCAGTCGCGAAAATGAAACGGCAAGCCAGAGATGGAAAATCAGGGCGAGAAGACCGGCATAGAACCACCAGCGGTCGCCCGAAGCCTTCAAATCAGCGCTCATAAGATTGGTGCCTCACATAAATGCCGTGCGCAAGAAGGCTCTATCAAATACCTTCGAAAAGAACCGTGCTGATATAGCGCTCGCCCGAATCGGGGAAAATGGTGACGATGGTTTTGCCGGCATTTTCTGGTTTCTGCGCCAGTCGAGCCGCCACCGCCATCGCGGCACCGCACGAAATACCGCAGGTAATGCCCTCTTCGCGATGCAGGCGGCGGGCAAATTCTATCGCTTCTTCGTTGGTAACCTGGGCTATTTCGTCAACCAGACTCAAATCGAGGGTTTCAGGCTTAAAACCGGCGCCAATGCCCTGAATCTTGTGCGGGCCGGGTTTCGGGGTTTCACCGGCGCGAATAGCAGTAAGCACCGGGGAAGCAGTCGGCTCGACGGCAACTGAGTGCAGCGGCAGGCCTTTTCCCTGCTTGAGGTAGCGGCTGACACCGCTGATGGTGCCGCCCGTGCCGACGCCGGCCACGAAGATATCGATTTTGCCCTGCGTATCGTTGAAGATTTCGGGGCCGGTGGTTTTATAATGAATCTCGGGATTGGCCGGGTTTTTGAACTGCTGCGGGCTGAAGAATTTTTTCGGGTCGGTGGCCACAAGGCGCTCAGCTTCTTCGATTGCCCCTTTCATGCCCTTGGCACCTTCGGTAAGAATCAGCTGCGCACCGAATGCCGCGAGCATGCGGCGGCGCTCGATCGACATCGTGTCTGGCATTGTCAATACCAGCGGGTAACCTCTGGCAGCGCAGACAAAAGCGAGACCGATACCGGTGTTGCCGCTGGTTGGCTCGACAATTGTCACTTCGCGGCTGCCGGGGGTCAGAATAACTTTTTTTTCGGCATCCCAGATCATCGAGGCGGCAATGCGGCATTTTACCGAATAGGCCGGATTGCGCCCCTCGATTTTGGCGAGAACCGTTGCCGGAAACCCGCGGGTGATGTTGTTAATGCGAACCAACGGGGTGTTACCAATACTCAGGCTGTTATCTTCAAAAAACATCTGCTTTCTCCTTTAAATCTGATAGTCATGCCGTGCCTGAAGCGCCTGCTCGTGCTTCAACACCAGTTGATCGAGGGTGATACCTTTCAGGGTATCTTCTACCGCCAGATTCAGCTTTTCCCAGACTTCGCGGGCAACGCACTCGAGGGTGCGGGCGCAGCTTTCGCCACCGGCGGTGCAGTCGACCACCCTGATTTTTCCTTCGAGGGCGTCGACAATCTGAAGAACATTGATTTCTGCCGGCGGCCGGGCCAGCAGGTAGCCGCCGTTCGGACCACGGGCGGCTATTATCAGGCCGGCATCTCTGAGAGTCTTGACCAGCAGGTGAATATAATTCGCTGAAATCTGCTGATTTTGAGCGATGGTATCGGCAATAACCGCCTTCCGGCCGTAATTTAGCGCCAGCTCGAGCATTATACGCAGCCCATACCGGCCCTTCGTCGACATTTTCATTTGCTTACCTTTTAGACCTCAAATATAGTTAAGTTTTTAAAGCATTATACTTAAGATTATAACCCAAAAACGGAAAATGTCAGCATTTTTCTTCTATGCCATGTCACATTGAACGTGCAAAATGAACATTTTACACGTCATTCTTGCGCTGGCACGGATGACGCCGATGAACAAACTCAGAAAAAGCAAAAAATGATCATTGAATTCAAACAGATAACCTCAGATTCGCCGGAGCAAGCCTGCCAGTGGGGAATTTCCGTGTTTATTATTGCCGCTTTTGTTTAAGCACAAAGCCACCGGCCCGAAGCTTGTGCGGGCCGGTGGCTGGTTGTGTCTGAGCTTGGGAAGCTTATTTTTTGAGAATTACACCGGTGGTGGGCGGCACGTTGTAGTCGCCTTCAGCAGTGTAGAGGCCGGTTTCGCTGATTTTTTCGCCGTCGCAGAGAACCTGCCAGGCGCCACCGGTCGGCAGCTTGAAGTTAACCCAGTTGTTTGCGTCGCCATTGAGCAGCACGACGAAGTTGTCTTTACCTTTCAGGAACATGCCAACGCCATTTTGATTGGCGGGCAGAATCCAGTCGAGGTGCTGATTATTGAGAGCTACCGGCTGACGGAAATTTTCGTATTTTTTGCGCAGCGCGATCAGGCCTTTATAGAGGTCGAAAATGTCGCGGTTCTTTTCTTTTACGGTCCAGTCGATGTAGTTCACATCGTTGTCCTGGTCGTAGGAATTGTGGTTGCCGCCCTTGCTGCGGTTGAATTCCTGGCCGGCGTGGATCATCGGAATGCCCTGAGCGGTCAGCAGGGCAATGGCGGCGAGGCGGGTCTTTTTCTTGTCGCCATGGAAAAGATCATTAAGCGTATAACCATCGTGGGCTTCGAGATAATTCAGGCTTTCAGAGGGTTTGGCGGCCCACCAGAAGCATGAACCGGCAAGCACGGTCATCACGTCGTTGCGTTCGACATGGCCGTTAACCAGGGCTCTGATCTTTTCGCGGAAATCGTCGTTCCATTTCGACAGGCGGGTGTTTCTGAAATCGCTCTTGCCCCACTGGTTACGTTTCCAGTCGGCGGCCCAGGGTTCAGATGTGAGAATAATGTCCTGAGGCAGTTCGTCAATGACGCGCTGCATGGTCTTCTTGTCGATAATAGTGCCCAGGTCGAATCTGAAACCGTCGACCTTGTATTCGTTCACCCAGTATTTAAGGCTGTCTACAATCATCTTCGAGGTCATCGGGTTTTCGGTGCGCATTTCGTTGCCGCAACCGGTGCCGTTCCAGTAGTATTTCGGGTTGTCTTCCATGAGGCGGTAGTAGCCGCGATTATCGAGGCCTTTGAAGTTCAGGGGCAGGCCTTCATGGTTACCTTCGGCGGTATGGTTGAAAACGACGTCGAGAATTACGGCAAAGCCTTCGCGGTGCAGGCCATCGACGAGGGCCTTGAATTCTTTGACCGCATCGCCATTTTTGCCTGAGGCATACGAGCATTCGGGAGCGAAGAAGTGGCTGGTCATGTAACCCCAGTGGTTCACAACGCCAGCGAAGTTGTTGTCGAATTCGTGAATCGGCATCAGCTGAATGGCGTTAACGCCGAGTTCTTTGAGATGGCCGAGAACCTTGCCGCTGTTTTTCCCCTGCAGCATGCCGAGGTATTTGCCTTTATGCTGGCCGGTCACGCCGGAACTTTTGTGGGCGGTAAAGTCTTTAACGTGCATTTCGTAGATAATGACGTCTTTGGAGGCCGGGCGTTTGAAATTCGTAACGGTCCAGGTGAAGCCGCGGTCGGCGACGATGCTCTTGCCGTCATGATCGACATTGGCGAAGGCATAGGGGTCGGAAAGCAACCGGTCGGGGTCGAACAGAAAGCCCGGGCTTTTCGGGCCATCGGCAGTGTAGCCGTAATAGGTGCCGTAGAGTTCGCCTTTGAAAGAATGGCGCCAGATTCCGTCGGTGCCTTTCTGCATTGGCACGGCAGTGCCCTTTTTATCGGTGGCGGTCTTGAACAGGTGCAGCTTTACTTCGGTCGCATCGGGCGAATAAACTGAAAAAGAAGTATTGCCGTTGGCAACGTGGGCCCCGAGAAGGCCGGTGGCAGTTCTTTTAGCCGGAGCAGCGGTGCGGGCGCGGGCTGCCAGCATGGTAGCGCGGTCAACAAAGTCTTTGTCGTCGAGTCGTGCAAGGTTAGCAGCGACTTCTTTTTTAACGGCCTGCAGCGGCGCGATTTTGCTGAGCAGCTGCGGATTCTCGGTCTGAGCAAGATATTTGACTCTGGTTTCGAGTATCAGCAGCCCCTGT
>JAKQKW010000227.1 GCA_029560455.1 Candidatus Rifleibacteriota bacterium
GCGTTTTGCCATCCAGGCAAAACGTCCGGTCTTAGCGGCATCGTTCGCAGGGAACTATGGGGTGCTCGACAAGCTCGCTTATGCAATCGCCTGACCTGCCGAAAGCAGCGTCTAGAGTTAATTAAGTTTGCGTTTACCCTGGGCAAATCGACCAGCCTGAATTGCGGGGTGTTATATAAGAACAGTTACTTTTGCTCTTCTGGTTTCTCAGGGGGCGTCTGGCCGCATTTGCCGCAGCCTTTAGACCGCAGACAGACTTCGCATCTTGCATCACTGCACCAGAGACAGTTGAAGCAGTCTTTGCACGGGTGCTTTTTCAACAGGCTTTCAGGTGGCCGGAAGGCGTTGAGTCGCTTGTATACATCAACTTTTTCTTCTTTAATCGCGGGCACGGTTTTCTGGTTTTTGTCTTCATCGGCGTCGGGTTTATTTTCTGTGGTCATTGCGGCCTCCATTATATGAGATAAAGATGTTCGGTCTGCCGCACAAACTCAAGCGAAATTTTGCCAGCGCGAAAATACCGGGTAAAATTAACGCTGACAGTTGCAGAAGGCAAATAAGTTCCCTGGTGTCGGGCAGGGCTTTTTTGGTTGACTTGCGGCTGTTGGTCGCTTAAAATCAGGCACCATGATTAATTTAGCCAATGTAAAAGTCGCATATTCAAATCGTGTCCTTTTTCAGAATGCCAACTTCCTTGTTCGTCCCGGCGACAAGATCGGTCTGGTAGGCCCGAACGGTGCCGGTAAAACTACGGTTTTCCGGTTGATAATGGGGCACGAAAAGCCCGATGAGGGCGAAGTCAACATCAATGCCGGCCTGGTTCTCGGGTATTTTTCGCAGGATGTCGGCGAAATGTCAGGCCGTTCGGCTCTGGCAGAAGTTCTTGCCGGTGCCGGCAAGGTTTATGAAATCGGCCGGAAACTGCACGATCTTGAACACCAGATGGCCGAGCCCGATTTCTGTGGCGATGACAATTTTATGGAACGCTACGGCAAACTCCAGGAAGAATTCATTCATCTGAACGGCTACGAAAAGGAAAGCGAAGCTCAGACGATTCTCAATGGTCTGGGCATTGGCCCCGACCGCTGGGATCACCCGGTAGAAACTTTTTCGGGTGGCTGGAAAATGCGTATCGCTCTGGCGCGCATTCTGCTTCTCAACCCAGATGTGCTTCTCATCGATGAACCAACCAACCATCTCGATATCGAATCGATTCTCTGGCTTGAAACCTGGCTGAAGGAATTCAAGGGCTCGATCGTCATGACCAGCCACGACCGTGAATTCATGACGCGGATCTGCTCTAGAACTATTGAGGTGGCGGCTGAAACCATAACTACCTACAGTGGCGATTACGAATTTTATCTGCGCGAACGGGTGATCAGGCGTGAACAGCTTTTGTCGGCCCAGCGCCGCCAGCAGGCGATGCTGGCCAAAGAAGAGGAATTTATCGCCCGTTTTGCCGCCAGAGCATCGCATGCTGCCCAGGTGCAGTCGCGCGTTAAGACGATTGAGAAAATTGAGCGCATAGTTGTACCGCCTGATCCCAAGGTCATTAAATTTCGTTTTCCGCCGGTCAAAAGAAGCGGCGATATCGTAGTTGAACTCAATGACCTGGCAAAGCAGTGGCCACTGCATGATGGCCGGATGCTGCCGGTTTTTTCAGGAGTCACCGGCAAAGTGTTGCGCACCAACAAGATTGCGGTTACCGGTATCAATGGTGCCGGTAAATCAACGCTGTTAAAGATTATCAGCGGTATGACCGAGCCGACTGCAGGTGTGTGCACCCTGGGGGCAAGCGTGCAGGTTGGCTATTTCAGCCAGTATTCATGCGATGTTCTCAGACCCGAGCGCACCATCTTCGAAGAGTTGCAGGAACGGCTGCCGATGGCTAATGCCGGTACAATCAAGAACCTGCTTGGCGCTTTTCTTTTCTCTGGTGATGACAGCGAGAAAAAGGTTTCGATTCTTTCGGGTGGCGAAAAGAGCCGGGTAATGCTTGCCTGTCTGCTGGCGCAACCGGTAAATTTTCTGATCCTCGACGAACCGACGAACCATCTCGATATCACCAGTCGTGAAGTACTGCTCGAGGCACTGCAGGAATTCGAGGGCACGGTAATGATTGTCAGCCATGACCGTTATTTCCTTAAACACCTGGTAAACCGCGTTTTTGAAGTTGATCACGGTGCATTGAGAATTTATGACGGAGATTATGATTATTATGTGCAGAAATCGGCAGAGCTGCATGGTCGGCCGATAAACTGACTTAGAGGCTAAATACAGAAGGGGCAGAACCACAATGGTTCTGCCCCTTCGTGTTCAAGTCGATTATCAGGCCATGGTCAGTGAGTAGATGACCCCGAGCGTGCCGATTACTGCCAGGACAAGAACCGGTATTCTCGGCATTTCGCCGTCTTTTTCCATGGCAGCGCCAAATATGCCGAATACCAGCGGGTGTACCAGGAATGGCATCGCAAAGATGAACGGAATCAGGCTGGCGGCAGTTTCGCCGAACATGCCGCCCTGAGTGGCAGCAAACAGACCGAAGTGAGAAATGGCGGAAGATTTGGCCATCGCCGAATTTGAAATGTCGAGGCCACCGAGATAGAGAATGAAGAAGCCGCCAAATACAGCTACCAGCTGCCAGCCGAATGAAAACTGCATCAGACCTTTGACTTCTTCGGCCTCTTTGCCTTCGGCTTTTCTCAAAGTTTTTAGAGACCAGACGGTCAGCGCCACTCCGATTGCTGATATAATCATTGCTGCCGGCACCATGAGTTTGCCCTGCTGCACGCTCATGGCCAGAATAGTGAATACGAAGATATGACCAAAGAAAGGCACGTTGATCATGATCGGGGCTCTGGCAGCAGCTTCGGTGCCAAGGTCGCCGGCGGTGCAGGCGCCGGTCAAACCGGCGTGTGAAAGCGATCCGGCCATGCCGGGTGCGAGGTTGCGGACATTGTTGGCATTGCCAAGGAAAATCAGCAGTGCCAGACCGCCGAACATCCAGAAAACCTGACCAAAAAAGCCATAGGCAATGACTGCGGTCATGCCCTGAATCTTGAAAGCTTCAACG
Source organism: Candidatus Rifleibacteriota bacterium (assembly GCA_029560455.1). Next base: position 3,074 of record JAKQKW010000227.1, read on the forward strand.
ATGCGTGAACCGCCGATCATGAAATTGGCGGCAAGGACTACTGGAATCCCGGCGAATAGAAGAGAGCGGCCGGTTGGCCCCATTATCCATTTTGAAAACATCATGCCCAGACCAGAAGAGATGAGCATGGCGAAGAAAATCTGCGGCAGAGCAATGGTTGGTTTGATGGTGTTGGCGATGAAGCCTGAAAGCAGAAGGATCCCAACGATCAGAAGAATTTCTAAAATCCCCTTCCGGATATAGGCGCCTTTCTCTTTTATTGTTGCCTTGTTGTCAATGAGGATCACCGCGCCGCAAAGGCCTACATAAGCGATAAGTGGGTAAAAATGCCCGATCGGGTCTGAGGCAGGACTTCCTGAGAGAAGTTTGAGAACGCCTTCGATGCCGATCAGAATGAAAAAAGCACGAATGATGAAGTAAAGCTGAGTCCTTTTGGTTCCAAGCAGTGTTTCTTCGCTTGAATAGACAACGATTTCGTCAAGCTCGAGGTGCTCACCTTTGATGATTTTTTTCAGTTCCTGACCGCCGACGAAGAACGAAACCACCAGAGCAACGATGGTGACGCGACTGATCAATGCCACCAGCGGGAATTCTGGGAGGCCGGGGGTGCCAATTTCACTCTTGACAAGTGCATAGCCCATTCCGAGGCCGAACAGTACGATGATCAGAATCGGTGAATAGCGGCTGCCGGCCACTACGGTTCGTGAAATCAGTACGATCGGAATGATCAGAAAAAGCGTCATCCAGAAATGGTTTAGAAACTGAAGCTTGGCAATCTGTTCTACTACCTGTTCCACCAGCAATACTCCCTGTACATTAAATTTGTTACCCGCAGCAAAAGCGCACCGCAGGTACATAGTTCCAGACTCTTGTGTGAACCGTTATCGTTAAGAAGCTTTTCGAGACTTTCTGCCGGTCTGACAAACGTGTCTTATGTTGAATTGGCTGTCAGACCAACGGCTGCAAAACCTGATTAAAAACCTGTTTTTATGCCGGGCTGAAGAAGCTCTCGATGAAGACGGCCCGGAGAATCAGAATAAGCAGTTGAAGATATTTTAATATATTCAGCAAAATCTTGCAACTGTCGGCGAAAAAATTCTAATTGCTCAAAAAATCTTCGATTTGCTTGGAATTGGATATGAATGTTAATCGGCATTGGCCAGAAAGTTGCCTCTTCAGCCGCCCGTTATGTCTGGCCTCAGAAGGGCTTCAAATCTTGCAAACCAGTCTTCCAGATCAGGATTTCTGGTTCGACCTTCTTTTACCGCTCTGATGTAGCAGAACCGTGCATAATCAACCGCGTTCAAAAGATTCTCAGGAAAAGACTCGTGGTCGACTGTATTTGTGGCTGCGGATATTTCTTTGTTTAAATCAGGCAATGTCGACTGCGGAGAATCAGATGTCTGAAATTTATTCTGACCATCAGAGATGACTGCTGACGGGGCTTTTACTCCGGCCTGGCTGGCGGGAACCGCACTGCCGTGCTCATCTGCCTGGGGATCTGTGCTGCCGCCAATGAATTCGGCGGCCATGGCTGCCATTTCATCGCCGATGTTGGTAGAATCGACAAGCGAATAGACGGTTATCGGTTCATCGCGACCTTTGACCTGTTTTGGCCCGAGATTTTCGAGCGGCAGGCGCCCTTCGAGGCGCTGCATGGTCATTTCGGTGATAAAAATACGGCCGGGTTTAGCCAGCGATTCCATGCGGGCGGCCATGTTGACTGCGTCACCGAACACGTCTTCATTTTTAACAAAGACCGTGCCGGTGTTGATACCGATTCTGATAAATATTTTCTCGTTGCTTTTGCCGTTGAATTCAAAAAGTCGACGCTGCATTTCCTGGGCGGCGCTGCAGGCCTTGAAAGGGTCATCGAAGCGCACCATCAGGGCGTCACCGATTTTTTTGATCAGAACTCCCTCGTTTTCCTTGATAACCGGCATCAACAGTTTGTCGTGTACCGCCAGCAATGTCATGGTGTCGAGCAGCATTTTTTGCGATGCCTGACTCGAAAAGCCCACAATATCAGTAAACATGACGGTTTTTTCGAAGGTGAATTTTTTCAGCAGCTGCTCGTCGAAACGGTCACCCTTCGACCCGTCAGAAAATCGCCGGGCCAGCAGCAACTCTATGTTTGCATCCGAGAATTTTTCCAGTTCCATTTTCTGCAGCCGTGATTTGCGGAAAAGATATTCGCTGCTTTTGATGGCGCGGGCCTTGAACAGCATGTCGAGCTTTTTCATTTCTTTTTCGAAGTCGCGCTCGATGAATTCTTCAGAGGCTTCAATGGCTTCAACGCTGCGCTGACGCAGAAATGTATGGGCTTCATCGGCGTCATCAGGTGACATCATGGGTATCTTGATGAAGTCCTGATGTGTTTCAATTTCGATGCTGGCGAGGATTCCGTCTTTAGCAAGGTTTACACCGGCGATGTTCTGCAGGTTGAAAACCCTGACGCAGGCCTGTGAAGTGCCGATCTCGTCTCTCAGAAAGAGAATACAGCGTTTACCGGTAGCGAGAGCAAGCATGTAGGCCGGCCGGTTCAGCATGCCGAACATGACGCCAAGTGACGGGTCGATCTGCGCAGGGTTCTGCAGGCGTGTCAGATTGACTACCATCGTTGCTGCGTTGCTTTCGAGCGAGCGAGCGCATTCTTTGAATGGTTGCAGCGTTTCGGTGTAAAGGCACAGCCAGCATTTTTCGATGTTTTCACCAGGGTTGAGAAGCGATTGAATTATCTGCTGCGTGTCTTCGCGCAGAGTATTGAGAAGCTTGACCGACTGGGGGAAAGGGCCGTCCCATTCCTGCAGGGTTTCGAATCTTTTCTGCCGCCGCGAGAGATTTTGCGCCATCTGCTGGCGTTCGGGCGGGTTTTCGATCTCGGCCAGCTCGGGGCCATAACCAATATTCTGTCGCAGAAAATCAGCTATTTTTTCGCTCGTCTGCGGATCTGACGGCTTGCCGAAATCCTGAAACCAGCTTTGTGAAGAGAAATTTGCGTAAGCCATTTTGGCGGCCATGGCAACCTGAACATCTTCGTTGAGCATTGCGTGGAGCACCAGATAATAATCGACCTGGCTGGTGCTCTCGGTCTTTTTAATATTCATCAGCGCGTTGATTTTATTCTGGCGCGTCATTGCGTCAAAGCTTGAAAACTTCGTGCTCACAAAGGCTCTCCTGATCGGTTGGCTTGACCGGCTTTCTGTATCATGTCTAAATTTTTTGGTTCCGGTCAGAGTCTATGTTACCATGGTAATGTACCTGTGAAAACGAAAACATAAAAAATAAAAACTGAAAATCTGGTGAGAACAATGAAGGTTTTTGCAACTTTTCTCGCTCTGCTGCTGGGTTTGTCTCTGCCCAATGTCGCTCCTGCCGCTGCTGCGAAAAAAACGGGCAACAATAGTGCCACAAAAACAGTCGAAAAGGCTGCAAATACATCTTCCGGCAAGTCGAATGCTTCAAAACCGGGCGAAAAAAAGCCGGGCATTAATGACTCACTCTGGCTTGAGGCTTTGGCAGCTCACGAATCTGGAAATGCATCTGAGGCGACCCGACTTCTAAGGCTGTGTCGACTGGCCGGCGTCAATATCGATGAGGTCGAAAACCTTCTCAAGGCCTATATCGGCAAAGAAATCTCGACCATAACCAATGGTCGCGGATTTTCACAGCTGAGCGAAAAAGAGTTGCGTGACTTTCTGGCGCTGCAGAATGAGATATGCTCGTTCAGGTCTTCGTCAGCCGATGACTGGCGACAGCTGATCGAAGTGGCGCGTGCATTCAAGGGTAGTCAGCAGTTTGCCGTTGCCGGTGAAGCTCTGCTTGACCGCATTAATGCCGGTATGCCGATAAAACCTGACGAACAGTGGATTAAGACTTTTAAAGATCTCGAAAAACTTATGAGTTCGAACACGCAGGTTCTCTACCGGCTGCAGCTGTTTCGTATTCTTGCGGGCATCGACGTGACAGCGGCAGAATACCGGCCACAGGTCGAAAATATGACGATTCTTGCCCGGGCGAATGCCGCCAGGATTATCGGCAAGGCCGATGTGGCAATGGCTCTGGGAGACCTTGAAGCTGCCGCCGGGCTTCTCGAAAAGGTGCGGGAATTCGATGCGCAATATCCCGATCTTGAACGTGCTTTTCAACGACTGAAACGGGCCGGCGAAATTCAGCGCCTGACGGGCCTTGTTACGACTGCAATGCGCGACAGGCTTTATCTTGAAGCAAAAAGACTTTGCGGCGAAATTCAGAAAATTGACAAGAATAATGCTTTTGCCCGCACTACCATTCAGCAGATCGACGAAATTTCGAGCCGCGGCCCTGTTGCAAGACAGGAAAGCGCCGAAGACAGAATCCTGCTGGCCATAAGAAAATTTGAAGCTGAATTGCGTAAAGCCGATCAGGAACAGGATATTCTGCAGGTCAGAGCGATTTTAAAAGAACTGCTGTTGCTGAAAAGTGACAACCCGGAATGGGTCGAGCGCCTGGCGGCAGTAGAGAACGAGATTGCAGTTTCCGCTCTGAATGCTGATGAGAATTTTAAACAGGCCACCAGACTTTTTAATGAAGAGCGTTTTGCCGAGCTGGGGCTTTTTCTTAACCGCAACCCCGGCCTGATGAATTCAATCGATACCATGGTGCAGGTCTGGGAAATGCGCCTGATGGCCAATTTCCATTCGGGCAGATTTACAGCAGCACAGCTGAAGGAGTCTGCCGAAGCTATTATTGGCCGCGCCGGCCAGAGCTTTTTTGCCAGCTTCGTTCTGATGAAGCTCGAGCTTGCCGACAACCGTATCGCTGAGGCGAGAGTGCATTATCAGAATGCGGTCAAAATCAACCCGAAATACCAGGGGCTGCGTTGGCCAGGCTGGCTGCTATGGGCGCACGGCGACGGTCGCTGGGCAGTTGTGCTGATGCTGATTGTGGTTTTGATCGTGCTGATTCAGCTGTTGCGACCTGCCATGGCACTTTATGAGTCGACATACTGGCTGAGAGTCGGTCTGCTGGCGAAGATTTTTCCGTCGCTGGCCTTGCGTTCTCTCGAAAACTGCTTTGGCATCTACCGCGATGGTGGTGACCGGGTTAAGCTTTTTCGCCTGCTGGTCAGATGCTGCAATGCTACTGGCGACAAAAAGAAGGCGATGATGTACGCCAGTAATCTGCACGAACTGGTGCCGGGTGATCCGCTGGCCAAAGCCATGGGCTTTGCCACTTCGCCGGCCGCCGATGAAAAAGGCCAGGCAACTGCTTCTGACGCCGCGCATATGCCGGATGCTTCGCATGGCAAGCTTTTAAAAGCACATTCTGATCCGGAAACAGCACATAAACCTTCTGCAGGACCGGCAGGAGCAATTTCACTCGGTGCGATCAAAAGCCGGCGCAAAAGCGAAGAGGCCGCAGCCAGTTCCGACGAGACTGCAGATTCAGGCTTTGCTCCGGCAGAAGAACCGGCAGGATATGACGAAGCTGGTCCTGTCGAGGGGCAGCCGCAATATGCCGATTCTTACGGTTATGATCAGGCTGAACCTGGCTATGATGGCGCGGCTCCAGAAGCCGGCGGGTATTCTCAGGAACCCGGCAGCCATGAACAATGGCCTGAAAATGCTTATGATCAGACGGTTTACGAAAATGAACAGTATCAGCAACCCCTGTATCAGGAAGGTGACCAGCCGTCAGTGTCGGCCGGTGAAGACGGTTATTCCGGGCATGAGCCCGGTTATGAGCAGCAGGGTTACGGTTACGAATCTTATTCTGAAGCTCCGGCAGATGAAGCCTTGGCGCAGGGCGATGGGTATTCACAGCAGTTCACGTCTGAAGATGCCGGAGATACGCCAGGTGAGTTCGCTGAGCCGCAGAATTACAACGGTGAATATGTGCAGCCTGAACAATATGACAATAATTCTGAGGCATCAGAAGTTGTTTCTTCAGAAGTAACCGAAGAAGAACATGTGCCCGGCGGCGATTTAAACACCGAAGCTGAAGTCGGGCCGACCGTCGCCGCAGTCGACCAGACCGATTACGAAGATGAGCCAGAAGCAGCGTCAGAAAATCTTTTTAATGATCTGTTCGTCAGCCCGCCACGTCGCCGGGCTGAGCCTGTTGAAACCCATAATGCCACTGATGCGGAAAGTATTGCCGAACCGGCTGATTCTGGCGAAAGTAACGAAGACTGGTCGCTGTCTTCTGCTGACGAAGATTCTGGTTCTGAAAACCTTCCGGAAGCCGCCTCTTTGAATTCTGAAGACAATGACCAGCATATCGATGCGGGTGATTCTGCATCCACAGAGACGCCTGCAGAAGAATTGCAGCCAATTGCCTATACCGAAGAATATTCGCATGAGGATTTTCCGGAAGATGCTGCCGGTGACCATACTGTTGCAGGCGCCGGTGTCGATATCAATGCCGTTGCCGATGAAGAATCAGGCGCGACAGATGCCGAGCTTCAGCCGATAGCCTACACGGAAGAATATTCGCGAACCGAGTTCGCTGAAACTTCCGAACCGGTTTCTCCGGCTGGTAAAGACAAGCTCGATTACGACGAGTTCGAGTCGGTGATTCCCAAATACTGTTGCAACAAAGACCAGCCAGCCAACGAAATCACCATTTCACCCGACGAAGTGTCGCTTGACGAAGTCAGGGAACTTCTGGTCGATAAGCCCGCTGAGACTGCTGTTATCGATCTCGATGCCGAGCCGGTTTTGCCCGTTCCCTCTGCTGAAGGCGAAATTCTTGCGGTCACTGAATCAGCACCGGTTTTTAACGTCGAAGACAGTATCAGAGAAACACGCACAAGCCTTTTTGCCGAACTCGATGCCACAAACCCACCCGCCGAGACATCGAAGAAATGGCGCGAAGCCCTGCGCCAGCCTGCCGACTCGGGCGATCTTTTCAAAGACCTGTAGGCGATCTGCCTGTAAAGCGGTGCTTTTCTACCTGATAAACATGAATTGGCAGGTATCTGCGTTACCCTTCCTTGGTGCTTTACATGCGGATGCTGGACGGGGTAAAATCAGACCTGAAAATGTCAGCGATTTGGGAATGAATGTATATGGGACGGCGCAGAGTGGCCAGAATGGTGGCATCGGGCGAGTATCAGATGACTAAACATGCCTATGACCAGATGATTGCCCGCGATATCTTTATCAAGCAGGTTGAAGATGCGGTTATCAATGGCAGGGTGGTGCAGAAATGGCCGGAACGTGACGGCGAGAAGCTTGCCATTATTGGCGAGCGTTTCAATGGCGATTTTATCAAGATTGTTGTGAAAGATTGCGAGATTCCGAAAGTGATCACGGTCTGTTACCCTTATGAAGACATCGATTAGAGCAAAAATAGCTGGTCTGCTTCTGATACTGTTTCTGTTGCCGGTTCTGGCCGGCGCCATTGAATTGTCAGAGATTGAAATGCGCCTTATGAACGATATTTCACGTTATATAGACGTAAAGCCGGAAGGGCAGGCGCTGAAATTTTTCGAACACGCCATGCGCAGCAACAGTGTCGCACTTCGAGGCCTGGCGGCGATTATCATGACCAGGCACTACGGGCAGCGCTTTCAGGGGCTGCTGCTGCGCAGTTTTACCCTCAACCCCGAGAACGACAGGTTTGACCAGGAAAAGAAGGTGCTTGTCAGACTTGAAAATACCGCCAGACTTCTCAAAAGCTTTGCGCCGTCGCTTGATAAACTGGATGATGAGAGGGTGCAGCAGCTTTTTCTTTTTTTCCATTTTCGTCACAAGAATGTCTGGCTGCTCGGAAGAACCGGCGAAGAACTTTCTCTGGCTTCTTTCTACCGCATCAGCGTTTTCAGCCGCTTTTTCGGCGATAAGACCGATGTGATGAAGCTTGCCGCCCTTGCGGATCTTAAAAAATAAAAAACGCAATCCGGTTCTGCCCGGCTGCGTTTCTGAAATTGTGCTGAACAAACTCCACAATCGAGGGGAATATATGCAAAACCGTCTGTTGCTTCTACTCGCTTTTCTGCTGCTGACTGTCACCGCACTGCAGGCCCAGATTCCGGTCATGAATCTGAAACGGCCAGCTGAACAGCCGATCAGCCTGGCCAGTCTCGATGCCCGGGTCAGAATTTTCGGGCATCTGGCCGAAACTACCATGACGATGCGCTTCTTCAACCCGAATTCGCGGGTGCTTGAAGGGGAACTCGAATTCCCGCTGCCAGAAGGTGCGGTTGTTTCTGGCTATGCGCTCGATATCGACGGCGAACTCGTTGAAGGCGTCGCCATCGAAAAGCAGAAAGCCCGTGAAGTTCTCGAAACTGAGATTCGACGCGGCGTTGACCCCGGTATTGTCGAAAAAGTCAAGGGTAACAACTTCAAAACCCGGGTTTACCCGCTCAACCCAAAAAGCTCACGCACTGTTCAGGTTGTTTATATCACCGAACTGGCCGTAAATGACGGTGAAGCACTTTATCGTGTACCTTTGCAGCTGAGCGAAAAAACCGAAAATTTCAACCTCAGAGTCGAAGTTCTCAGCGCTGATCAGAAGCCGAAAATAGAAATTGTCGGCAGAGAAACTGCCGGGTTCAGCCAGATGAAGTCAGGCTGGTTCACCGAAGTTGCCATTCAGCGCCAGAAAATTGACTCTGAAATCAGGGTCACCATACCGGTTCCTGAGCCTGGTGCCGTTTTTGTCGAAGAAGCCAGCGACGGTAATTTCTACTTCAGCGTTCAGGGCCTTGCTGCCGACCCCGAAAAAAATCGACCGTTCAAACCGGCCGAAAAAATCGTTGTGCTCTATGATGCTTCTGGCTCAGGCGCTAAGCGCGATCTGGCGCTTGAAAAGAAATTTATTGAAGCGTTGTTCGCTTCTGAACGCGTGGCCGCCGAAGTTCGTGTAGAATTTGTCGAGTTTCGCAACCGGCCGGGCAGCAGCCGATCATGGCAGTTGAAGCGCGGCGATGCCGGTGTTCTGATCAAGCACATTGAAGAAGTCAAATTCGATGGCGGTACCAATTTTACCGGTATCGGAAAAGACCTTGGCAAACCCGACTGCTATCTGCTTATCACTGATGGCCTGACAACCTTCGGAAAAAGCGAAATACCAGACTTTGCCGCGCCGGTTTATGCAATCACTTCGGCTGATGGCGCTGATTACAGTTTTCTGCAGCACATCTGCCGCCGCAGCGGTGGCAGCCTGCTGAATCTGAAATCTCTCGATCTCAACCGCGCCGTAAAAATGGTTGGCGCCGACTTCTTCGGGGTTACCGGCCTGGTCAGCGGCAAGGGCATCGAAGAGGTTTTCCCAACCGGCAGGGTCGCTGTGAACCCGAGATATATGTTTGCCGGCCTGCTGAGCGGTGATGAAGCCAAAATTACCCTCAGTTTCGGCACCAGTGCCCAGGGGCTTTTCGAGCGCAGTTACGACATCAGTCGCAGCAAGGCTGTTAAAGGCGATTTTCTGCGCAAGTTCTGGGCAGGCCGAAAAGTTGACGAACTGCTTGCTGAAAAAGAAAAGAATCGTCTCGACATCGTTACGCTCAGCAAAAAGCATGGCGTAGTAAATGAATTCACCTCGATGATCGTGCTCGAGCGCATCGACCAGTATATCGAACACAAAATCGTGCCCCCGGCTTCAAAACCGGCCTGGCGTGAACAGTATTTTGCCGCTGTCGAGAAGGCCGATGCAGAAGTTGCCCAGACCCGCGAGCAGAAACTCAACAGCATTATTCCGCAATGGGAAGAGCGCCTGCGCTGGTGGGAAACCGACTTCTCGAAAGCCCAGATTCCTTCAGGAAAAAACAAACAGGGAGAGGGTGGTTCATGGTATGGCGGCCTGTTTGGTTCTGCTGATCGCGAAAGATCAGCGCCTTCAGAAGTGAGTGGCGCGGCCATGGACACCGACAGCGCCATGCCGCAGAGTATTCCTGAGGCTATGAATGACGAGGTTTTGTCTTCTGAAGAAAGCAAATCCGATGGCTCTGTCTCTCGCGAAATGAACGTTGCCCGCCCGTCGGCTCCTGCGCCATCCCGCAGTATGTCTGCCAAAGAAGAAGCCTCGGCACCGGCCGGTGCGCGGCCGGTTAATCCGGGCGTGGCGATCAAAGCCTGGCAGCCCGATGCACGTTATGCGAAAGCCATAAAAGAAGCTCTTGACCCATATGCCGAATATCTTAAGCAGAAGGCCGAATACGGCAATGCGCCCTCGTATTTTCTTGATTGCGCCGATGTCTTTATCGCGCTCGACAAGAAAGATCTGGCGTTGCAGGTGCTTTCAAATATTGCCGAGCTTGAGCTCGAAAATCCTGCTCTGATGCGAATTCTGGCGCACCGCCTCGCTCAGCTCGAAGAACTGGCGATCAGCGCCATGATCTTTGAAGAAGTGCTCGAAATGCGTCGCGAAGAACCGCAATCTTATCGTGACCTGGCGCTGGTTCTGGGCCGTCTGGGCAAATATCAGCGTGCCGTCGAGCTGCTCTATGACGTTGTGCTGAAAAAGTGGGACGGCCGTTTCCCCGGTATCGAGGTAATTGCCCTCGAAGAGCTCAACAATCTCGTCGTTAAGGCCAAAAAAGCCGGTATTGAAGACTTCAAGGTCGATTCCCGGCTGCTCAAGCCGATCGATGTCGACCTGCGCATCGTTATGACCTGGGATGCCGACGCCACCGACATGGACCTCTGGGTCGTCGAGCCATCGGGTGAAAAAGCCTATTACGGTTACCCGCGCACTTCTATTGGCGGCCTCGTTTCGCGCGATCTTACCCAGGGCTATGGCCCCGAAGAATATATGCTGCGCAAGGCAAGAACCGGCATGTATGAAATTCAGACGAATTTCTACGGCAGCAGTTCGCAGAGAGTGGCCGGCGCCGTTACCCTGCAGGTCGACATCTTCACCAACTACGGTCGTGATGACGAAAAGCGGCGTTCAGTGACCCTGCGCCTGACCGACCGCAAAGAAACCTTCAAGGTCGCCGACATCGAGTTCTGACGCCCCGTATTTCTGACTGCCAGACCGGTGTGCGCTCACCCTGAGCCGCGCCGGTTTTTTCTTTATGGCAACCACCTGTCTGGTTTACGCATTCATCAATAATACTTTGTAAGAGTCGAAGTATGGATGCTATAATTAAATTGCCGCCAGGGCGGCCTTCGTCTACGGAGGAGGGGGCACGGGAACGGGCGTCATGTATGGTCGAATTTCGGCCATTGGGCGGACGATACCGTAGCCAGGTCTAAATGACCAGCGCCTTGGCGGCACTTTTATCTGCCGCAGCCTCCCCGTTGCGATGCGTTGCCGATGGTTGCCATAATTGCCGGTTTCAGGTAGAATCACGCCATATTTTTAACAACGAAACGAGGGCTTATGGCTGACAAATATATTTTCACCATGCTTGGTCTCAACAAGTTTTACGGCACCAGACAGGTCCTGAAAGACATCAATCTCTGCTTTTTTCCGGGCGCCAAGATCGGTATCGTCGGTGCCAACGGCGCCGGTAAAAGTACCGTGCTGCGCATTATGGCCGGCATTGACAAAGAATTCCGCGGCCAGGCCGAACTGACAAAAGGCTACAAGGTTGGTTTCGTGCCGCAGGAGCCGAAGCTCGAAGAGGGCAAAACCGTGCGTCAGAACATCGAAGCCGCTTTTGCCGACACCCTTGCAATGATCAAGGAATACGAAGATATTTCGGCAGCGATGGGCGAAATGGACCCCGACGCCATGGACAAAGCCATGGAAAAAATGGCGCAGTTGCAGGACAAGATCGACGCTGCCGGCGGCTGGGAAATCGATACGCGCCTGAATGTGGCAGCCAATGCCCTGGTTCTGCCGCCCGACGACATGATCGTCGACAATCTCTCGGGCGGGGAAAAGCGCCGCGTCGCTCTCTGCCGTGCTCTGCTCGAAGAACCAGACCTGTTGCTGCTCGACGAACCGACAAACCATCTCGATGCCCAGACGGTTGCCTGGCTCGAAAATTATCTCAAAGACTACCCGGGCACTGTTATCATCTCGACCCATGACCGCTATTTCCTTGATAACATCACCAAATGGATTCTTGAACTCGAAGACGGTCACGGAATTCCGTTCGAGGGCAACTACAGCTCCTGGCTGGCCCAGAAACTGCAGATTCTCGCCGCTTCCGAAAAGAAGGAATCAGCCCGCCGCCGCTCACTCGAACGAGAATTGAAGTGGATTCGCATGAACACCGGCGACCGTCACGAACTGCAGCGCGAGCGTCTGGCGCACTTTGAAGACCTGGTCGCCCGTGAAAAGAGCGCCGACCGCGGTGATGAAACCGTAATTCAGATTGCTCCGGCCGAACATCTCGGTGATCTGGTCGTTGAGTTCAAGGGCGTCAGCAAGGCCTATGACGGCAACAAGCTGATGGAAAACGTTACCTTCTCGCTGCCTAAGGGCGCAGTGGTTGGTATCATCGGCCCGAACGGTGCCGGTAAAACGACGATGTTTCGCATGATTGGCGGCGTCGAAAAGCCAGACAACGGTGAAGTCGTCGTCGGCCCGACCGTCAAAGCCGCCTGGGTCGATCAGCACCGCGAAATTCTCAGCGGTGACAAGACCGTATTCGACGAAATCAGCGATGGTCTCGACGATGTACAGTTCGGAAAAATGAAAATTCCGTCACGCGCCTATTGCGGCCGTTTCGGCTTCAAGGGCTCGGATCAGCAGAAAAAGGTCGGCGAACTTTCTGGTGGTGAACGCAACCGCGTGCATCTGGCCAAGATCGTTAAATCAGGCGGAAATCTGCTGATGCTCGACGAACCGACCAACGACCTCGACGTAGGTACTCTCAGACTGCTCGAAGACGCCATTTCAGACTTTGCCGGTTGTGCGCTGGTAATCAGCCACGACCGTTTTTTCCTCAACCGTATCTGCACGCATCTGCTGGTATTTGAAGGCAACTCGAAGGTTTCATGGTTCGAAGGCAACTTCGAAGATTACGAAAGCATGTATCTCAAAAAGCTTGGAGCTGCCGCCAACGATAACCGCCGCGCCAAGTTCCGCCGCTTCGCCCTGTAAACTGATACTTCAGTTTTTTTGTCAGCGCATCAGCCCCCGCATTTTCCCACTGAGACTGCGGGGGCTGTTTACGTAGCCTCATGTAACTGGTTTATACAACCTGTGTGATGGTTAAAATTGTTTACAGGCGGCCTGAATGGGAGTATTTAGAAAGATAGTGCCTGTAGTTGCGGCTTTGCTGGTTGTGAACCGCAATCTGGTCAGGCAAGTCTTTCTGGATTATGTTCAGGAGTAAAATATGCGATTGAAAAGGGCTTTGACAGTATTTTTGCTGGCAGCCGCGTTTGCCGGTTCAATTCCAGAGGCGTTGCACGCTGGAGCGATGGATCAGCTTATCGATGCGGCCGGCGGCTCGCTTCCGGATGTGCCTGATGTTCCAGACCCGACGCCGGTTGATGACGGCAGCAATAATTACAACAGTTCGGATAACAGCTCATACAATAACTCTTCCAGCAGCGACAGCAGTTCTTCGTATAATAACAACAGCTACGACAGCGGCAGCAGCAGCTATTCTGGCAGTTCGAGCAGCAGTTATTCCGGTTCTTCTGACAGCGACAGCACTTACACCGGCCCCTCGATCTGGGATCTTTTTCGCCCCGCGCCGCGTGACCCGGTGCTTGAGGCCAAACGTCGTGAAGAGCGGCAGAAAGCCAGAGAAGAGCGGGCAAGAAAGCGCAAAGCTGCGGCACA
>JAKQKW010000288.1 GCA_029560455.1 Candidatus Rifleibacteriota bacterium
AATATGTGCTATAATATGATGTAATATTAAGGTCAATTTCGACCCGCGGCTTTCTGCCGCCAGAAATTAAAAATTAAGGAAAGAAACACAATGCGAGCAATATGTATAGTATTAGACAGCGCCGGCATCGGCCCGATGCCGGATCAGCATGAATACGGCGATGTCGGTGCCGCCACCATTCCGAATCTGGCAAAGGCTGCCGGCGGTCTGAATGTTCCGAACATGCAGGAGATGGGTCTTGGCAATATCGCTGAAATTACCGGGGTTCCGGCGGTTAAAGAACCGACTGGTTCCTATGGCATCATGCACGAACTTTCGCCCGGCAAAGACACCACCACCGGCCACTGGGAAATGATGGGCGCGAAACTTGACTTCGCCTTTCCAGTTTTTCCTGATGGTTTTCCGAAAGAATTCATGCAGAAATACGAAAAGGCGATCGGGCGCGAAACTCTCGGCAACTACCCGGCTTCGGGCACCGAAATTATCGAGAAACTCGGCGACGAGCACGTAAAAACCGGCAAACCGATAGTTTACACCTCTGCCGACTCTGTATTTCAGATTGCCGCCCACGAAGACGTGATTCCCCTCGAAGAACTCTATCGCATCTGCCAGATCGCCAGAGACATGCTGCAGCCGCCTGATCTTGGCGCCGCCCGTGTCATCGCCCGCCCGTTCACAGGCAAGTCTGGCAGTTACACCCGCACCGCCAACCGCCATGATTTCAGTCTGACTCCCGACGAAACCCTGCTCGATGTTCTCAAAGCAAAAGGCGTCACCACCTATGGCATCGGCAAAATCTACGACATTTTCGCCGGTCAGGGTGTTGAACCCCATGTAACCACGAAAAGCAACGATGATGGCATGACCAGAACTACCGAATCGATGGCAAAGTACAAAAGCGGTCTGATCTTTACCAACCTCGTCGATACCGACATGAAATACGGCCACCGCCGCGATGTGGCCGGCTATAAAAAGGCCCTCGAAGATTTCGACGTCTGGCTCGGCGATTTCATCAAGCTGATGAACAAAGACGACCTGCTGCTGATTACCGCCGATCACGGCTGTGACCCGACCTACAAGGGCTCAGACCACACCCGCGAAGCCGTACCGCTTCTTGTCTACCAGCCCGGCCGCCCCGGCCGTAACCTTGGCACCCGCAAAGGCTTCTGGGATGTGGCCGCCACCATCGCTGCCCACCTCAAAGTCGGCTATAAAAATGGCACATCGGTCATCTGATATTTCTTAACCACTACTCAAAACAGAAACCCGGCGATCACTCGCCGGGTTTCTGTTTTAAAGGCTGTATTCTATCCCGTGTTAGTTACTGACCAGTTTTAAGCTTATCGTATTCAACACTCCAGTTCACAGAGAAATTGTATGTCGAACTTGTATTGGTGTCGCCGATTTCTTCAGGAATAGTAATGTTGGATTTGCTGACGCTGAAAGACTCGGTTCCATCGCTGACAGTAAAAGTATAAGGCAGAGTATAGCCCACAGCTACATTCAAGAAATCAATATAAACCGAACCGACAGCCGAAATCTGGTAAGAATCGGTAGAGCCACTGTTGGCAGCTGTGCGTGGAGCAGATCCTGAATAAATCGGGCCACCTTCATTTGGCAACATGACCGAAGCATCACGAACAGTATAATTGGCCTGCAGGTTTGTAACCGTGATTCTTAAATTCCTTTTTTTCAGATTGTCGAAAAGGCCGACGACAGTGCCATCCGTGCCGTAAACAAGCCTGTTCTCACCGCTCTTGCCATCGGGGTGTCTGAAGTTAAGATCAAGCCGGTATGTGCCACCAAGTCCGAGAGCAAAAGAATTGCCGTCAAATTTCACGATTTCATCGTCATAACCCTGAACCTGTATGCGAAGATCAAGTCCATTCGGATCTGCCAGATAAAGACCCGGCAGGTCGATGACGTCCATGTTCTCGAAATTCTGTTTCTTCCACTGCTTGACAATCTGCGCCGGTTTCGCGGGTGTTGCAGGAATTTCGGCAAAGAAGTTGACAACTGCCTGTGAGCCGACAATATAGCTCGGAACATTGAGATAGCGCAGCGATAGCTGGTAGGTAACCGGTTCGAGCTCTACCTTGATGTAAACATCGCTGGTACCATTGACGCTGATATCTTCTCTTGAGAGATAGGTCATTCTGGCACTGCCAGAGACACTTTCGCCAATTCTGATTGGAATTGTCGATCCCGGTTTGACATTTTCGATGCCCACACTTCTCAGCACGTCTGCGGTTGCAGTTGCATAGGCACCGTTGATGCTGCACCAGAAGTTCCCCTGAATCGGGCTTTTAGTCATGCCGTCGATCAGATCGATTCTAACGTTGATCGATGCCGGCAGCGGATTCGAAAACTTCTGCAGTGGCAGCATGCGCAGATCAACAAAGGCGCCGCTGCGGATACTTACAAATTCGATTTCTGCAGTGGTGCCGCCACCCTCTTCTTCGTCCGATTGGGCTTTCGGATAGATTTCGCTGGCATATCCCGGAGCAGAATACTCGAAAACAACATTGTCAGCCTGAACGCTTTCAAAAACAAACTTGCCATCAGCACCGGTAACGGCAGAAACAAAGTTGTTGCCCTGTACCAGTTCAGAAGTGCCGACCGCTTCTTTGGAAATCATTCTGACTACTGCATTGACCACCGGAAGCGAAGGATTGTCCTTGTCGACAACCTGGCCGACAATTGTGGCAGGCTTAACGCCCAGAGCGCCCTTTTCGCAACCCATCGTCAGTAAAATGCTGATGCCGGCTATTGCCAGAAACCAGCCACCCCAGAATCTCAGATTCATAATATTAAACCTCCCGGCTGAATGAGAAGAGTTTCTTTGCATGTTTAACCTCATGGAATTGATACGATCTGGGCTTCGGCGCCGTCATCGTTGATAAGTTTCGAAACAGTGCGCTTTGAATCGCCCTGTTCGACAATGTAACCGACAAAAGTGAAGGTGTAGCCTGTCGGCATATACTGAGTGCCCAGATCGACAATTTCAGGCGTTCCGAGCGCAGTGCCGGTCGGGTTGGTAAGAATCGTTTCGGGCCAGCGAGTGCCGGTTTCTTCGCAGTAAGCGCCGACACGGTCATTGGTGCCGAGAGCGGCGTTGCTGTAAACGACTCTGACTTCGCGCATGATCGCCGAGAAATTGTTTTTCAGCGAGAATGTCTGATATATGGTTCCCTGGAAGT
The DNA here is from genome assembly GCA_029560455.1 of Candidatus Rifleibacteriota bacterium. Next base: position 3,201 of record JAKQKW010000288.1, read on the forward strand.
CGCCGTTCGGATATACCGAAATGGGTGAATTCATGCGATAACCCTTGATTTCGGCGTCAATGGTAACCGAAAGGCCTTTGGGAATACCGTTGAGCTCAAACTGCTGTGCATCGAGAGTCGATGAAGCCATCGCGACAATGCGGCTGCCGGAACGGGCAAAAACAGTTGCCTGAGCCTTGTCAGCAAATACCCAGCCGGGCACGTCGACCCAGCGACCCACGATTTTGTAGGTTTCAGGCTGCAATGATATGGTGCCGAGGTCTCTATCGGTAACCGCGTCGGTCAGAGGTATGGTTGCGGTTACATAACCCGCCACCGTGACCAGAACATTGAGGGGCCCGGTCGATGCTGGAATTCTGAAGCCGGTGGTAAATTCTGTCGGCAGGCGATTGCTGAATGATTCCTTGCCGAAAAGAAACTGAGCATTACCGTATGTAATGATCGTACCATTGGTGGCGTCCTTGAGAGTGCCTCTGATAGTCACATACTGATTGACGAAGGTCTGGTCCATTCTGACCTGAGGAACCTGCCGGCTTTCATTGTTGACGACCACCACCTTGACCGCTGCCGAAGCAGTTGTGTCAATCGGTGAATAGCCGACTTTGTCAAAGGTAAGAGTCCATTCATCGGCACGCATGCTCGAAAAATGAAAGTTACCATTCGAGTCGGAAGTGGTGTATTTGGTGGCCTTGTTGGCTTCAGTACCTGCCATCGCGGTAATGTTGACATTGGTTATGCCGGCAAGTGTCCGGCTGTCAACAACCGTTCCAGAAATACTCCCACCCTTGAGGCCAAGGGTCCCATTTTCGCACCCTACCAGGCTGCTCAGCAGCACCAGAAAAAGTGCCATCAGAATCCCGAAAGTCATCGGGTTCCGCCTTTCTCTACTCATAATTACGCCTCCAGCAAAGTTCTTAAAAGAGTCGGCTTCACTACCTAATCGGCGTATCCGAACAAAAAATTAACCCTCCGGCAGAAAGAAGTTTTTTTCGCAGATAACGGGCAACAAATAATCAGTGGAGCAGTCATCTGTCATATACGAGTCGCGGAATTCAAGCTCTGATATATTTCCTCTAGCCCGTGCTCAGGCTGAGCAAACGCGGAGAATGAAGAAAAAGCTTTCTCACCAGACCCTGAATAAGAAAATTTAAGAAAAAAAGTGTTCAGATTGTCATTGCAATTGTCGATAGACTTGCTGAGATATTTTCTACACTTTTATGGAGGCAACGATGGTGAAACATCAAACCACAGCAAAAGGGCGCTGGCTGCTGCTTTTCGTCCTGACGCTCGCCAGTATCATTTTTACTGGTTGCGAAAAGGGCTCTCTTGGTATTCAGGGCGGAACTATCACAGGTTACGTCATTAACTCGGCCAATAACCAGCCGGTTTCTGAAGTACTGGTAAGAGGTGCCGGAACTACATCTACAGGCGCACACGAAAACAAGACTGTCTATACTGGTGGCGATGGTTCTTTCGTCATGAGTGATTTAAGCAAGGGCTCATGGAACCTTTTCGTAGAAAAGTATGGCTACTCACTTGCCACAGGCCAGAGTTCAGATACGGTAAACACTCCTGCGGCCAGCGTTAATGTAAATAACGGCGAAACCGTTACTGCTCCGGTAATCAAAATTTCTAAAACTTCTGATCTGGTCAAAGGCAGCCTCAAGGGCTACCCGATTGACGCAATCACCGGTCGCCCGCTGCGCAATTTCACCGTTACCCAGACCACGCCTTATTCTCAGAGAAGAACAAAAACCTTCGAAACTGCCGAAGACTTCAGAGATGTTGGCTGGAGCGGGCTTGAAGGCGGCGACCATCACTATACGATCAACTGCATAAACTATCAGGAATACTCAACCGCAGGAGCCAACGGAGCAGGGCCAGCCATTTCAATC
>JAKQKW010000239.1 GCA_029560455.1 Candidatus Rifleibacteriota bacterium
CATAATCAAGCACATTCTGCCCATCAGAATCAACCTCAAGGTCAACAAACGCTATTGAATTGATACTTTTAATACTGTGTTGTGGTGTGACTTTGTGCATTACATTGGTAAGTCGGCGGTGTACTTCCCAAAAGATTTTTGTTCCAGAGTTCGCCGAGGGAGTAGTCCTCTTCGAGCCAGTCTTTAAGTTCCTCCGGTTCAAGTCTCCGGAAGGAAGAGCTTTCATCGATGTTATCCACGACAACGATGTCTTCCGGGCTGAATTCGTTCAGCAGTTCGATTGACTGGGTCGAGAGTATTATCTGCTTTGTTGCAGACAGCTGTTTAACCAGTTCTGCAAAAATGGTGACTGCATAGGGATGCAGACCGAGTTCCGGCTCATCGATAATTATCGTTGCTGGTTGCAGTTTTTCGGGTTGCAGAAGAAGGGTGGCGAGGCAGATGAAGCGGAGTGTGCCGTCAGAAAGCTGAGAAGCATTGAATATGTTGTCGCAGTTCTTCTGCTTCCAGCGCAGGATTATCTGTTCAGTATTTCCTTCGTTGGGTTCGAGTTCGAAATCGGCGAAATAAGGGGCAATCAGTTGAACGGTATCGACTATCTGCCGGTAACAGTCTGAAAAATGGTTTTTGAGACGATAAAGAAAGGCGGCGAGATTGGCGGCATCGTATTGCAGATTTTTGTTGCTGGAAAGATTGTGTTCACATTTTACCCTGGCGTTGCGGCAGGTGTCGTGAAAGTGGTAAACGCGCCAGCACTGTTTCTCGAGAATTGGTTTGACGTATTTGTTTATCTGGTTTTCTGTGCTGCGCCGCCAGAGTGATTCGCGATGTCCCCGCGAAATGTTAGTTTCGTTTTCGTATTGGCCGTGGTAGCCATAATTGTTGATTCTCAACGAAGCGTCCCGGTATTTTCTCAGAGAATTTTACCATGAGCAGGGTGCATTTTCGAGAACTATTTGAAGCGACAGCGAGGCCCGCTGTTTGCCAGCGGACCTCTAGACCGTATACCGCCCGGGTTATTCCTTGATGCCGGGTTCCCACCCGTTATCTCCGCTTCACCCGTTTGCCTGCATATATTCTGTCGACATGATCATTTCTGCTGTAATGACCTTTTCGTTGCGCAGATGCGCCTCCATACATAAATTAAATGCCAGTTTCATAAGCTCCCTTCTGTTTCCGCCGCAGTTGGCGGTGACGAGTTCCAATGCTTCCTTGTCGAATAAATTTTGAGGTGCTTTTGCTTTTTCCATGCGGTGGCTCAACAGGTTTTTTGCGTCTTCATGAACCAGTGACTTCATTTTGAATACACAGGCCAGTCTTGATGAAACGGCCTTCTGACTGCTAAGTCGCAGCGTTCTGTCGAGATTTTCGTCGCCGACAAGAATTACCGCCATTATGACTCTGTTGTCTTCTGAATTTGTGAGTATTGCACATAGATCCATCAGAGACTCATTTTCGAGGTGCTGTGCATCATCGACAACGATAATCGGAAACGGCGCGCCACGATCTTTTTGTTCGGCAGCTATGTGCTTTTGCAGCTTGGCCAGCGGCGGCAGTCCTTTTCTGGTTAATTCTATTCCGGTTTTTTCTGCCAGCATTCTTAGAATGCCGCTGCGGTTTGCGCCGGTATACGGCACCCACATGACCTGGTAGTTGCGGGGATCAAGGGTTTTGATGATTGCCCGGGTTAATGTTGTCTTACCTAACCCTGAACCACCTGTAATTGCGAAGCTTTTGCCGATTTTGAGCAACTCAACAGCACGCCTCAAGATTTCCTGGTCGTGTCTGACCATTATGTCGTCATACTGGTCTGCCAGATCGGAAAACGGGTGATTTTTCCAGCCAAAGAATTCATTTACACTCATAGTTACTGTCTTTGTCATGTCTGCTCCTTTATTATCTGCCCGGCTTTTCAAAGCGTCTTGCATTCAGCTGTTTATCAATAAGCTTTGCAGGCAGGCGCTTTTCTGAATAAAAGACCTGCGTCAGATCCCATGGATAGTAGTAGACTTCTTCTCTGCTGCCTTTTGCGGCCTCTGGCGTTTCGAATATCATTCCCTGCAGCCTGATGGTGCCATCTTTGTAAACCCTGCAGTTTCGCTGCTGCATGAACATCGAATCGATATTGGCTGCTGGCGGAAGTTCGCGGCAGGAATTTTCGATAACTGATCGTTTGATGAACGGGCTTTGCATTTCGATTCCGCTATGTGGCGTGTTGTTATAAGTCGCCAGCCATTCATGCAGCCTCCGATTAAGCCCAGGTAG
>JAKQKW010000271.1 GCA_029560455.1 Candidatus Rifleibacteriota bacterium
CGAAAAGATGGTTGCCGCGGGGCGTTTTCGCGAAGATCTGCTGTATCGACTCAGTGTTTTCAATATTCTGGTGCCGCCGCTGCGCGAGCGAAAAGATGATTTTCCTGAACTTTGTCGCAGTCTGCTGGATCGTCTTGCCCGCGAACTGGGCAAGCCTTCGCTGCGCATTCCTGACAGCCTAGTAGAACGCCTTGCCGCTATGCAGTGGCCCGGAAACGTCAGGCAGCTGAAAAATGCCCTTGAACGGGCAGCTGTTCTTTCAGAGGGCCGCGATATCGAAGCAAAATTTCTGTTGCAGCCTGATCGTTCAGAAGAGGCTCAGGCAGAGCCTGCCAGGACCGGGTTTGTATCCCCGGCGGCAATTGAAAATGAAAACCCAGAAGTCGGTCTGACCGCGGCACTGGAAAGTCTGGAACGGCGCATGCTTGTAGCCGCCCTTGAAAAAGCCGGCGGAACAAAAAGCCGGGCCGCAGAGATCCTTAAGATTCCGCGAACCCAGCTTTTATATCGAATGAAGAAGCTTGGTCTTGGTGAAGGCGACGACTGACGGGCCTTACAGACTCATAATCTTCTGGTAGGTTGCTTCAAGTTTTTTCAGCGCTTCATCGGCGAGTTTCGACACTTCGGCGCGCACTTCACTCTGCATTTTTTCCTGGGCAGCGATGACGCGGTCCTTGTCGGCCTGGCTGAACTTTTCGATGCGGGCAAGAAACTTCGCCTTGTTTTCTTCCTGGCGCTTTGCCATTTCGTCGCGGCGGGTTTCGATATTCTTTTTAAACTTGTTATAGCGTTCGGTGACCTTTTCTTTGCGTTCTTTGCTTTTTTCTTCGCTCATTGCCGGCTTTTCTGTGGCATCGCCTTCGATTTTACCTTCGCCGCCTTTGCGGGCGCGTTTTTCTTTGCGGGCTGAGATTTTGTCGATGCGGCCTTCGAAACCGGCGAGTTTTTCGTTGAGCTTTTCAAATCTTTCTTTGATTTTTTCAAGAATCTTGGCTTTGCGACCTTCGATGCGCGAAATCATCTGGTCAGCGGTCACTTCTTTGCGGTTTTCAAGTGCCGGGCCCTTTTTTGCATCTGCCGGGGTTTCTTCGGCCGAAGCCATTACGGGAACGAGAAGAGCAGCCATAAGAGCGATAACAGTGAGAAGCTTTTTCATATTTTCCTCCGGATTTTGAACTTACTCTGTTCATTGCAACACCCGTGCCAGATTTATAAACACGCATCAATAGGGGAAAATGCTGATGATTATTGCTGCCGTGTCAGAAATTTGACGCTTTGCAGCCCAAATCTGCGTCAAAAATCTGACGCCCCGTCAAATTTATGGCGAAGGCCTGGAGGTATTGTATAATCAGCGGATGAAAATACGTCTGATTATTGCTCTGGCACTTGTGCCCTATGCGCTGTGGCTGATGATTGACTATCAGTATCATTTTATCGACGGCGCCAATCTGCTGATCCATGAGGGCGGGCATGTTCTGTTCGGGCTTACGGGCAACCGCTTTCTTATGGTTGCCGGCGGCACGCTTCTGCAGCTGCTGGTGCCTCTGATGTTCGCCTGTCATCTGTTTTTTCAGCGCGACAGGTTTGGTGCGAGCCTCTGCCTGTTCTGGTTTGCCGAGAGTCTTATGTATTCAGCGGTCTACCTGGGTGATGCCAAAGCTGGCAAACTGCCGCTTTTCGGGGTTGGCAAGGTTCAGCACGACTGGTTTTATCTGCTGAAAACAATTGGTCTGCTAAATTATTGCACTGAAATTGCTTTCATGATGCATATTTTTGCTTCGATGCTTCTCTGTCTTGCCCTTTACTATGCGGTGCAGGCATCTGCCGGCGCTGCGCCGCCCAACGAAGAGGCACCGGGATTTTCAGGCGATCAGTGATACTGCTTCTGTAACAGGGCAAACAGAGATAATTAAGTAAGCGTCTGCCCTGGCTCCTGTAACAATTTTTAAAGTTTGCGGCGGTAAAAGCCGATAAGGTTTTCAGGAATCTAATTTATCAGAGGTTTTGTTATCCGTCAGACTTTTAAACAACTGGTCATGCTGCTGCTGATCGGCCAGATATTTCTGGTCGGTGCGATTCTGCAGACCGAAAATGCTGTTTATAAAGATGTTGAAGAGCATGAAGAGCTCTATGACATGAAGAAGCACGGCCCGGTAAGTGCCGACCGCGCTATCGAAATGATGAGCGAAGACCAGATGCCCGAGCCAGAGGGTATTGAGTCCGAAGATGCGGCGTCGGCACCTGCTGAAAAATCTAAGCTGGCCACCAGCCCGGTAGTTCTCGATGTAAACATCAGAACCGAAGAGGCTTTTGAAATTGTTGAATTTACCCTGTCGCGTGAAGTGAAAATTCTCAAGCGCAATCAGGGCGGCCGTCTTCTGACGATGCGCCTTATGCCCGCAGTGAGCCCTTTAACAGTTGAGCAGCTTGATAAATTGCAGAAAAAACTGACAAAGTTTTCTCTTTATCACAGTGGCAGTTACTCTGAAATGGTTTTTGCTGCCGGTGGCCGTATTGGCAACCCATATATCGCCTCTGAAACGGCGGGAGTTTTTCGCCTTTGCGTGCCTTATCAGCTTGAAAATGCGGCTTTCGCTATCAAAAGTGGCGAAAAGATCGCCGATGGCCTGACTTACTACCGCGACCGCGCCAAAGTTGGTGAACGGTGTTCAGATGTACATATTCTCAGAGTTGAGCCCTTTTCTGACAATGTCAGCGTGTTTCCGGCACTTGCCAACGAGGGTATTGCCCAGAAAGAGGTTCTGTCGTCGATGGCCAGGCGCTATAACGCAGTGGCAGCAATAAACGGTGCCTATTTCACCTCGCGCGGCGACCCGATCGGCACCTTGATCATCAATCGCCGCCTCATCAGCTCGCCCCTTTACAAACGCTCAGTTTTCGGTGTCACCGAAGATGATACGCTTATTTTCGGCAACCCTGATTTTTCGGGCACGTTGCGCTCTGGTGGTCTTTCGCTTAAGATCGACGCGGTTAACCAGCCGCGCCGTGGCGGTAACCTGGTTGTTTTTACGCCAGAATACTCGCGCAGCACCATGACCGACGAAAAAGGTCTTGAACTGGTGCTGGTCAAAGGCAAGATTGTCGGGATTCACGACCGCGATGCGCTCATTCCGCCAGACGGTGTCGTAGTATCCGCAGGCGGGGAAAAGGCCTCGGAGCTTGCTGCCCTCAAACTCGGGCAGTCAGTCGAACTCGACTATTCGATCGATCGACCCTGGGATACTATCAGGCACGCCGTCTGCGGTGGCCCACGCCTGGTCGAGAATGGTAAAAACAGCATCAATGGCAAAGAAGAAAAATTCGACAGTTCGATCGTGCATGGCCGACATCCGCGAACCGCAGTCGCCCTGACTTTTGACGGCGACCTGCTGCTGGTGGTCGTCGATGGCCGGTCGAAGCGCAATGCCGGCATGAAGCTCGATGAACTGGCCGGTTACCTGAGATCACTCGGGGCACGCCATGCCATCAACCTTGATGGTGGCGGTTCTTCGTCGATGATTGTGCGCGGTCGCACGGTGAACAGCCCATCAGACGGTCATGAGAGAAGAATCTCAAACGGCATTCTCATTTCTGCCAGGTAGCCCGTAAAAAAACACAATTCGGTTTTTTTTTTCTTCTCTTCACGGTTATTAAGAAAATGCTATTGCCCGACTATTGTTTAGGCTGTATCATGCCGATAGATTTCTGACCGGGTGTTGTGTAACAGTTTTGATGTCTCGATTTTGGGACAGATAAACTGCCCGGTTTCAGAGGTTTTTAGGAAAAAGGTGTGGCCATTCAAAATGGGTATGTCAATGCTTTCTGCTGAGCATCGGGTCTGCGTCGCGGTTCTTCTGATGTTGGCTTTTCTTTTCGGAAATGCCAGTCTGGCCTTTGCACAGAATGTCGATATTTTGCGTCTCAAAGATGTCAAAGTCGGCATGAAAGGCTTTGGTAAAACTGTCGTACTTGGCCGTAAGATTGAAACCTTCGATGTCGAGGTTCTTGGTATTCTGGCCAATAACAAAGTAAACGAAAACGTTCTGATCAACGGCAAATCAATTCTGGTAAAGGTCAGCGGCGAAGTGATAAAAAGGGCCGGCGGTATCGCAGCCGGCATGAGCGGCAGCCCGGTTTACATCGATGGCAAGCTTATGGGTGGTATCAGTTCCGGCTGGATTATGACCGATCATACTGTTGGTCTGGTAACCCCGATAGAGGAAATGCTTGAAATCTGGTCATACCCCGATATGGCCTGTTCCGATACCGGGGTCGACAATCTTATCAGACGCTGGATTCCGGAAGCACCACTGCAGCTCGGAGGTAACCCCGTTTCTGCCATTTTAGAGGCGCCTTTCGATATTGCCCATGCTATCAGACCGGCCGCCGGCGAAGCCGTATTTCAACAGGCTTCGGTCGATGTCTATATTGAAGGTCTCTACGGCCGTGCCGCCGATGTTCTTAAATCCAAATTGCAGAAAAAAAATGTAATTATTGCCCGCAAAGGTGCTTTACCAGGTAAAGAAGACCTCGATGGCATCGAACGTCAGGATGCTACCGCTGAAACTTTCGAGCCGGGTTCGGCTCTCGGCATTCAGCTTGCCCGCGGCGATATCAACATGACCACCCTCGGAACGGTTACACACCGCAGTGGCCCGCGCATTCTGGCTCTGGCCCACCCGTTCCTCAAAAAGGGCGCCGTCTCGTTTCTGCTCACCGGTGCCTACATTCACCATTCCTTTTCAAGCGTGCAGATGCCTTTCAAGATCGGTGCTCCGACCGAAATGCTCGGAGTCATAACCCAGGACCGCGAAAAGGGCCTGAGCGGCGAAATCGGCCGTCTGCCAGAAATGGTGCCGGTGCAGATCGACGTATTCGACAAAAATCTGCAGATCAACCGCAGCATCAACTACCAGATCGTCAGAGACCCCTCGGTTTTCGTCATGGTTCTTGAATCAACTCTGATTCAGGCTCTTGAAGGGGTAATCGACCGGGCCGGCCCCGGAACCGCACTCATGGGCGTTTCCCTCGACTGTTCAAACCGTAAGGGCGAAAAATACAATTTCCGCCGCGAAAACATGTTTTACTCGCGCACTGACATCGTTCAGGCACTGATCAATGAAGTGACCAGCCTGATGGATATGGTCACCGAAAGCGAGCACGAGGAAGTGATGCCGACCAGACTGCTGCTGAAAATCGAAGTCGAAACCCGGCGCCGCACACTTTCTATCGAAAAGGTCGAAATCAAGAATTCGTCGGTTTCAAGCGGCGGGGTTCTCGATGTTGAAGTTACACTGCGCCCTTTCCGCGAAAAGAAGTTTGTGCGCAAGGTTAAACTGCCGATTCCGCACGACATTGGCCGCGAAAACCTCACTCTTTCAGTTTATGGCCTCAACATGAAGGTCGAAGACGTCGATGTGCCGGCTGATTCGCGCGAAAGCAAGACCGGCAGAGATTCACGCTCTGACGAAGCCCTGCCCGGTGATTTCGACGCGGTTATCCGCAGCTGGGTCAATTCGCCGAAAAACTCGGACATTCTCTTTCAGCTGACCGCCGAAGGCGATGAAACCAAGAAACTTAAATTGAACGGTAAAGACTTTGAAATTCAGCCCACCAACCTTGTGGTAACCGGCCGGGTCGACACAACCCTTACCCTCAGCGAGGAATGACCTTGTTCAACCGACTTGTAAAAGATTTTGTCGAAGCAATTGGCAGCATGAGCATTCTGTTCATGCAGACCATCTACTGGACAGTTCACAACCTCAAAACCGGCCGTTTCTCATTCAAAAACCTTCTCGATCAGATGTCGCGCATTGGCGTCGACTCATTATCGATGGTCGCGATTACCGGCGTATCGACCGGCGCGGTTCTTGTCGTTCAGATCGGGTATCAGTTTGCTCAGATGGGCGCGCAAAGCTATGTCGGCGGCGTCGTCAGCCTGGCCATGGCACGTGAGCTGGCGCCGATTCTTACCTCGATCGTTGTTGCGGGCAGGGTAGGCAGCGCCATCGCCGCCGAGATCGGCACCATGAAAATCACCGAACAGATCGACGCCCTCGAAACCCTGGCCACCAATCCGGTCGATTATCTCGTTGTCCCGCGCTTCTGGGGCTGCACCATCATGCTGTTCATGCTCACAATTTTTACCAACGTGGTTGGCATGATCGGCGGCTCTATCGTTGCGGTGCATCAGATCGGTCTGACCCTGATTTCGTTCAAAGATTCAATTCTGCACATGCTCCTGATCCAGGATCTGATGGGCGGCCTTTTCAAGGCAATGATCTTTGGTGGCATAATCGCAATTATCGGCTGTTACAAAGGTTTTACCACCGAAGGTGGTGCAGAAGGCGTCGGTCAGAGCACCACCAGCGCGGTTGTCGTCTCGATCATGATGATTCTCGCGGTCAACTATTTTCTCACAGTAGGCATCAACAACTTTAACACGGCATATCTGCAATGATTATCGTCTCAAATCTACAGAAGAGTTTCGGCCCGAAGCAGGTTCTCAAAGGCGTGAACCTGAAAATCTACGACGGCGAATCGCTGGTCATTCTCGGGCCATCGGGCTGCGGCAAGAGCGTACTGCTCAAAAATATCATCGGACTGATGAAACCCGATGCCGGCCAGGTGATTATCGATGGCGAAGATATCACCCGCTACGAACAGAAAAAACTCGATGCGCTGCGTATGCGCATGGGCATGCTTTTTCAGTCTGCAGCTCTGTTCGATTCGCTCAATGTCGAGGAAAATGTCGCATTTGGTCTGCGGCGCCATACCAGCCTTTCTAACCGGGCGATACATCACATCGTCTCAGAAAAGCTCGAAATGGTCGGTCTGCCGGGCACGAACTATCTCATGCCTTCAGAACTTTCTGGTGGTATGCGAAAACGCGTCGGCCTGGCCCGTGCCATCGCCATGGAACCCGAAATAATTCTTTATAATGAGCCGACCACCGGTCTTGACCCGATCATGACCTCGGCCATCGACGAATTGCATCTCAGTCTCAAAGAAAGGCTCGGGGTAACCTCGATCGTCGTTACCCATGACCTTAAGTCGGCATATCGTGTCTGCGACCGCATTGCTCTGCATTTTGGCGGCCAGATAGTTGAAATAGGAACCCGCGAAGAAATCATCAATTCGCCGAACCCGATCGTACAGCAGTTTATCCGGGGCGAGGCGCAGGGTCCGATGACTCTGCTATAAACAGGAGAAGCTAATGAACTCGACAGTCAAAGTTGGAATCATGACATTAATTGCGGCAGTTCTGCTGTCGTATATGGTCTTCATTATTGGTGACTTCAGCTTTTCCGAACAGGGCTACAACTTTGTCATCAGCTTCTATTCTGTCAACGGCCTGAGCAAAGGTTCGACCGTTTCGATGTCGGGCGTTAAGATCGGCAAGGTAACCACGATCGAGATTCGTGACGACCAGGTCTATGTTTACGTTTATATTCAGGATAAAAAGCTGCACATCAGGCGCAAGAGCACCTTTACGATCTCGACTGCAGGTCTGATGGGTGAAAAATTTGTCGAAATCATGCCGACCCGCGATTACACTTCCCCCTATGTTTCAGATGGCGAAATTGTGGCGGGCACCGACCCGACGCGCATGGACGAACTGTTCGAACAGGGTAATGTGCTGATTCAGAAGCTCCAGGAGCTGACTGCATCGGCCAAGGATATCATCGGCGACCCGGAACTCAAGGAAAATACCCGTGTCATGTTCCGCAACGCCCGCTCTGCATCTGACAAGATGAACGAAATTATCGCTTCGGTGCGTAACCGCAGTGATCGCATTGTCGAAAGCCTCGACAACATTCTGCACCGCGTCGATGGCGAAATTGAGAAGAACCGCGAAGATATCAGGTCGGTCGTTGCCAACTTCAGACTGTTCAGTGACCGTCTGTCGAGCATTACCGAAGACAGCCGCGAAGACTTCAAGGAAATCATCGCCAACGTCAGAAGCACTACCGATCGGCTTGACGATATGATTGCCAAGCTGAACAGCAATGACAAGATGACTGACGATCTGCGCAGCACCATCGAGTCTCTGCGCGATGCATCTGACAATGCAAAAGAAATCACCCGCGAAGTCAAAGAAATCGTGGCCGACAAGGAAATCCGCAAGAAAATCAATACCGGCCTCGATGATGCTCATAAACTGGCGCAGGCCGTCGACAAGGTGTTCCTCAACATCCGTCAGACCCGCATCGACTTCAAGTATCTGCTCAGATACCGCGAAGAAACCGAAACCTTCATCTCTGACCTCAATGTCGATCTCTACCCGAGCGACAAGACCTTCTACCGCATCGGTGTCGAAGACATCGGCGGCGACGACAACTTCAACCTCATGGTTGCCCGTGGTGCTGATACCAATCTGGTTAAGAGAGGCGGTATCATCAGCTCGAAAGTTGGTCTTGGCTTCGATTACTATCTTGGCAAGCCGATTCAGCTCAGTGTCGATTTCATCGATACCACCGATTCTGAAGTCAGACTCAAGGGCAGTTACCTGATGACCGACAACATCCGTTTCGAACTGCGCATCGATGATGCGGTCGATAAGCGTGACGTTCATTTCGGTATCGAATACAAATTCTGACAAGGCAAGCGATATGACAGTAAACGAGCGCCGTGGCGTCAAGCCGAAAGTTCTGCTGGTGACAACCGGTGGCACTATTACCATGCTGCGTGGCCCGCGTGGCGAACTGTGCCCGTGCGAAGACGCGGCCAGCCTTATCGCAACGATTCCTGAGCTGAAGCAGCTGGCAGACATCGATGTGGTGTCGGTGGCCAACGTCGATTCAAGCAATCTGACGCCAGATTTCTGGCTTACTCTCAGCAAGGCCATCTTTCAGCGCATTAACGACTACGCCGGTTTTGTTGTCGCACACGGAACTGACACGCTTTGTTACACAGCTTCGGCCATGTCGTTTCTGCTGCAGGAACTCAATAAACCTGTAATCATCACCGGCGCTCAGGTGCCGCTCGAAGAGATTGGCTCAGATGGCCGTAGCAATCTGATCAATGCCGTGCGGGTCGCTATCTCTGACCTTGCTGAGGTGGCGGTGGTCTTTGGCACCCTGATTATCAGGGGCTCCCGCGCCAAGAAAATGTCGGTGTTCGATATGCAGGCTTTTATTTCGGTAAATGATGTGCCGCTTGGCACTATCGGGCTTTCAATAAAATTCAGCGATTTCGCCAGGCTGCGCAGTCGTAGAAAACCACTCTACAGGCCTTTTTTAAACGAAAATGTTGCAATGCTGCCTGTTTACCCGGGCATTAAACCTGAAGTCATCGAATATCTCGCAAGCTCGCATGACGGCATCGTCATCGAAGGCTATGGCGCCGGCAATATTCCGACCGGTGAGAAAAGCCTGATTCCTGCCATTACTGCAGCAATAGCGCGTGGTGTGGCGGTAGTCGTCTGCACGCAGTGTATCGTCGGTTCGACCGAAATGGAACTTTATCAGGTCGGTCGGGCAGCTCTCGATGCCGGCGCCATACCGGCGATGGACATGACCCCGGAAACGACGATGGTCAAGCTGATGTGGGTGCTTGGCCAGACCAGAGATATCGCCACGATCGATTCAATGATGCAGAAGTGTTTCGTTGGAGAACTTCACGAGGTCAGCTGATTGAAGAACTGCCCCGAATGCGGCAAGCCAGTTTCCTCAAATCTTATGTACTGCGGTGTCTGCGGTGCACCGGTCAGCCAACCTGTACAGAGCCGGCGTGAGCGTCTGCTGTTTTTCCTGACTCCACTTTTTCTCGTGCTGTTCTGTGTGGCACTGAGTTACGAGCTCGGCGTTTCATCGCCTGAAGATTCAGGTCTGCTGTTTGCCGGGGCTCTGGTTTTTGCATTTATCGGCGCCGCCGGCATTTTTGCTCTGCTGGTCTGGCTCTTCTCTTTGCCGGTGCTGCCGGCCAGCTACTGGCAGGCGGGCTTTTTCGGAGTTTTACAGGCACTTGTCTGCGGTTTTCTGGTTTATCACCTCGAAATTCTGCTGCTTGGCGAAGTTTTACACAACATTGGTCCGATTGCATTCATGCAGGCCCGGGCAGAAATGTTCGGTGTCATTTATCTGCCCTTATTGCTGATTGGTATTTTGTCGGTTTCTGCCAGGGCCAGAGCTGTCAGATTTCCTGAGAGTGTGAATTCGCCGGCAGCTGCTTTGCTGCTCAAGCATTCCGTGAGTTTGATTCCGGCAGTGGTTTTTGCTGCTGCCGTTATTATGCATTTCTCTTTTTCTGAACCTGCAAGGTTTCTGGTGCAGGCAAGAATTCTCTATGATCTCGACGCGACCGGGCTTTCCGCCTCGGTTTCTGACAACGCTCTGCAGAAGCACACTGATTATGCACCTCTGCATTTTATGAGGGGAGTGGCGATTGTCGACGGCCAGCACTCTGACTTTTCGGCTGGCGAGGCGGCAGTGCATCTTGAAAAGGCCGTTAAGCTTGAGCCTAAAGCTTCTTTGTATCATTTTCGTCTCAGTTCTGCCTATGATCTCGAGCGACGCGGCGCAGAGGCAATCGCGGCAGCAGCATCAGCCGCAGCCCTGCTTCCCGAAGATGCCTATCTCTGGCAGCATCTTGGCGATCTGCATCTCAAATATCGCGACTATGCCGGGGCAGTCAAAGCTTTCAGAAATTCACTCAAATATGCTTCCAATAGCCCGCTTGTACTGAACAATCTTGCCTATACGCTGCTTGAATTGAATCAGGATCTGCCACAGGCGCTAGAAATGGCGCGCATGTCGACAGATATCATGCCCGGCATGATTTTTAATTTAGATACTCTTGCCTGGGCTCTTTACAAAAACAAGATGTATGCCGAAGCTCTGGAAATAATGAATAACATTTTTCAGGGGCGCAGCGAAGTTTCGCCCGAAGTGGATTTTCATTATGCGATGATACTGCAGGCCAATGGCATGCTGAAAATGCCGCTGCAGACCTTTGACAGCCTGCTTGCCAGACCTGAAGTCGCCGCCGACCATAACCTGTTCGGGCAGATCTATGAAGCCCGCAGCCAGGTTGCCGATAAACTCGGAACCGAAATTACGGTTCCTGACCAGAATGGATCAGTGAATGGAGAAGCCGCAGGTGAGTAGACGAATGAATAGAATATTGTCTGCTGTGTTTGCCACAGCTGCTTTTGTTCTGCTGCTGCCTCTGGTTTCAGAAGCGGTGCTGCATGTCGATACCAGTTATTCAGGCAAGTTTCGCAGTCACCCGGGTTATGCGAAGATTCTCGCCGATCTGCCCTTCGTCTACCAGGAATCCTTTCAGCGCATCGAAAAATCGCTGGGTATTCCGGCACGCGAGCAGATGTACGTTGTCGTCATGTTTTCTGACCACCTTACCTACAAAGGTTTCAGACTGCGGGGAAAACGCCAGTCGATTCGAACTGCAAACCGCACCATCGTTCATTATATTCACATCGATCTCGATTTTCTGATAAACGGTCAGGCAACGCTTCTCGAAGAGATGACCCACGAAATGACGCATGCGGTAATGGCTGATGCGATGGGTCTGAAAGAATATGATTCTCTGCCAATGTGGATCAAGGAAGGCACCGCCGTTCATGCTGCTGATCAGGGACTTGCCCGTATCAAAGCGCTTACGCGGCGAGGCTTCGATATCAACGCCATCGGCGGTGAAGACGAAAACATCGATGGTAACCCGATTTCTCTCGAAAAATACGTCGAAAATTATCTTAAGATAAGGTTTCTGCTGAAAAGTTTCGGCAGCAGCGCTCTGCATCGCTTTGTTAAGAGGCTTATGAAGTCGGGTGACATTGGCCAGGAACTGTCAGTATGCTTCAACGGTCTCACTGAAGAGGTGATGAACCAGTATGCGGCTGATTTCATCAAAAATACGCTGCTCGACAACGTCAGACCTGTCGCCTCAGGGGAAAACCTGCAGCGCGGCATACGATTTTTCGACGAGGGTGAGTTTTTGTCGGCCCGGCTGGCACTTACCGATGCTCTTTATGGTGGTCTTAACGACAGTGAATTTCAGAAAGCCGCCTATCTGCTGGCTGAATGTTACATTCAGGAAAGAAACCCGCAAGGGGCACTGCAGCTGTTGAAACAGTTCAGGCCAGATCCGCGCAACGTGCCGGTCGACCGCTATGAATTTCTCAGCGCCTATTCAGAATATGCAATGGGGCTGGTTACCAAGGCTTATTTCGGTTTCAAGAAGGCTTTCGAAACATCGAGTAACCAGGCAGTGCAGGAAGGCGCGCTTTATTACATCATCCGCATTCTTACAGAACTTGGCAACAGGCCCGAAGCAGACCGCGTCTACGCGATGCTGCGCCAGCAGTTTCCGAAAAGCAGCTATCTGAACCTTGCCGGTCGCATTCTGGCAGTTGCCCCCTGAAATTTTTACGGGGTCTGGCCTGCATTAACATCCGGTTTGTGTTGCGTTGACAAGCGGTCGGGGGCTGTGTTACGCTTTTCTGCCGCATCTGATGCGCGATTCTGCCACAAGAGGAATGACATGGAATTAAAAGCGAAGATTCAGCAGGCCGTTGATTTTATCGTTGCCAAAACATCTGTAAAACCGCAGGTTGCCCTGGTGCTCGGTTCTGGTCTCGGCAAATTTGCCGACGAAATTCAGAATCAGGTTGCCATACCTTACGAGCAGATTCCGCATTTTCCGGTTTCAACAGTCAAGGGGCATGCCGGTAAACTGGTGATCGGTGATGCCGGTGGCAAAAAAGTCATCGCCATGCAGGGCCGCTTCCATTATTATGAAGGTTACAGCATGCAGGAAATCACTTTTCCGATGCGCGTCATGCTGGCCCTCGGCATTCAGGATCTCATCATCACCAACGCTTCAGGCGGTCTCAACCGCAATTTCAAGGTTGGCGATCTTATGATCATGACCGATCATATCAATTTTATGGGTAACAACCCGCTGATTGGCCGCAATGACGACAGCGTCGGTCCGCGCTTTCCGCCAATGCAGGGTGCTTATACCAAAGCTCTTGTCGAAGAAGCCATGAAGGTTGGCCGTGAAATCGGCGCACCGGTAGAACGCGGTGTTTACCTCGCTGTCAGCGGCCCGAATTATGAAACCGCAGCTGAACTGCGCGCCATGAAGATCTGGGGCGCCGATGCGGTCGGCATGTCAACCGTGCCTGAAGTCATCGTTGCCGTTCATGGCGGTATCAAAAGAATTCTTGGCATCAGCTGTATTACCGATATGGCGACTGGCGAAGGTCACGAAGACGTGAACCACGAAGAAGTCATCGCTGCAGCTGCCAAAGCTCAGCCATACTTTCTCAAACTCGTGCAGAAGATGCTCGAAAGGCTCTGATTAAAGTGCTCGACAAGCTTGAATCGGTTAAAGAAAATTTCAAGGAACTGACCGACAAACTTTCAAACCCGAAGGTTATCGGCAACCCGGCCGAATTTCAGAAACTTGCCCGGCGCCGGGCTGAACTTGAACCGGTGGTTGAGGCCTATGCCCGCTACTGCGACCTGCGCAGCAGTTTTGAAGGCGCTCAGCACATGCTCGCGGCCGAGAACGACCCCGAGCTCAAAGAAATGGCCGAACTCGAGATTGCCGACCTCAAGCCAAAACTTGAAGAGCTTGAAGCAGAACTTAAAATGCTGCTGATCCCGAAAGATGAAGACGATAACAAGAACACCATCTTCGAAATCCGTGCCGGCACCGGCGGCGAAGAGGCGGCACTTTTTGCCGCCGTTCTTTATCGCATGTATTCACGCTATGCCGAACGCCAGGGCTGGAAATGCGAACTGATGAGCATGAGTGATACCGGCCTTGGCGGCATAAAAGAAGTGGTGTTTGCAGTGCAGGGCTCGGGTGCGTTCGGCAAACTCAAGTTTGAAAGCGGCGTGCATCGCGTGCAGCGGGTGCCGGCCACCGAGGCTTCGGGGCGTGTGCATACCTCGGCGGCAACGGTGGCGGTGCTTCCTGAGGCTGAGGATGTCGATGTAACCGTCGATGAGAACGAACTGCGCATCGACGTTTTCAGATCGTCGGGGCCGGGCGGCCAGAGCGTTAATACCACCGACTCGGCCGTGCGCGTGACGCATCTGCCCACCGGTATCGTCGTCAGCTGCCAGGATGAAAAGAGTCAGCACAAAAACAAGGCCAAGGCGCTGCGCATTCTCAAGGCGAGGCTACTCGACAATGCCCGCATGCAGAGTGATAAAGACCGGGCCGAGCATCGCCGCAGTCTGGTTGGCAGCGGCGATCGTTCTGAACGCATCCGCACCTACAATTTTCCGCAGCAGCGCCTTACCGATCACCGCATCAATATGACTGTCTATCGCCTCAACGAAATTGTCGACGGCGATATCGAAGATGTGATCAAGGCGCTGATCGAGGCCGACAATCTTCGCAAACTGGCCGAAGCCGAGAATGAAGTTTAATCGCGACCACCCGATTGCCGCATGACTGCAACTACCATAAGAGAGCAGATTCTCGCTGCCAGAAAGCTGCTTGCCGGGCATCATATCGAAGATGCCGCATTCAACGCCAACTGTCTGGCAGCGCATGTTCTCGGCATAACCAACGGCCAGCTGCCACAACTCTGGAACCAGCCAGCTGATGACGGTTTTATCCGGCCTTTTCAGCAGTTGCTCGAACGCCGCTGTTGCAGTGAGCCCCTGCAATACCTGCTTGGCGAGTGGAGTTTTCTCGATTTTGATGTCAGGGTTGCCCCTGGTGCCCTGATTCCGCGGCCCGAAACCGAAGAGGTTTTTATGGCCGCCGCCGCTGAGATTGCCAGAAGACCTTTTGCCGCAAATTTCAGTTTTGCTGATGTCGGTACCGGTACCGGAATTCTCGCAATTGCCATGGCGCGAAAATTTGCCGGGGCAAGCGGCTTTATGCTCGATGTTTCTCCGGCGGCGCTGCAGATCGCTGCCGCCAACCGACAGCGCTTTCCGGAAATTGCTGCCCGCCTTGAATTGCGGCAGAACGACCTGCTGAGCGGCTTTGCGCCTGATTCACTCGATGTCGTGATTTCGAACCCGCCTTACATTGAATCGGCTGAAGTGCCGATTCTGCAGGCCGAAGTCAGCAGATTTGAACCGCACCTGGCTCTTGATGGCGGGAAAGACGGCCTGGAGCTCATCGACAGACTTCTGAAACAGGCCATATCAGTTATCAAACCCGGTGGGTTGCTGATTTTCGAGCATGGTCATGGTCAGCGCCAGCGTCTTAATGAAATGCTGAGTTCGCACTGGCGGGTTATCGCTGCCGCCGACGATCTGCATGGCTGTGAACGCTATTTTATTCTTGAAAAAGGCGGAAAGGAGCCGGAATGAAAAGGGTCCTGATTGACCAGCTTCTCAACGATAAAAACCTCTGGAACGAATTCAGTATTTCGCTGCAGAACGGTTCGGTTGCCGTTATTCCGACCGACACCCTGTATGGTTTTGCGGTTGCGGCTGACTGCGAAAAGGCTGTGGCGCGGGTATACGAGATCAAGAACCGCAGCAGCCGAAAACCACTGATTCTTTTTGTCGACCGCATCGAAGAACTGGAAAATCTTGGGTTTGAGCTTAAAGACGAATTACCCGCGCAACTGAAAAAATACTGGCCCGGCGCCCTTACCGCAGTGTTGCCGGCTCCTGCCCACCCGCAGTTGAGCGCCTTTAATTTTTCGACAATGGGAGTCAGGATACCAGACCATAAAATGCTGCTCGAAATGCTTCGTCGATTGCCGGTAAGGCTTCTGACAACCAGCGCCAACCGTTCCGGCGATCCTTCAGATGTTAACCCCGATGTCATTGCTGCAGAATTCGCCGGCGAAATTGACTGGCTTGTCGACGACGGAACTCTGCCGGAAGGCGTGGCGTCGACAGTTGTTGATTTTACCCGGTTGCCGCCGGTTATTCTGCGTCAGGGTAAAATCAAGCTTTAAGCTGCCAAATCTTTTCAGTTGTGATACAATAAGCCCGCCTGACCACAGGCTGCCTTGCCAATATGAATAAAGTCACCTTACAGTTTAAAATTCTCGGTCTGACGCTGGTGCTGATTTTGATACCGGTAATTGGCGCCAACGTGATTTTTTCTGCCTGCAAAAACATGTTTGCTGCCCGCAACGTCATTACCGGCACCAAGAGCATTTCATCGCAGCTGAAAGCTCTCGGTGAAACTCCGATTCTTGAAGATATTCAGAATATGAGCCTTGAAGAGTTTCAGATCCCTGACGAAGGCGGGGAAGGGGCTGGCGAAAGCACTGAAACCGCTCCTGCCGACGAAGCCGCTCCTGCCGACGAACAAGCTCCTGCTTCTGGCACTGCTGTTAAGAATGAAGCTGCCGGCGACGAGGCGACGGCAACAGAGACCGCTGTAGAAGGTGACGAAAAAGCTTCCGGCACTGACGGGGCTGCTTCAGGCACTGCTGCAGCCGCGCCGGCTGATGAAACCGGCGAAACGGTTTCTGAAGAACCGGCTGAGGGTGAACCCGCAGCGCCGGCACCGCAGAAACTTTCAATTGAAGAACTCAAGGCCGCCAAGCAGCGCCTGCTTGACGAAGCGGTCAGCAGAATTGAAATCAAGGCCCAGGAAGCGGCAATTCTCGATGAATTTGTTAATTCACGTCTTAAAGACCTTGAGTC
>JAKQKW010000296.1 GCA_029560455.1 Candidatus Rifleibacteriota bacterium
ATCTTCGATCAGCATCCAGAACATGATCGGCGGAAAAAACAGAATCGGCACGGTCATGCGCGCCCTGAAAAAATCGCGGCTGCTCTGCTTCGGGTCGAGAATCGGCCGGAAAAGGCGATACATCTCGAACATGGCCGGGTAAGACAGACCGAGGTAGAGAGCCAGAGAAATCAGCATCGGCAGAATCTGCGGCAGTCTGGCAACATAAGCCGGAAACATCAGCTCAGCCGGGTTGGCCAGCACATGCAGAAGAAGTATCCAGAGAACCACAGCCCACAGGAATTTTTCCTGGGTGCCGATAAAAGACGGCACCCGACCGGCCGCGGTTTCGCGATCAACGTAATCCGGCAGCCAGCGCACCATTATTACCAGCGTGGCAAAGAACCAGAGAACGGTCGAAGCGAGCGGCACCAGTTTGAATGCGCCGCAAAGGTTGACCGTGCCGTATGCCAGCACCAGCAGATGCAGAAATAATGAGATCATGTGCGGTCAGGTTTTTCTTTCTTTCTTTTTTGCCGCCGGAAAAAGAATATTGTTGAGAATCAGACGGTAACCGGGACTGTTCTTGTGCAGTTCCATTCTGGTCGGGCCTTCGCCGACGATGTGACTGACGTCGGCCGGGTCATGGCCGCCGTAAAAGCTGAAAAAACCCTTGCCCATATCGCCGCGGATGTATTTAACCGAAACGCCGTCGTTGTTATCGCCCATCACGACCACGTATGGCTTCAACAGAGACTTGCGAAAGGCTGTGGTCTGGCCGAAAAATCCGTCGATGACATTGCGATGGTTCTGGGTAAGCATTGTCGGGATCGGGTCGACCTTGGCGGCAAATTCGAACAGGCGCATGGTGCCAGCATCGCCGCTGTAGTTATTCGAGACATCGATATCAGAAAATTCATAAATCATCGGGTCGGTGATGATTTTAAAATCTTTAAAAGCAAAAGACTGGTCGTAATCGAGCTTGCTCTGGGCGAGAGGGTCGACGTCATCACCGTCGAGCTCTCTGGCAACAATGTCAACACCATTGGCGGCGAGGGCAATGTCAATAGAGTCGGCCGCCGAGCACATTGCAAAAAGAAAACCGCCATCGAGCACGAATTTTTTGAT
>JAKQKW010000297.1 GCA_029560455.1 Candidatus Rifleibacteriota bacterium
CACCAAGCAAAAGACCGGTTCGTTGAAAACGGTTGTCCATATTCATTCATCTTTCAGGGCAAATATTCGCAAGGCATTTGTGTACACCACTTCCGCGAGTTTTTCAACCGGCAGGCCACAGATTTCCGCCACCTGTACACCGATCGCAGCAACCGCAGCCGGTTCGTTACATCTGCCGTGCCAGCCCGGCAACATCATGTCTGGAGCATCAGTCTCAAGCAGAAGCGCCGAAAGCGGCAACAATGCCAGCATTTTCTGCAGTTTCCCGCGATTGCGCAGACTGGCCGCCGACAGCGAAATAAAACCGCCGGCCGCAACGAATTCCACCGCCATTTCCGGCGAAGCAGAATAGGAATGCATGATAAAACCACGGGGCAATGCTGCGTTCTGCAGCATTTTCAGCGCCCGCTGCCCATGCCCGACCAGGTGCACGATCACCGGCAGATCATAACTGCGGGCAATCTGCAGCTGCCAGTCGAACACTTCTTCCTGCCGGCTGACCGGCAACGCCAGCCGCCGATCAAGACCGCATTCCCCAATTGCCACCGGCACCGACCTTTCTTTCCAGTCTGGTATCACTCCGATTTTAGCATCGGCACCGGCAACGGCAACGAAATCAGGATGTACACCCCATGCCGTGACAATTTTTATATTTTCACAGGCAGCAACCGCTGACGGCAGACGCACCGCACCGGCCACTCCCGGCACCAGAATCTTTCTGACCCCGGCCGCCACTGCCCGCTGCAGCACCATATCGACCGCCACATCTGCCGGCAGCCGATCAAGATGACAATGAGTATCAAACCACCGCATACCCCCTCCTGTGCCATACACATTATACCCCAGCCCCGCCCACCTGTCTTTTCCTTGTCTTTATTCGCAGAGCAAACACTTACTTAATTATCTCTAAATGCTAGTTTCGGCAGGTCAGGCGATTGCATAAGCGACGCTTGTTGTTGCCAGGACGGCATTATGCCGCGTGAGCCAGGAGGGCGGAAGCGGCGGCAACGACTGACATGCCGTAATACGCTGTTGGAAAGAAAAAAGTTTCAGTTTGCCCTGCTTTCATTCGCCTTTATCCTTGTCCATCACTGTTCATCTGTGAACTTTTTTGTTCAGCCATGCCGCTTACTTCTTGTGTGTTAATCGCAGCCGGGTTTTTGGTTGAAAGATTCATTTTTTTGCGTTATAATCGTCCACTATGATTTCAAGTTTAACTGGATTCGGGCGCGCAACCTTTACTGATGAAGCCGGCCGCATAGGCGTCGAGCTTAAATCAGTTAACAATCGTTTCCTGCAGATCGACCTGCATCTGCCTTACGGCTACAACTGGGCTGACGGCCTGATCAGGCAGTATCTCAGCTCGCGCATTTCCCGCGGCAAAGTCTACCTGCACATGGAAGTCGTTGATTACAACCCGAACCAGGAAGTTATCATCAACCGGCCCCTGCTGAAAAAGCTGATCAACCTCAAAGACGAAATCAGCCGCGAAACCGGCAAAGATCTGCCGGTCGACCTTGACGGGCTCCTTTCACTGCCCGGCGTTATGAAGGTCGATTCGAAGCAGGCCGACAACGAAGAAATCTGGAAACGCATCGAACCGGTTCTCGAAGAAGCCGTTAAAAATTTCATCGACGCGCGCAACCGCGAGGGGCAGAATCTGGCCAACGATCTACGCCAGCGCAGCCAGTTTCTGCGCGAGACGATCACAAAGATCGAGACGCTGCTTCCCGAATTCAATAAGCAGTTCATCGAAAAATTTACCGAACGCATCAAGGAACTGGCGGGCAAAGCCGGTTACGACGAAACCAGACTGGGTACCGAAATCGCCATCTGGGTCGATCGCAGCGACGTCAGCGAAGAAATTACCCGGCTCCGCAGTCACCTCAAAGAACTCGAAAACATTCTTACCAGCGATAAACCCGCTGGCCGACGCCTCGATTTTCTTGTCCAGGAAATCAACCGCGAAGCGAACACCCTGAGCAGCAAAATCAGCGATGTGGCCATTACCCAGCTGGCACTCGACATAAAATGCGAAATCGAAAGAATTCGCGAACAGGCACAAAATATTGAATAGGAGCGGAGTATGAAGGCTCTTCTGCTGAACATTGGCTTTGGAAACGTTGTGGTGGCAGACCGCATTGTCGCTATTGTCAGTCCTGGTTCTGCGCCCATCAAGCGTCTGAAAGAGGATGCAAAGGAACAGGGGCGTCTGATCGACGCGACCTACGGCAGAAAAACCCGCGCCATCGTTGTCACCGAATCGAATCACGTGATTCTTTCGGCGATCAACCCTGAAACCGCCGCCATGCGCATGCTTGGCAAAAAAGTCAGTCATGATATGGGCGAAAGCCACGAAGATGATATTGTCGATTCTGAACTTGATTCAACGGAGGTTGACGAATGAAATTCCGCTCGAGAACCGAAATTACCCAGAAGATTCCGAACAAATACGATGCAGTGATGGCAATCTCCAACCGTGTAAAAATGCTGGTTGAAGGCAAAAAACGCCTGGTTGAAGAATATGACGAAAACTATGTGAAGATCGCCATGGAAGAAATCGCCTCAGGGGCCCTCGAAATTGAAATCAAGGAAAAAGACAAGGACAAATAAGTCCCGCGTTCTGATTGCATTCGGAAAAGGCATTGCCAGCACGCTCGCGCTTGAACTGGCAATGCTTTTTTCTCATAGCGGCACTGAAGTCAGGGCAGCCCTGATCGACAGCGGTCATGAATGGCTGCCGGAAGCGCCGCTGAAGCAAATATGCGGACACTCACCCCTCACCGGCGGTCATCAACCCGGCTGGTTTTTTGCCGGTCTCGAATTTGATGCCTGCCTGATCGTTTCGCCTTCGACCCTGGTGCAGCAGCAGCTTTTAAGCGGCCAGACTGCAGACCCGGTTATTGAATACCTTCTTGCGGCGGGGCAGACTTTTCACATTCTGCAGAATCGCCAGCAGATACCTTCTGATGCAGCTGAAATGCCGGCGAATATTCTTTTTTCAGAACTCCCGACCCAGCCCGGCAAGCTCAGCGCCTTTTTCCAGAAAGTTTTTTCTGACACAACCGCAAGAATCGCTTCTCAGACGCTTTTAAAGCGAGCCACCGCCAGCATTTTATTTGCGGTTCCCGCAGCATTGCAAACTCTTGTTCCCAGCCGCCCTGAATGGCTGCGACGCCTGCAAAGCGGCCTCGAAAAGCATAATATCCAGCTCGAAAAATCAGGCGATGCCACCGATCTGTTTATCTCAGCCTATGATGGCCCGGCCGTCGACTCTGCCGACAACCGGCTGACCGCCCTGCACCCGGCCGAGAAGGCCAATTGCCGGCTTCAGGTTGATTTCATTGCCGATGCCATTGCAGATGAAGCTCTTGCACCGACCGCCAGCCGGATTTTTGTAAGGCGCCGCCCGAATGGTCTGATCATCATCGACCGGCACGGGCAAAGGTTCCTGCCTGATGTCTGCGGCGCCTGCTGCTACGAACGGCTCGCCTCATATCTTGCCGTCAACCTCAGTCGCAAGCTGCAAACCACCGCATCTGAAGAGCCGGCATGACGGTTTTTGTTGAAGTTTCCTTTCCTGATCCGATCGGTGATGGCACCCTGACCTATCACCTGCCACCCGGTCGTGACTGCCCGCAGCCGGGCGCCCGCGTCGTGGTGCCGGTGCAGAACCGCCGCCTGATCGGCTA
The DNA here is from genome assembly GCA_029560455.1 of Candidatus Rifleibacteriota bacterium. The sequence continues at coordinate 3,693 of JAKQKW010000297.1, forward strand.
CGTGACTGGCCTGCACGAGAATCAGCCAGCCTTTAAAACCGTTGCTCTCGGCGAAGTTCTCGACCCGATTCCGCTGATTTCGCCAAAAATGCTGCAGCTTGCCTGTGCCATAGCTGACGACTGCGTCTGCAACGTCGGCGAAGTACTGCATTGTATGCTGCCGGGCGGTATTAAACAGACGATTGTGCGCCAGGTAAAATACTGCGGCAAGGGTGACAACAGTCAGCATGCTCTGCAGTGGCTCGCCGAAAATGACTGGGTCAGCTATAACAGCTTTTGTGACAGGTTTCAGCTGCCGGCATCCGCTGTCAGCCGCTGGGTCAGTGACGGCCTTATCGAAATGGCATACAGTGTCAAGGCTGCTCAGGGTCCCAAAATGATTACGGTTCTCAAACTGAACCCTGACCAGCCGGTTGAAATCGAGAAACTGACGCCAAAAGAAAAGCTGGCGGTGCAGACCCTGCTGACTTTTTCGACCGCCCCGACCGCCGCAATGCTTGCCCGCACCGCCCAGATCAGCAGTGCGCCAATCACGCAGCTGAAAAAGAAAGGGCTGATTATCGAAGTAGAAGAGCGGGTCATGCGCCAGGTCGGCACCGAAGAATATTACCGGCGTGAAGCCACCCCGCCACCGCCGTTGTCTGAAGACCAGAGCCGCGTCATCGCCGAGATTTCCGCGGCCAGCGGTTCCGATCGCCGCCCGGTTCTGGTGCGCGGCGTGACCTGCTCGGGCAAAACCGAAGTCTATCTGCGCTGGGTCGCCGAAACTCTCGAAAAGAACCAGACCGCGATTGTACTGGTACCCGAAATCTCTCTGACCCCACAGATGATGAAGCGCTTCACTGACCGCTTTGGTGACCGGGTCGCAATTCTGCACAGCAAACTCTCTGACGGCGAACGCTTCGACCAGTGGGAAAAAATCCGCCGTGGCCTCTGCCCGGTCGTGGTTGGCGCCCGGTCGGCAGTTTTTGCGCCACTGCCGCGTCTCGGCACCATCATTCTCGATGAAGAGGGTGAACCTTCGTTCAAACAGGGTGACCCGCCCCGCTATCATGCCCGTGAAGTGGCATTGCGCCGCTGCCAGATCGAAGGCGCCCAGCTCGTCATGGGCTCGGCAACCCCGACGATCGACTCGTTCCAGAACTGCCTGAATGGCCGCTACCGACTGGTCGAAATGAATTCGCGCGTCAGCAATCGACAACCTCCGCGCGTAAAGGTCGTTGACATGCGCCACGAACTGGTTACCCGTAAAAACCGCTCGATTTTTTCTGAAGCTCTCGGGCAGGCGATTCAAAATACTCTCAAAAACCGCAAACAGGCGATTCTTTTTCTGAACCGGCGCGGCTTTTCAAGCTTCGTTTTCTGCCGCGAATGCGGTGAAGCGGTTCAGTGCCCGAAATGCAATGTTTCGCTCGTCTACCATACCGGCAGCCAGATCATGCGCTGCCATTACTGCGGCGAAATGCAGACAGTGCCACAGACCTGCCCCAAATGCCAGAGTCAGGCCATCAAATTCTTCGGCGCCGGCACCCAGCGTGTCGAAAGCGAGGCAAAACGATACTTTCCGCAGGCCCGAATTCAACGCCTCGACTCAGACAGTGTGTCGACAAAAGGCAGCATGGAAGACATTCTCGATCGTTTTGGCCGCGGTGAAATAGACATTCTCGTCGGCACCCAGATGGTCGCCAAGGGTCTTGATTTTCCCAATGTCACCCTGGTCGGTATTCTTGCCGCCGACAGCCTGCTGCGCGTTCCTGATTTCAGAGCTTCTGAGCGTAACTTTTCCCTGCTCGCGCAGGTTTCCGGGCGTGCCGGCCGTGGCGACATGCCGGGTGATGTTGTGCTGCAGACCTACTGCCCCGAACACCATTCAATACGACATGCGTTGACCGAAGACTACCACGGCTTCTTCGCCGAAGAGGCAAAAATGCGACGCGAAGCATTGTTTCCGCCTTTCATCGAGCTGGCTTCGTTCATAGTCTCGGGTTCTGACCAGCAGAAAACCCTCGGCACGGCAAAAGAGCTGCACGACCTGTTCGCCGCCCGCCCCGAAGTTCAGGAATTTCAACTGTTCGGCCCGGCGCCAGCCTCACTCGAAAAAATCAACGAAAGATATCGTTTTCAGTTGATGCTGAAAATGCCCGACTTTGCCACTCTGACCCGCGTCACCCGCGAAGTTTGCCGGAAGCTGCGCAAACCTGGTGACACCAGGCTCAGCATTGATATCAACCCGTTCTTCATGCTGTAAAAACTTGCAAAAGATGCTTGAAGGCTGGCCTGAATGTGGTATACTTAAAAGCTGACATACTTTGTAAGCCACTTTTCTGCCCGGAGGCCCCATGAAATACCGCATTCTTCATTACGGCGAAGAACCGCTTCGCGAAGCATCACAGCCCGTTACCGAAATTAACGACGATATCAGACGCCTTGTCGAAGATATGTTCGAAACCATGTATGAATCAAAAGGCGTTGGCCTCGCTGCTCCTCAGGTTGGCGTCAACCTCAGACTCGCCATCATCGACATCGGTGAAGACCCTCTGGTCCTTATCAATCCTCAGATCCTGAAGCATTCTGGCAAAGAAACCTGCGACGAAGGCTGCCTGTCTTTTCCGGGCCTGACCGAGAAGGTCGAACGCGCCCGCAAAGTGGTCGCCGAAGCCACCGACCTCGACGGCTCGGTCTACGAAATCGAAGCCGATGGTCTGCTTGCCAGAGCCATCCAGCACGAACTCGACCATCTCGACGGCGTTCTTTTCATTGACCGCATTTCAAAAGCACGCAAACTACAGATCAAGCACGAGCTCGAAATACTTAAGCGCGGCGAATCGCTTTATGACGAAGATGAAGAAGACGCCGAGGAAGCCCTCTGAATAATGACAAAGCCTCTACGCATCGTCTTCATGGGCTGCCCTGACTTTGCAGTGCCATCATTGCGCGCGCTCGCTGACGACCCCGACTTCGAAATCGCCGCAGTCTACTGCATGCCCGACCGACCGAAAGGCCGCGGTAAAAAACCGGCACCAACGCCGGTAAAGGCATTTGCCCTCGAACGAGGCTTTACAGTAAACACCCCGGCCACTTTCCGCAATGCCCCCGATGAGGTCGAAACCCTGCGTTCCTTTTCCCCCGACTACCTGGTTGTAGTCGCTTATGGGCTGATACTGCCACAGGTGGTTCTCGATATTCCTAAAATCGCTCCGGTCAATCTGCATGCTTCGATTCTGCCAGAATTCCGCGGCCCGGCGCCGATTCACCAGGCAATGCTGCTCGGGCGAAAAGTCACCGGCAATACGGTGATGCTGATGAGCAAAGGCATGGACGAAGGCGATATGCTTGCGGTCGGTCAGACACCAATCAGCGAAAATGATGATCTGGGTTCATTGCACGACCGATTGAGCGCTGAAGGCGCAGTACTGCTGGCCAGAACCCTCAAGGAATTCGCCGCCGGCAAAATCAGACCGCTGCCGCAAAACCATGCGCAGGCCACCTACACCAGCAAAATCAGTTCGCAGACCGCCCACATCGACTGGAACCGCCCGGCCGACGAGATACGCAACCTTATCTACGCGATGAGCCCGTTTCCGGGTGCCTGGTTTGCCGATGGTGACGAACGCATAAAAGTTTTTCGCGCCGCCGCCGAAAGTTATCCCGGCAATCAACCCGCCGGCACAGTGTTAAACCAGAGCCCGACTGAGGGCATCAGGGTCGTCTGCGGCAATAATTCGGCATTGAAGCTTCTCGAGCTGCAGCGCGCCGGCAAGGGGCGCCTGTGCTGCGCCGATTTTCTGCGCGGCTGTCAGCTTAAATCAGAGATTCTCGTCAGCGGTACAGACGAAATTTCATCTGATGCTTGAAAGAAAAAGGTCAGTTGTGTTAAAAATTACGGTGCTAATCTGCAACTGACAAGGAGTTTTTCCGGTGGGAACTAAACTGGCTCCTCCTCAGGCGACGATCAAGAGATTGTCTATCTATCTTCGTTACCTGAATGGCCTTGACGGAGATGGTGTCAAAGTTATTTCATCACACGACCTCGCCCGCAAGCTTGGTCTCAACCCGGCCCAGGTTCGCAAGGATCTCGCGTATTTCGGTGAATTCGGCAAACGTGGCGTCGGTTATTCAGTCAAAAAGCTGCGCGACCATATTGTTAAAATCCTTGGCCTGCAGAAAATACGCAAGGTTGCCATTGTCGGAGCCGGTGGCCGTCTTGGCACCGCCCTGGCTATGTATACCGGGTTTGAAAAGCGCAATTTCAAAGTTTGCGCCCTCTTCGACAATGACCCGGCCCTGATTGGTACTACCCTCGAACATCTCGGGCAGATTTCGCCGGTAAGCGAGCTGCCAAAACTCGTTAAAGAGCGCGAAATTGAAATTCTCATCCTCACTGTTCCTGCCAGGGCTGTAAAAGAAGTCTATGACATGGTCATGCTTTCGGGTGTGCGGGCGGTTCTCAACTTTGCACCGTTCAAGCTCATCTCCACCGAAAATGTTCTGGTACACAACGTCGATCTCACCACTGAACTTGAATCGCTCAGCTACCATCTCTGCCTGCAGGAATCAGGTCTGCCAATCGAACCCGACACCGACGATGAAACCTGAGCAAATCCCCCAAAACTGGAGTTTTCATGAGTCTAACCATTGAAAGCCAGCAGCATGAAAACAATGTTGTTGTAATCGCCGTTCATGGCGAAATTACCTTCGAAAATTCAGATCAACTGCGCGATCGGCTCGATCAGCACTGTGATCAGAACCAGGTTCGCATCGTCATTGACCTTGCCGGCCTCAAATACATGAGCTCCGCCGGCATGGGCGTTCTCGTACATGGTCTCAAGAACACCCGCGCCAAAGGCGGCGACCTTCGCCTGATAAATCTCAACGACAAGATGCGCCGGGTTTTTCTCATCACCCAGTTTACTCATCATTTCGTCGTTCTAAAAAACCTCGAGGAAGCTGTCGCCAGCTTTGCCTCACCAGTCGAAAGCAGCAGGTGACCGACCATTTCTCTCGAAAAGATATTCGCAGCGGTAAAACAATATAATCCAGACGCTGACCTTGACCGCATCGAAAAAGCCTACCGGTTTGCCGAAGAATGCCACAAGGATCAGTTCAGAGCCTCAGGTGAGCCCTATTTTCTTCACCCCGAATCGGTAGCCCTGATCGTCGCGGCCGAACTCAAGCTCGACTCGACCTCGATCTGTGCTGCACTTCTGCATGACGTCATCGAAGACACGGCCGCCACCACCGCTGATATCGAGAAAATGTTCGGCCCGGTCATGGCCCAGCTGGTAGAAGGCGTCACCAAGCTCAACAAAATGTTTTTCAGCTCAGCTTCTGCAGCCCAGGCAGCCAACTTTCGCAAGATGCTTTTTGCGATGACCAACGACGTGCGCGTCATTCTCATCAAGCTTGCCGACCGCCTGCACAATATCAGAACCCTGCAGTTTCTGCCCGAAGTAAAGCAGAAATACGTGGCCCGCGAAACCCTCGAAATATACGCACCCCTGGCCCATCGCCTCGGCATCAACAAAGTAAAATCAGAACTAGAAGAAACATCTTTCCGCTTTCTGCAGCCCGAAAAAGCGAAAGAAATCTTCGACTTTCTCAATTCAACCGGTCTTGAAGGCGACGTGAAGCTTAAAGAGGCCATGAATCAGATTGAAGAACATCTTAAAGAATTCCATATCGAAGCCAAAATCAGCGGGCGCCCGAAACAGGCCTACTCGATCTACAACAAGACAATCAAATATAACACCGGCCTCGACGGCCTCTACGATTTTCTTGGCATCAGAATTCTCACCGAATCGGTCAAAGACTGCTACGCCGCCCTCGGCATGGTTCACAAATACTGGAAACCGATTCCGGGCCGCTTCAAAGACTATATCGCGGTGCCGAAGCCAAACATGTATCAATCGCTTCATACCACTGTCATTTTCGACGGCAAACCGCTCGAAGTGCAGATCAGAACCGAAGAGATGCACCGTATCGCCGAAGAGGGCATCGCCGCCCACTGGGATTACAAAGAAACCGCCGGCAAGGAAAGCGCCCCCGATTACAAAGAAAAGCTCTCGTGGCTGCGCAACCTCATCGACTGGTATCAGGATGTCAAAGACGCTTCCGAATTCATGGAAACCGTCAAGGTCGAGCTGTTTCAGTATCATGTCTATGTTTTCACACCGAAGGGCGATGTTATCGAACTGCCCAACGGCAGCACGCCAATCGACTTTGCCTACACCATTCACACCGATATCGGGCACCGTTGCTGCGGTGCCAAGGTCAACGGGCATATCGTTCCGCTTGAGTACCGACTGCAGAATGGCGATATCGTTTCGATTCTCACCAACAAGAACCAGAAGGGCCCCAGCCGCGACTGGCTTAAAATCGTCGGCAGCGCCAGCGCCAAGCGCAAGATTCGCATCTGGCTGAAAAAAGAGTTTCGTGACGAATACATTATCAGCGGCGAACGCGACTTTCTTGAAGCTTTTCAGAGACTTGGCGGCGACCGTGAAACCGAAAAAACCTTCAAAACCGGTGGTTTCAACAACAAGGTTAAAGAACTTGGCTTTCCGTCGGTTGAAGAGCTCTATGCCGGCATCGGCGCCGGCGAGATCCGCGCCCAGCAGGTAATCGGCAAGCTTTTTCCCGATCTGATCACGAAATCGCAGCCGAAACCGCAGACGATCGCCAAAAATATCACGCGGCGCGAGAAGGCCCGCAAAAAGGCCTGCAAAGGCCCGCGCATCATCGTTGGCGGCCTTGAAGATGCGCTGATCAAGATGTCGCGCTGCTGCAACCCGATTCCGGGCGACGAAATCATTGGTTACATCACCCGCGGCCGCGGCGTCACCGTGCACAAGAAAGACTGCCCGAACGCGCAGAACCTGAAGAACGACACTGAAGACCGCCTGATCGATGTCAGATGGGATCTCGGCATCGTCGACGAGGTGCTTGGCGAGGGCGATTATCTCGCCAAAATCCGCATCGAAACGACAGACCGCAAGGGCATGCTCAACTCGGTCACCAGTGTTATCGCCAATCAGGGCATCAATATTCACTCGGCGTCGGCCAAGACCACGAAACAGAAGACCGGTATTCTCGATTTTTCGATCGAAGTCAGGGATTCAGGCATGCTGGAAGGTTTGTTGCGGGCTCTTGCCCGTTTGATCGGCGTCACCAAAGCCTACCGTGTCGACCACCCTGCGAATAAATAGGCATTTATGGCCAGAAGCAGAAAAAGCGGCGATTCTGAAGAACAGCAGGTTGCTGCTGTCGATCTGATCGCGCTTCTGACTCCGACAGGCTGTGACGGTCTCTACGAAGGCGAGATTGCCATGCCCGACGAAGATTTTAACTTCGATCAGCTGGCCGCCTCTGCTGCACCCGAACCGGAGCCGGCAGAAACGAAGAAAACAACCAGACCGGTCCCGCCGGCCGCGAAGCCCGGCCCGACTCCAGTTTCGCCAAAAATGCGGCCGCCACCGACCTCAGCCGAAGAATACGAGACTCTCGCCCGTGCCAGCGCCCCGTCAAGCTACAGAACCACTGCCGGTCAACCGGCAGCGCCGTCTGGTGAAAAACCTGGTTCGGCACGCCTGCAGCCACTTGCCGAGATTCCCGGCGATTCGCTCGAAAATGTTGCCGCCGAAATCGCCGAGTGCACCCGCTGCGATCTGTGCAAAACCCGCAATAAAACAGTTCCGGGCGTTGGTAACCCGAAAGCCCGCCTCGTTCTGATCGGCGAGGCACCGGGTGCCGACGAGGATGCCAGCGGCATTCCGTTCGTCGGGCGGGCAGGACAGCATCTCGACAAGATCCTTGCAGCCGCCGGTTTCAAGCGTGAAGAAATC
>JAKQKW010000300.1 GCA_029560455.1 Candidatus Rifleibacteriota bacterium
CAGAAATTCAGAAAGGCCGGCAGCGGAGATCAGCGTCAGTTCGCCTATTTTCAGGGTGAATTCGGCGCGGTCGCGCAGATTCTTGATCTTGTCGTTAACCTTGCGAAACAGCTTGATAAGAACAAGAGACAGCACCAGAAAAACGAGAGTAGCTATAAGCGTCTGATCGATACCCGAACCAAGGCCGGTAAAGCTGATCTGGCCGAAATAACTGTCCCATACTGAGTAGATATATGAAATCACTCTGGTGGCGTTGTCCATCGTGTTTATCCTCCGTATTTTGTCGGGTCAATCGCAATTTTTTCGCCCGGATCTGCCCGCCCGGGTGTGACAAAATTCTACCCCTGTTCGAGATAAAACACAAATCAGGCCCCGCCGTCAGATTGCCCAGTTTTCGAGTTTGAGATCTTTTATCTGCCTGAACTCTTTGAGGTTATTGGTAACCAGTGTCGCGTTGTTGTGTCTGACAATGGCCGCAATCATCAGGTCATTTGGCCCGACGCATCTGCCGGTTCCTTCGAGTTCGGCACGAATCTCGGCATAGACATAGGTTTCCGGGTCAGCAAACGGAAGAACGGCAAATGGCTCAAGAAACCTCTCAACCTTTCTGGTATTCTCAGTTCTTTTGCTGCTTTTGTATGCACCAAGCAGAAGCTCTGCTTTTACAACTGCAGGAATCGCTATTTTGCCGGGCGAGGTTGCAAGAATTCTTTCTCTGATTGAATCAAACCGGCCATTCAAAAAATAAATGCAGGTATTGGTATCCAGGCAGTACATTAAAATTCTTCTCTTTTACTATCGTCTGAGAATTCTGGCTGAGCCGGCCTGACGAATGTTTCGTCAGTGATCGAGCCAAACAACCCGGCAAAATCAGCAGGATAAGAATTGTCAAGACTGGTGCGAATCTGTTGCGCCACCCATTTCGAAATTGACAAACGCTGCAGCCTGGCGGCCTTCTCAAGCCGTTTCAGGGTCGACTCATCAATATACAAAGAAATCTGAGGCATAATCACCCTCCTGCAGTATTACCCTGTACTAAATATAATCAATTCGCCACCATTATGCAAGTATACTTGCAAGTATGCTTAACTATCATATTAAAAATCTGAATTCCGGGTCTAAGTCAGGAATGACAGATATGAAAGGTGCATTCAGAATGCGTTTTCAGAGTGCTTTAACCTCTTAAAGAAAAGCCGTGGCAGAATGATTTTTATTTCGGGCTTTTCCGGTTCTTCGTCCTTCTTCGTGCCCTGATTATAAATTGCGGCGTTCAGCGCAATCACCAGGACTAAACAACCGCATTCAAGGCAATATGATTATTTTGATCTTTTAATAATGTTTTCCAGATCATTCAATTGCAGGCCCGTGATTTCAGCGATCTGCTCATTTGTCATGCCTTTGTCTGCAAGCTTTACAGCAATTTCGATCTGAGCCTCGGCCTTTCCCTCGGCCAACCCCAAAGCCAGCCCTTCAGCTCTGCCTTCTGCCAGACCTTGAGCACGGCCTTCTTTAATGGTTTCACTCCGAATAATAAGTTCGTTTACTCTCGCTCTCTCGCGGTCTTCAAGTCTGACACGCATTTCTTGATCAGCATTCAGTTTCACATGTTCAGCCAGAGCCATAGACAGTTCCTCCTCGCCAGGAAATAAATCCGTGGTATTCGTATTAATTCTAGCATAGGCTTTTGAAAACTTCATGAAATGCAACCACTTTTCAAAGGGGGTGCGCAACTCATCCGCCTGGCGCCGGTCAAATCTTTTCAGATCAATGTATTGCAAAGACATCGTTTCCGGCAAAGAAACAGAATTATCCTGATTGCTGAAATGAAAGATTTCCTGCACTCTTTTCGATTCCGGAAACAGAGTGAAACCAAGAAATGAAATACTGATGGCCGGCATCAGCGCGTTAAAATCTTCGCCCTTGCTTATCTGGTTAGAGTAAATATTCGCAAGATAGAAAGCTGTGCGTTTAATGAAACCAGAGTGGTGGCACACCTGTGCCTCAATACCATACCAGTAACCTTTTTCATCTCTGGCCTTAATGTCGACGACAGATTTTTTGCTGTCAGCGAACCTCGCCGGGTTGAATGGATTCAGATAATGAATTTCGCTGATGCGATCTCTTCCTTCAAGGTGCAAAATTGCATTGAGCAGACTCATCAGAATTTTTTCCCGACCGGGCTGGTTGAAGATCCATTGAAATGCAAAGTCATTGAGAATTGAATAGGTTTTCACATTTTACTCCCCTTTTTCATGTTGAGAAGTTCCGCTTTAGTTGAACAAAAAGCGAATGCTTCACAGGTAAATCAACTGAAAAGGAAAAAAGGGAAAATTAATCGCGGCGGCGACAAAAAAATGTGCCGGCAGCTCCTTAGAAAAGGCTGCCGGCACGTTTACTTAGAATCAGCTGTTGTAACTATCGATTAAAGCAGGTTTTCTGGCCGCATTGATGTTAATACGTGTTTATCTGTGTTAATCCGTGGCAGAAAATGGGCGGTCTGTCATCAGTGGTCAGTTATCCCAGGTGAAGATGACTTTGAGGGGTTCTTTGTCGGAGGTGGCAAAAACGGTTACGGCTTTGCCCTTTTCGGCCTTGAAACGGCCGGAAAACTTGCGGCCGGCTTCTTTGCCTCTGGCCTGGTCGTTCTGGTTGACGCCGAGATGAATGACAGCATCGAGACCGGCAGCTGAAATGCCTGCGAATACGATTTCGCAGTTGATGGCTTCGACATTGGCTTTCGCCTTTTTGCCTTCGACGGCGACTTTGTCTTTGCATTTCTGGGAAATTTTGACCGATTCTTCGCTGCCAGCCTGGAAATCGAATTTTTCGAGCAGTTTTTCGCCGGACATCAGTTTGAGAGAGCCCTTAACCAGAGTTGCCGGGCGATCGATATGGCCGATGATCTGCATCGAGTCTTCGATGGCGGCATTGCTGCCGTTTAGAACCAGACCGTTGGTGTGCTGGCAGGTGGCAATCTTGAGGTCGCCGACAATAGCGCCCGCAAGAATCTTGGCGGCTTCGTCGACATTGATGTGCTTGAGAGAAATGACTTTTACGACACGACCGGAAAGACGGCGTGCATCAGTAATCAGAATGTTGCCACCTTTTTGAACCCAGGCAAAACCAGAAGCTTCGGCGACGAGATCGAGCGCTTCTCTGATCGGAGTATTCTTGATCGTGATGCTGATATTGCCGCGCACTGATTTTTCGATGGCAATGCCCATATCTGCCTGTTTCGCCAGAATTTTGCAGATTTCACGCAGGTCGGTGTCTCTGAAGTCCATGGTTATCTTGTTCTGAAGACCGGCAAAGGCCAACGAAGCGAAGCTCATCAAAAAAACGAATACCAGAAATTTTCTCATCAAAATTCCTCCAAAAGTAAGATTATCTGTAGATTATACTCTTTCAACCCATTACCGACAATGACATGCCGCGAATCCAGGACAAGCGAATTAACTTCTGTATTCCCGGTCTACGCCCGAGATGACATGAGTTTGATCATTTGCGGCCGGCGGGGGTGAGGCGGATACCTTCGTCTTCGATCACGAGCAGACCTTTTTTATAAAGGCCGCCAACCGCCTTTTTGTAATTCTTTTTGCTGGTGGCAAAAAGTTCATAAATCTCTTCGGCCGGGCTTTTATCGGTTACAGCCAGAAACCCGCCGGCAGAACGCAGTTTCTCGACAATCTGCTCGCCCAGATCGAGAATGCGACCATAACCGGGTTTTTGCAGATAAAAATCGACGCGGCCGTCTTCGCGGACATTTTTAACGTAGCCGGTCGTTTTTTCGCCGATTTTGAGCGATCTGAACAGATCGTTACGATAAACGAAGCCCAGGCCACAGTTGTTGATAACAACGCGATAGCCAAGATCACTTTCGACAAAGACCTGAAGCGTGACTTCCTGGTTCAGTTCGAGACCGCCAGGAGTGGTTGTCAGATATTTTTCAAGATTGGATGAACCACTCAAGGTGCGGGTGCGTTTGTCAAAATGCACATAAACGACGTAAGAAAAGCCTTTAACCATCTTTTCGGCCTGTTCTTTAACCGGCACAAAAAGGTTCTTCGGCATGCCCCACTCAAGCAGAGCGCCAGAAGCGGTTACGGCGGCAACCTTCAGCAGTGCGACTTCGCCCGGCAGAGCCAGGGGGCGGCGCATACTCGCGACCACTTTTCCCTCGGCATCGGGAAACAGAAAAACATCGACCTCGTTGCCGGCTTCGAGCGGGGTGGTTACGTCCCAGCCGGGCAGCATCAATTCGCCGAACTCGCCGGCATCGACATAAACGCCGGCGGCCACGCTGCGGGTCACTTTCAAACGGTTAAAGGCTGCAAGATTCGCCATATATTTCTCCATGCCCCGCCCTCCGCCAACATTGACCATGCCAAATCGTTATTCAGGTCATTCCTGCGGCAGCGGGGATTTAAGCTGTTTTCGACGAGATTCCCGCCGACGCGGGAATGACGCAGGGTTTATTAATGCAAATGTGACAATGAACCAGTTGATTAACGCCTGCCATTTTACCACACAAAGCGCTCTGATTCAGGCTGAATTTTTGTGCATTGCAATTTTGTCCGGAATTGGTTAAAATTGCCGGCAATAAAGCTTCGACACTACAGATACAGCGGAGGAAACACTCCTGATGACCCTTTCAGATAACAGCACGTTGGTTTGGCCTTCTTTTTCGC
>JAKQKW010000357.1 GCA_029560455.1 Candidatus Rifleibacteriota bacterium
GCCTGGGTTGATGACAACGATGCCAAAAGCAGCAGATGATTTACACAGGAGGAGTTCAGAAAATGGTTAAAAAATGGTTGTCTCTCGTTCTGGCCGTGATGATGGTGATTACCTCATTGCCGGCTTTTGCCCAGACTTCAGATGCAAACCCCGGCAGTGACGGGCAGCAGGTGGTAATCGACGAAACCGCCGACGGTTCCGACAGCGATGGCGCCGTCAGCGACGACAATGACAATGAAGCCGCTGCCAGCAGCATCGACGAAAACCAGATGCAGGCCGAAGGTGTCGCTGATGTAGAAAGCAGCAGCAAGGCACAGATCACCGCCCCTGAAAAAGACAATCTCGGCAAATTCCAGAAAATGCGCGCCGAAATTCAGAAGCTGATCAAGCAGCGCTTCTTTGCCCGCGCCAACACCTTGATCGACAAGGTTCGCGCTGAAGTCAAGAGCAGCCGCCTCACCGATGAACGCAAAAAAGCCCTGATGGCCTCTCTGGAACGCCGGGAAAGAGCAACCCTGCACAGCGTTCAGGGTGAATATCAGAAGGCCGCCAATGCTATCAGATCGGCCATTTCGCTGAACGAACTGAAAGGTGACACCGAACGACTGCTGAAGACCCAGGAAAAGGTCGGCACGCAGAAGGAATGGTTCGACATCCGCACTAACTACGAAAAAGACCTGACCAAACTGCTCGAAGCCAAACAGCCGCTTCTCAAGGAAAAGCTCGCCGTCCTCAGACAGCTCGATTCGAAGAAAAAACTCAGCAAGGAAGAAATCAGCAAGCTGCAGGCTTCTCTCAAGCAGATCAACGAACGCCTCGCACCACTGAACAAGAAGATTCAGGAAACCCACCGCGTGTTTGCCGTCAAACGCGACAAAATGCAGAAAGAAGGCATTGTGCTCAATTCTGCCCTGCATCGCAAGCTTTTCCCGCTCGTGATGAAAAGAATGATCGTCAGATTCGGCAATTACAATCTGCACCGCCAGATTGCCCGTCACCTGAGCAACATTGCCGAAACCAACGAAACCAGCTGGGAAGGCCTGAAAGAAAATTTCGCCAGACTGCAGAAGCTGCAGGAAAAGGTCTGGGATCTGCGCAAGCAGCTCGACGCTCTTTCCGGCAAAGCTCCGCTGTCTGAAGAAGACTACAGAAAAGCCAAAGTTATCCGCGATCAGCTCGAAAAAGCCATTGCCGCCTGTGAAAAGGCTCTCGATAAAGTTGAAGACGCCTTCATCGACCAGAAAGTATTCGGGAAGCTCACAGACAAAGAAAAAGCCGAATTTGTTAAGCTTTTCAGAGACGTCTGGAGCCGCGACAAGGAATTCGACAGTCTGAAGCCTTCTCTCGAAGAACTTTACGAAAAGATTTTCGAACGCCCAATCGTTATCGACGACCCG
>JAKQKW010000313.1 GCA_029560455.1 Candidatus Rifleibacteriota bacterium
GCGCAGAAGTTTGTCGCCTGTGCATTTGCAACAATGCACTGATTCGCAATATGAACAGCGCTGAATAAGGTTATCAAGGGCAGGCCTGTAAACGGCCAGTTTCAATCGGGGGCGACCGGTTTTCAAGCGAACTGGTGCGAGGGGAGCAGACGGTGATTCTTTTGCGTAAGCTTGCGAGCGAAGCGAGTCGCTGGAGCAAAAGAACACCTTCTGCTAGACCGAAGCTGCCCCGATTTTAAAGATGGTTTCAAATTGCCAGACAATTCGGCGCAGAAGTTTGTCGCCTGTGCATTTGCAACAATGCACTGATTCGCAATATGAACAGCGCTGAATAAGGTTATCAAGGGCAGGCCTGTAAACGGCCAGTTTCAATCGGGGGCGACCGTCTTCAAGCGAACTGGTGTGAGGGGAGCAGACGGTGATTCTTTTGCGTAAGCTTGCGAGCGAAGCGAGTCGCTGGAGCAAAAGAACACCTTCTGCTGGACCGAAGCTGCCCCGATTTTAAAGATGGTTTCAAACTGCCAGACAATTCGGCGCAGAAGCCGGTCGCAGAAATGCACCAATTCACCGGTTAACGTCTGTTAAAACAAATAATCAATGAACAGCGCTGAATATGGTTATCAAGGGCAGGCCTGTAAACGGCCAGTTTCAATAAGGGGCGACCGTTTTCAAGCGAACTGGTGCGAGGGTAGCAGGCGATGATTCTTTGTTTAATAGGTCTGTTAATTGATGGCATAATCTGTTACAATTGGCATTCGAGGCTTATAGGCAAATAAATATGGATATAAAAATACTTCTGACCTGCATCGCGATTTTTTGTGCGCGTATCGTTGACGTTTCTGTGGGCACGGTGCGCATTATCAGTATTGTTCAGGGCCGTATCAAGACAGCTTTCGTGCTTGGTTTTATTGAAGTCAGCATCTGGATAACCGTCATATCGACGGTTATGGAAAAAATCAAGGAAAGCCCGATAATTGCGGTTTTTTATGCGCTGGGCTATGCTTCTGGCAACGTGGCGGGGATAATGATCGAGAAAAGATTTGCCATTGGCAACGCCCTGCTGAGAATCATTTTCCTTGAAAAGGGGCAGGTTGTGGCAGAAGAACTGCGCAGGCTCGGCTATCATGTGATGATTTTCGAAGGCATGGACGGCGACCGAAAAGTACAGGAAATCGAAATTCCCTGCCGCCGGCGTGACATCGAAGAACTTGTCTCGATCGCCAGAGGCCACGAAAAGGAAGTTTACTTCGTTACCGAGCCAATTGGTCTGGCGCCACGTCTGAAACTGCCGACCATGCAGCAGGCAACCGGCTGGCGCGGCATTTTTAAACGCAAATAAACCCGGCTCAGGGCTGGCGAACGAAATGCGGCATCTCGGTCGGCAGTTCCAGAGAAAGCTCGACCAGACCGGCTATTTTCCCATCTTTATACCAGGGCGACTGGTGAATCAGCTTCTTTACACCGGCTTTTTCAATAGTGTATACGTTTGACTCGCCGGTCTGCAGAAAGCGCCGGATCATTGCCGACGAGCGCTCGCCATGGCAATCGAAAAGGCTTTTCCCGATAAGGCTTTCACCGCCATATTTTTCAAAGGTTCTGCAGGCGCGCTGGTTCATATAAAGAATCTTGGCGTCGAGGTCGCACACGGTCACAGCGTAGCCGCTTTCGGCAAAATAGTTTTCCATAAAGTCTCCTAAAATGAAAGCGTCGCCAGAACCGCTCTGACGACGCGAGCAATCAATCAGAACTTGTAAACGGCGTCGACAATACCATATTCGATAGATTCATCTGAATCCATCCAGTAGTCGCGGTCGAGATCCTTGAGAATGCGGTCTTTCGATTTGCCGCAGTTCTTCGCAAGCATCGCAGCAACCGCTTCACGGGTGCGCAGAATCTGGCGGGCCTGAATTTCGAGATCGCTGGCCTGGCCGTAGAGATAATCAACGCTCGGCTGATGAATCATAACCTTGCCGTTGGGGAAAATGTAGCGCTTGCCTTTTGCGCCGGCAGAGAGAATCAGCGAGCCCATCGAGGCCGCGAGGCCCATGCAGACCGTTTTTACCGGCGACGAAATCAGGTGCATCGTATCGATGATCGCCATGCCTGAGGAGATAATTCCGCCGGGGCTGTTGACAAAAAAGGTGATTTCTTCGCCAGGCTTGACGGCTTCGAGGTAGAGAAGTTTGCTGACAAGATCTTTGGCCGTATCGTCATCGACGGCACCCCAGAGAAAGATCTGACGGTTTTCGAGCAGCTTCTGCTCGACCATTTCATTCACTTCCGTGCCCTTTTCCTTTTCTTCAGCCGAAACGGGTTCTTCCTCTTCGTCATCCATTCTTACGATGGGCATTTTGTAGTTATTTTTCATTGTATGCTTTTCTCCAGTAAAAAACGGTTATTACCTTAAAACGTCCTGATTCTATACGTTTTTTTCTCAGAGAGCAAGACTGGAAATAAGTAAATGAGTGCATTAAAATATTTCGCCTGTTATACTTTCTACACAATCAATCTGCGAGGTTTTTATGAAAAGAGCTACATTGTTGATCTGCTCGATTCTTCTTTTTGGAGGCCCGATGAACGCTTCTGCCGGAGAAAAGGTTATCAATATCGCACACCGCGGTGCCAGCGCCTATCTGCCCGAACACACCCTTCCGGCCAAAGCGCTTGCCTACAACATGGAAGCCGATTATATCGAGCAGGATGTCGTTCTCACAAAAGATAATGTGCCGCTTGTGATTCATGATATTCACCTCGACACTGTGACCGACGTGGCAACCAGGTTTCCCGAACGCAAGCGTGAAAACGGCCGCTTCTACGCGATTGACTTCACTTTTGCCGAGATAAAATCGCTGAAAGTAAACGAAAGAATCGACCTGAAAACCGGCAAAGCAGTTTTCCCCGGTCGTTTCCCGTTCGGGAAATCTGAATTCAGGCTTGCCAGCCTCAACGAAGAAATCGAAATGATTCAGGGCCTCAATCGCTCGACCGGTCGCAACATCGGCATCTACCCGGAAATAAAGGAACCCGCCTGGCATCGCAGCGAGGGTCGCGATATCACCGCAGTCGTGCTGAAAACCCTTGCTGATTATGGCTATAGGTCAGCCGCTGATAATGTTTTTCTGCAGTGTTTCGATTTTGCTGAACTCAAGCGCATCAGAAACGAACTTGGCTGTCAGCTGCCGCTGATTCAGCTGGTTGAAGACGAAGACAAATTCGACATCGGTGAAGTGGCAAGCTATGCCGATGGTATTGGCCCTTCGCTGAAAAGAATCGTAACTGGCGTCGACAATAACGGCGAACTCATCGTTTCTGATTTTGTCGAGCAGTCGCACAGAGTTGGCCTCAAAGTTCACCCCTGGACCTTCAGAGCCGATTCACTGCCGCCAGGCGTCAATGGTGATGCTCTTCTGCAGGCCCTTATCGAAAAAGCCGGCGTTGACGGCCTTTTTTCAGATTTTCCCGATATTTCCGGCCGCAAAGTGCGCTTCTTCAACCTGAAAAACCGAGTTCAGAAGTGAAAAGAAATTCTTGCTGCGGTTGTTTTAAGCGGTCTTGTTGACTCAAGTTTCAGTAATGTCGTTGATACGGTAGCCGTATTCTTCAAGCTGGTTCTCTTCTTCGGCGGTCAGAACCTTGATGCGGCCTTCCTTGATGCCGTGAATTTCGACGTGATAGTCACGGTAATAGTTCAGTGCTTCGATGGCTGTCTTGCTGATCATCTGACCAGGCACCAGCAGCGGAATTCCTGGGGGATAAGGGGTTACCATACATGCCGAAACCCTGCCGATGGCATCACGCAGCGGGATTGACTCGCCATCTGAATAAAAGGCAAAACGCGGCATGAACTTCATTGGCGACAGGTCGAGAAAGAAATCATTGCGGGCGGCGAATTTCTGCGGTTTGCGGGTGCCGCTCATTTTTTCGATGTTTTCAAGCGCCAGGAACAGGCGATTCAGCTTGCTGTGGGTGGCACCTATTGTGATCAGCACCGTCAGTGTATTGAACGTAGTTTTTTCAATCTGAATATTGTGCTTTTCGAGCAGGTAATGCTCGACTTCCTTGCTTGAAAAGCCGGTTCCCGAAACATCGATCGTCAGCTTGGTCGGGTCGAGTTTGATGCCGTCTTTTTTTACTTCGTCGGAAAGCAGATCATCAAGGTCGAGAACTTTGAACTTGCTCAGAGTGTTGATGCTTTTTTTCAACATGTCTGAAAGTTCGATACATCTGGAAAGCAGCGAATAGCCTTCCATTACCATCTGTTTGCGCGCCACGTCGAGCGAGGCAATCATCGGGTATTGCGGTGAGGTGCTGGTGTGCATGTTGAAGTTTTCCATGAAAAAATCTTCGATATCTTCAAATTCCGGGTCGTTAACGTGAATCATCGAAGCCTGACTGAAGGCACTCATGGTCTTATGGGTCGACTGCGTCGCGTAATCGGCGCCCGCTTCCATGGCGCACGGGAAAAAATGCGGGTGAAAACGCGCATAACCATACCAGGCTTCGTCAACAATCACCTTGACGTTGCGTTTGTGCGCTTCTTTAACGATATCGGCGATATCGTAGATCAGACCATCGTAGGTGCAGTTGGTCAGAATCATCACCTTGAGCTTTTTACCCATCTCGATGGCTTTGTCCATGGTAGAAATGATGCGCTTTTTGGGAACCGGGCCAAAGATGCCGAAGCGGTTATTCACTGATGGTGAGAGATAGACAGGCTCGGCGCCGGCCAGAATTGTGCCGTAATGCACCGATTTATGGCAGTTTCGGTCGAGAAGAATCGCATCACCAGGCTTAAGAAGCGTCTGCAGCAGAATTTTATTGGCGGTGCTGGTGCCATTGGTCGAGAAAAATGTGTAGCGTGCACTGTAAGCTCTCGCAGCAAGTTCGTGCGCTTCCTTGATTACGCCATTCGGGTGCAGCAGCGAATCGAGCATCGGCACTGATACTGAAACGTCTGACCGGAAAAGGTTCGCTCCAAAAAATTCGTAAAAATCGCGGGTCCAGATCGAGTTTTTTACCGAGTAACCCGACGCGTGACCGGGGGTGTGCCACGAATCTTTGGATTTGCGCGAGTATTCAAGCAGGGCATCGAAGAACGGTGCCCGGTTTTTGCTGTTGATGACTTCTGAGCGCAGCTTGCGGACTATATCGTCATAATCGTGATCGCCCTTGTAAAAATAGCCGCTCAGGTCGCCGCCGGTATTGAAGTAGGGCAGGTCAGCCGATTTGGTGAACAGAAAAATCGTGACCTCGAAGCGGATAACCTTGAATTCCTCGAATAACTCAGCGCCTTTGAGGGTTACTTTACTGCCAAGATTTGTTTCCTCGCTGCTGACAGGAACTTCCCACTCGGTGAGAATGACGTGGATCAGGCCATCTTCGCGCAGCAGCCGGCAGGCTTCTTCTACATTTTTGGCCGTAACAACATTGATGCCGCGCGATGAAAGCTCGCGGCTCTCGATTTCGATCGTTTTTACATCGGGGTTTAACAGCAGAACTCGATATTTCATGCGTGGTTCCTGTGGGTATCGTTAAAGACCTGCGCTTCGCAGCCGGGCCGAATTCTATCACGCTTTTAGCTACGTGCATAGGGGGGTTTTAGAGTTTCCAGTGTACCCAGAATCCTCGACCGGGTGCCTGGAAAATCTGGGCGTGACCACCAGCCTGGCTGGCGATTTCTGCCAGATGCTCAGGATCAAGACGTGGAACACCGCCTTTGCCGCCGGATTTTGTTTTGCGTATTTCTTCGATGATTGCCTGAGGAGTGCTGATGCCGTAGCCGCCACCAATAAGGGCCTGGCCACCAGGTTTCAGGCAACGGCTGATACCAGCAAAAGCGGCTTTCAGGTCGGCCCAGAAAAATACCGAGCCCCGGCTGAAAACTGCGTCAAAAGTCGCCTCTGCAAATGGCAGAGAACAGGCGTCGGCCTGAACCAGAAAAGCTTCTGGTGCCCGCCTGGTTTCAGCAACCCTCTGCAGCATCGAAAAAGAAGCGTCGACGCCAGTCAGAAGGGAAGGGGAGTCTGAAGAAAACTGCTGCAACATGAAACCAGGGCCGCAGCCGATTTCGAGAATTTTCCGACCCGCAATCTGCAGGCCGGTAAAATCTATGAAATCACGCAGCAGCCATGGGTAAACATCTTGCAGGTGCTCTTCTGCGTGCTTTTCGAAATGGCCGGAGTTCTCATTTTTCCAGTCTATCTGATTCATGCTCACATGATACCTCCGTCGTTTCAACCATGCAAATTACTGTCTGATTGCAAAATAGCTTGATACTACTCTGCGTGCATGGTAAGGTAGTAGCAAATCACAAAAGG
>JAKQKW010000465.1 GCA_029560455.1 Candidatus Rifleibacteriota bacterium
GTGCCGGCACTGAGAATTATCAACTCTGCACCACCGAGTTTTTCGATCAGCTCAGTCAGACCGGCGCGGGCTTTTTCTGGAGTATCGACATCCATTAGCTGGCAGACGGCATTGCCGCCGTGTTTTTGAGCAAATTCATCAAGAAGCTCGCTTCTGCGGCCGGTAACCCCGACCCGGTAGCCGTTGCCGATCAGCAGTTCAGCCAGTGCTTTTCCGATGCCGGAAGTGGCGCCAATGATTATGGCATTCTTTTCTGCAGTCGCCATTTTTCTAATATCTCCTCAAAGATTTTCTGCATATCGCCGTTAATAGCCGCAGTAAATCTGTGCTGGTCAATAAGCCGGTCTTATTCTGGCAATGTCTTCGGCGGTTGTGCAACTCAGTTTCCAGTCTTCGGCCATGCGCCCGCGCGGGAAACGTCTGTGCCCGCGACAGTAGAGTCGGTAACCGATATTGGCGAGAATTGTATATTCGAGAAAGGTGCGCGAGCCGGCAAGCCGTCTGAACATGCTCGAAATGTTGTAGGCGCTGTGCCAGCAGTCGATGTGTCCTTCCTGTAGTTCTTCGACCGACATGTGTTTCGGCTGAAAAACCACATGTTGCGCATCGTAGAGAGTCCAGTTTTCGGTAAGAATGCGGCCCTCTTTTTTGAGGCGGTTGAAAAACGGTGTGCCGGGAAAGGGGGTGCAGACGGTGAAGCGCGGCAGGTCGACATTCGCTTCGTGGATGAAGTCGAGCGTATATTTGAAACAATCTGACCTGTCGCTGTCAAGACCGTGCACGAAACAGCCCATTACCGCAATGTTGCGTGCATGCAGCTCTTTTACGAGTCGGCGGTATTTGCTGGTATCGTTAAAGCCCTTGCTGATGCTTTTGTTGCCGCCGGGTGAGAGAGATTCAAAACCAATCAGGAGGCCGAAACAGCCGCTCGCTTCCATGGCGTCGAGAAGTTCCGGCTGATCTACGATTCTGGTGGTGGCCAGGCCGCCCCAGCGTTTTTTGAGCGGGATCAGTGACCGATAAAGGGCGGTTGCATATTCGGTATTTTCGACCGGGCTCGGGTCGAGAAAGGTGACGTAGCGCCCCGGCATGCGCGAAACCTCGGCATAAACGTCTTCGATAGGGCGGCGTTCGTAATTGCCTTTGCATACGATCGGCGTAACACAGAATTCACACTGGTTCGGGCAGCCAAATACTGCCTGGGTGCTGTTGGTGGTGATAAAGCTCTTGCGGGCGAAAAATTCGCGGTGCGGGTCAGGCAGCAGTGACCAGTCGATTTTTTCGGGAGGGTAATAGAATTTCTGCATTTTTCCTTCGCAGAAATCGTTAAGAAGCCGTGGCCAGGTTTCGTAGCCGTGCCCGATGACGACGGCATTGACATGCTGTGCGGCTTCTTCGGGCATCAGGGTGGCGTGCGGGCCGCCCATTACCGTGGTAATACCCTGCCGACGAAAATATTCAGCATAAGCGTAAGAACGCATCGAAACCCCGGTGATGCCGGTCAGGCCAACGATATCAGCCTTGATTTTCGTCGGGTCGACAGATTCGACGCTTTCATCATAAACGGTGATTTCGCCCCGCAGATCGTCTGGTATGAGAGCTGCGAGGGTTACCATATTGAGTGGCGCATAGCGCAGGGAAAGAGGAAAAACACCTGTTCCGTGGCGATACAAACCGGTTCTGGGAGAAATCAACGCAATATTCAGCTTTTTACGTGTGTTCATAACTCTTTCCTTTCACGGCGGCTATAAATTATAGCAGACTTTTCTGTTTTGTGTTTTGGGGTCGGACCAGTGAAAAAGCCGATCGATAAAGAAAAAAAACTGCCGAAAAATGGCAGTTTTTCGTCTTAGAGTCGCCTTTTTTATGCCAAAAATGACCTTCTAAGTATAGTGTGCTGAAAAGCTGGATATTTTCGGGTCTGCCGGATTTTTGCGGATAGCGATAAAAAACTGGCAGCATTTTTGCCAGTATGCCGCAATAACTGCTCCTGATGTGCACCTTTTTAGATGTTAAGTCTGGTACAAAACTTGCTTTGTCCACTGCACCCGGAGGTAACATGCAGAAAATTAACCAGCTGATTATTGCGATTATTCTCGTTGCCGGCATTTTTTCAGGTGCTTCAGCGTCTGAGCCAACCCTTACCGGCACCCACCTTCTTGACTCGATGGGTCGCAACCTGCCGGCGCTGCAAAAGAAACAG
>JAKQKW010000316.1 GCA_029560455.1 Candidatus Rifleibacteriota bacterium
ATCAGCCGGGTTGCTTTTTCTTCAGCGATTCGCTTCGCTCAGCAGAACCGCTCTATCCTGCGCGGTTCTGCATAAGCACATCCTGTGCAAAACAAGCTTACGAAAAAGGCCATGGCGCGCACATTCCTGTTGCGCCATGCCATAACCGCCCTCCTGGCGTAACAATCCCGACTTCTCCCCGTGCCTACTATTACAAACAATTCTGCTTTTGATTTGCAGTTATCAATAATAAAAAATTGAGCTCTTAGCCGGTTCGGCGGCGCAGCATCAGCCGCTCGCCTGGAAGCACCGGTCTTATTTTTTCAAAAAAAAAGACGGCCAGGAGGGGCCGTCCATAAATCAGAACTCGTTAGTACCACCTAACGTAGTAACTACTAAAAAACATATTTCCGGAAAAAGTACAAGAGCCATGAAAATGGCTTAGAGAGATGATTTTTCAGAGTGCAGCCCGGCAGGCTTTCAACGGTACGCTTTTACCGGCTGCGAAAAAAAATAAAAAAGCTGCAACTTAATTGTGAAACTTTTCCCAGGCGAAAATATACTTCCACCAGTTTGCGTAATAACCTTCGAAGTCGCCGGCATGATGCGGAAACCGCCGCATCCACCAGATATGATGCAGGCGCATGTCACCGTTTCCCCATTCTGTTGCGGTAACCAGTCTTTTCTCGCCGGTCAGGGCCGGAAAATTAACCGCCCAGTCATCACAGGTTGAATAAACCGGTCTGGTATTACCCCAATCGTAGTCAGATTCTGAATTCGGCGCAAAATGGACATTGCCACAGGCGGCTTCGCCCGGGTGGGTCTTTTCGTGTCTGGTGAAGCGCGCCCAGGTATGATCAGCCGGAGCATCGCGAAAAACATGAGCCATTATAGACTCGGCGCGATGCCCGAGGTCTTCGAGCATGCAGTCGACGCCCCTTTCATAGTTAAAACCGTAGACGACAAACGGGCGTTCGCAGGCAAAATCATCGATCACCGGGCCGTTGCACCAGATGGCGCCCTTCCCGGCCATGCGGGTTTCGTAACAGCCCATCCCCGGGAAACCGAACATCCAGACCTCGTCGATCTGCCCGCTCTCAACTTTTTCGCGAACCTTGTGGCGATTCAGAATCGCGGCATAATCGCAGCGGCCAATGAAGCGGCGGGGGCCTTCCCAGTCATGTCTGAAAGTTACATCGGTGTATGGGGCAACTCCATCGAGGAATGGCGGCCACTGGTCGTCTCTGATTGTTTCGACCACTTCGCAGATTACCTGCCCGTGAGTCGCACTCGCGACATCGGCAATAAATTCAAGCGCCAGTTTTTCGGGGTCGTTCCAACGGTAAAATTCTGTCAGGCGACAACCGCCTTCTGATGGCATCAGTGGGTCGACGTTCAGCAGCAGCACCCTGATTTTCGTCGACCAGGAGTCTTCGGCTGCAACAGGCTTGTCAAAAATAAGAAGCAGCGACACAACTGTCAGAAACAGGCAGCAAAAACAGGCTTTCATTTTCATATTTATTTTTCGGGGTCGAAAACCGGAGCGAGCAGTCTCAGCAGCGAAATGCCACGCTTCTTAAAATAAAAGCGGTTTTTTGTCGGTAATGGCGTAATTGAGACAAGTTCCCATTTTTCTTTACCCAGCTCTGTAAGTTTCTGCTCCAGCTCTTCTGGCGTGGCAGCATTTTCGAAATCAACTACCCGGTAGTGCCAGGTGGCATGCTTGTCAAGATCGTCGCGGGCCATTTCGAAGGCCGCAGAGGCCACCTGGCGGAAAGAAACAAGCCCTTTTACCACTCCTGAAGCCAGAGCGTCCGAGAAATCCTGCGAATCCGGCAGGTTAATTCCGAGGGAGGCGATGTTTAACGGCAGCGACACGCTGAACGATGAAAGGTCAGGAACCTTTATTTTCGGCCAGGACCAGCTACCGGAAGCGGTTGTCTGATCCTGGCAGAATGCCGGCTGACAGACCAGCAGACCAAACAGTATGAAAAACGAGACATAAGTCGTCAGCCGCGCGGCAGACTGCGACGGTTCAGACAAGGCTGGCGACATTTTTTTATCGCTTAAAGACAATGAGAGCAGCAAACATTCAACCCCGGCTTCTTTAACATTCAATATTTTCATTTATCAACTCCACTGGCAAATTTTGCCGGCTTAACACAAACCTGGCATTTTTCGAGGCTTATAACGCCTGAATAAACGATGTCGCCATCAGCATGGTATGAGGCTTCCTGACTATTAAGCTTCAGGTTTAGAATCATCGCTCTTATTATCAGAGTTTTTAAATATGACTCTGCCGCTCAGGTATCTGAACAAAGCGCGGTTGTGCAGGTGAGTTCGAACAAGCATGATAACCAGAACCAGCACCAGAAATATCAGCAGACCATAAAACAGCATGAGACCCTCCTGATTTTCACCGCTCATTGTTTTCAAGCTACCAGTTAACCTGAAAAACGTAAACAGCTTCTGATAGATTTAGTTTAACATGTTGCAGTCCGGGAAGCTGGCTGGCAAATAGCAGAAAGCCCCGCCTGGCAGCTTGTGCTCAAAATGCTGCACCAGATTCAAACAACAAACGTTATTTACCAGCTGGCGCCGCCGCCACCCGAAGACCGGCCGCCGCCAGAACTTCTACTGCCCCCGCGGCTGCTCGAACTTTTTGTGCGACGGGAAATGGTGTAGGTCGACACTTTATGATAACCGCAACTTTCACAGTGAACGGTTTTTTCGCCGAGGCCGCTCGAATAATAAGTTGGTGAACGCAGGGTGCGCGTCGAAATCGACATATACATATTACAGCGCGGGCACACATGACTGGCGCACCAGAGAAAGCTTAAAAAAGCAACGCCACCCGCCCCGCTGAACGGGACATCGAGACCACCCTGAAAAAAGTCAGGCAGGATCGAAACCAGTCCGACTGCCGAGGCCCCGCCGATCATAACCAGTATTACGAACATCCATACCGGCATGAGCAGTCGCCCGAACCAGTAGGCCTGGTAGAAATAATAAATTCCGCCGCAGGTGACCAGGGCGATGATGCCAAAAATAATCAGCCTTACCATGTCGGCCTTCAGTGGCGGCAGCCCAAGCCCCCTGCGAGCCGGGCGTGGAGACGACCCCGTTGTTTGAAGCGGTTTTACCGGCACGGCGTTCTTACTACCGGATGACGAATAATTACCGCTGCCGGTCGACGAATGTTCACCAGACCGGGTCTGAGCAGATGAATTGCCGACATTGGCGGCAGACTGACCAGAGGTCTCAAAATTGCGGATCTCGGCCGCCACTTCTCTGACAGCGGCAAGCACGCCATCTTTAGCCCGGCCGGCCTTCATTTCTGGCACGACATAACGGTTCAGCAGATTTGTGCAGAAGCTTTCAGAAAAGCGATTTCTGTATCTGATACCGGGCTTGATCTCGACACGGCGGTCATTCATCGCGAAGAGAATCAGCATGCCATTGTTAACCCCGGCCTGCCCGAGCCCCCAGTGATTGAAAACCTGTTCGGCATACTGCCCGGCATTCTGTCCGTTGGTTGAACTGATGATCAGCACTGCCAGTTCACTGCGATGGTCACGGTAAAGCAACTGGCTGAAACGCTTAACTTCCTGAGATGTTTGCGCATCGAGCAACCCGACCTCATCATTCAGAGGCACGCGGCGCACCGGCATCGAACGCGAAAAAACCGCAGACGCCCCTGTCAGGCCGAGCAAAAAAGCCAGAAGTATCAGCACGTAAAAACTTTGTATCGATCCACTTCTGTCAGTTCTGATCATCGGCTCGCTCCTCTGCCAGGCCATGTTCGAAAATCTTTGCCAGCATATCTATCGAGTGATACAGGCCATTGTCAAAATCACCCTTTTTCAGGAAAGGCACCGCATGATGCTGCAGCACGCCCGCAGCTTCGTCGTCATCGATATACTTTTCCATCTGATAGCCAATCTCGACTTCTATACGACGTTCGTTCATCGACAGGAGCACGAGAGCGCCCCTGTGATCATCACCGCCGATTTTCCAGCGGTTGAACAGCCAGAATGAGAATTCACGCGGCGAACGCGGTTCTGAACTGAGAAGGGTCACCAGGCAGAAGTCGATGCCGGTGGCTTCATTAAAGCTGTTCAACCTGCCGGCCAAGCTTTCCAGGCCAGCATCGCTGAGCACCCCTGCCCAGTCGTTTACCGCTCCAAGACGATCAGAAGGTGTATGCAGCACTTTGTCAAAATCTGCAATATCAAAACCACAACTGTCGCAATGCGGGTTACTGTCGTTAATGCTTCCTTCGCAACCAGGGCATTTCATCTGTCTTTTCCCTCTCCTTGATACATTTTTTTAAATATCGCTTTGCCATGATCTAAGGCAAACACTGCGCATCTCTTGAAACAAGTCTTTCAATTCTGCCGATCTTTTTTACCGGCATCACCCGGCCAGCGCTCGAGTATGAACATGATCCATGCGGCCGGAATCAGCACCGGGGCTACAAAAATGGTCATGGCATAGAATATGAAGTAGGCCATGCCGAGAATGTCCTGGTAGCCGCCCGAGATTGTGCCGGTAATAAAGCTGGTATGTTCGCGCCAGCCGAAAAAATGCATAATTCCGAAAACGGCAACTATAAGAATGGCCCGATAAAGCATGCCCCAGGAGGTAAAGAAACCGGTCGCAAAAGGACTGGGAATTCTGTCGCTCATTTTTCGGCACCTCCCTGCATGATTCTGCGCCAGGCCGGTCCCTGCGTGATCGAATAGAGCAGGACCGCGTCGCCAACTGCATTACTAGCGCAATATCTGATTCCTTCCGGGGCGTGAACCGGGAATGCCCCCATTTCGAGAGAGCGATACAGTTGTTTCAGATACTCTTTGTCGTCGAAAGATGCGGCCCCGAGAAAGGCAAGGCCGGTCGACCCGGCCGAAAGGCTTATCAGGGGCAAAATTGGCCCAGAATCGACATCGTCATGCCCTTTGCCACCAGGCCATTCGTAGGCATAGCCAAACCCGAGAAAGTCAGCCTTGAGATGCTTTCTCGCCAGCCAATACTGTTCTTTGGCAAATTCAGGGTCAATCAGCTGCAGACAATGAGTAACCAGCCAGATTGTGCTGCCTTCGGGCCCGTCGGATACATTTTTACCAGAAAGATCGTAGGCTGAAACCAGTATGCCGGTTTCTTTATCAAGCAGATTGGCCCTGGCAGAAGTGAGCCAACGGGCAAAGAATTCAGAATGATCGGTGCCATCGAGATAATCGCCAACTTTTATTGCAGCAAGACCTATGCTGTTGCAGAACAGCCAGCATTCATCGGGGTAGCTTTCGGCACAGAGCACCGCCCCTTTTTGCATGCGGTCAAGCATCACTTCGATGCGCTCGCGATGCAGATCCCTGTATTCGGCCTTATCTTCAAGCAGGCGGCGAAGGCCAAGCATCAAACCGATTTCGCCGTCGATAAAAATCGAACGTGGCGGCTGCATTTTGAATTCACTGTATTTGCCGTATGGCATCAGAAAGAAATGGATGCCATGCTCTTTTTCGAGTCTTATGGTTTCATCGATGATAGTATCCATGACCGGCAGAACTTCTGCTTTCAATGATGGTTCGCGCAAACCCATGTTGGCAAGTGACCATACGAAGAAGCAGCGAGCCATGAAATCCCATTCGGCGTTGCGCGAACGCATTTTTTCGAGCTCAAGCCGGCGCAGTTCGGGGTCGGTCCAGAATCTGATGTGCCGGGCGGCTATTGCACGCCCCAGAGGCGCTATACGATCAGCCGAAAGATAGTTTTCTTCGGGCTGGTCAAACAGTCTGGCTACGACAGAAAACCACAGAACCGCAGCCAGAGTCAGAGCGAATATTCCCCGGCAAACTTTGCAATAAAAAAGTTTTTTCATCAAATTTTCCTGAAGATCAGTTATTCACAGGCTCGACAACACGATAATCCTGTCGGCGATGGCAGAGGTCGGCAATTTTGCCTGATAAGCCATAAAGGATCAGAGTGTCGCCGGCAAACATACGGTCATCTGCTTTCTGGGTTCCGATAAATGCTCCCTCTGCCCTTAGAATACCCAGAACGAGTATTCCCTCCCGGGCAAGCGCAGCTTCTATCAGCGATTTTCCCTCGATCCAGTCGCCAACGTCGATCGGCATTTCAGTAACGGCATAGCCATTCTGCAGTTGCAGAACTGAAATATAATCAACGACTTCAAGATTGGTCCATTTTTTAAGAAACCAGGCAATAACCCGGTTCATACGCACTTCCAGAGATTTGCTCCAGGCCGCGGCCACGATCAGAAGTATCCCGCCCGAAAAAGCCAGTGCGTGCGATTTCCAGTTTTCGGCCTGGGCGGTGTTGATGAGAGACAGTGCCGCAGTAGCGACGACAGTGGTCAACCCTATGTTGCCAAGGAGCATCAGAATGACGATTATCTGCCTTCTGACGGGGTGATTGACCACATTTTCCGACTCTCTGGTAGTGAAACCAGAGCCGGTAAAAGCAGAGTAGGCCTGAAAGCGGGCCGCTTCTATCGACAAACCCGTCAACATGAGAGCAATGGTTGCTATTCTCGTAACAAGCAGCGACAATGCCACAGCAATAAACAACGAAAAAATTGCTACCACTTCTGCCGCCCTTTCCCTCTATTAAAAGCTGACTTATACCGACTTTAAAAATATACCACAAAGTTCGCCAACTCCGAAATGTCACAGCATCGATAACTGCACCATCATGGACAGTTTTTGGCATTTTTTCTATTAAGCCGTGGCAGAGAAATACCAACCGACCGGCAGTCGAGGCTGTTTCGCATCGGTCGGTAATTTTGATTTTATCTTTTGCACAAATCGCGGTAGAATAAACCCCGGAAAAGAATTTTCTAAATCCGGCCCTGATGCACCACGTTAAAACAGACACAATCAGGCATCTTTCTGGAGGCTTTTAATGAAAAGTTGGTTCAAACCGGTTGCGCTTTTGCTGTTTATGGCACTGTTTGCAGCCTGCCCTGGCTTTGCCCAGAGCCGCAGCGAACTCTGGCAGAAGGTCGAGGAAGCCAAATCGCAGGGTCTGCCGCAGACTGCGATCGAGCACCTTACGCCCATCTATGAATCGGCAATAAAGGAAGGCCACATGGTTGACGCAGTCAGAGCTCTGTGCGAAAGAATCGTGCAGGAAGGCACGATTCAGGGCAATCAACCGCAGGAAAAAATTGTCAGACTCGAACAGGAAATCGAGAAGGCCGATGCCAGCATCAAACCGCTGCTTAACATCATTCTCGCCAAATGGTACTGGCATTTTTACAACCGCAACAGTTACCGCTTCATAAACCGTTCGCGCACCGAAGGTTTGAACGAAAAAGACTTCACCACCTGGGATCTGCCGAAACTTTTCACGCATATCGGCAATCTCTACGAAAATGTTCTCAAAGAAGAAGAAAGCCTGCGCAAGCTGCCGATTTCGACGCTTGACGGGTTCCTTGAAAAGGGCAACCAGCCCGAAAATCTGCGCCCGACACTTTTCGATTTCTTCGCCCACGAAGCTCTCGATTTCTACATGGCTGATGCCCAGAGCGCTGCCAAACCGGTACGCGCTTTCGAAATCGAAGCTTCCAGCCCCGCCATTGGTGAACGCGATGCCTTCATGAAATGGCAGCCCGACACCCTCGACAAGGATTCATGCAATCTGCGCGCCGTGATTCTGCTGCAGCGCCTGCTCAAGTCAGCCCTTGAAGCCGACAATCGTGACGCTCTGCTCGACAATGATCTGCTTCGTATGGCATGGGCGCGCCGGGTCGCGGTCGGCGACAATCTCAGCGAAATCTATATCAAAGAACTCGAAAAATTTGCCGCCGCCAACAAAGATCACCCCTATGCCGGCACCGCCATCGGCTACATCGCCCAGGAATACGTAAGTCAAAACCAGATGGTTAAGGCGCTCGAATATGCTGAAAAAGGCGCCAACAGTTACCCGGGCACCCACGGCGAAAGTATCTGCCGCAATGTCATCGCAACTGTCCTTACCAAAGACATCAATATCGAAACCGAACGGGTCATGCTGCCCGAAGCAGCTAAGGTAAAGGTTTCGTTCAGAAATATCGAAAAAGTCTATTTCAGACTTATCGAGCGCGCCACCGACGAACTCTTTGATGTCGAAAACTATTCACCTGATAACATCAACTGGGACCGCTACGAAAAAATTATCGCCCGCCCGGCAGTTCTGAAATGGAACGCCGACCTCGACCCGGGCAAAGAATATGCAGGCTGCGAAGCATTTGTCGACATGCCGCAGATGAAACCAGGCCTATATTATCTTGCCGCCAGCGTCAAAGAAGACTTTACTCAGGGCAACAACTGCCTGCAGGTTGCCCCGGTCATCGTCGGCAAACTTGGCATGGCGGTGCGCAAGCGTGGCTCGAAAACCGAAGTCTTTATCGTCAACAATGTCTCTGGCGAACCAATGGAAGCAGTGCGTGTCAAAGGCTATACCCACGAATACCGCAAGGGCTGGCGTCAGATAATGACCGGCAGCACCGACAAAAACGGCATGGCTTCGTTCGATGCCCAGAGCGAAAGCGGTTTTTTCATTGCTGAACACAAGGGGCATACGGTTTATCGCACCGCTGATTTTTATGCCTACGGCTACGACGGATACAACGGCGGCGGCAATGTCTATTTCTTCACCGACCGTGCCATTTACCGCCCAGGGCAGACTGTTTATGTAAAAGGTATTGCCGCCAGTTTCGACACCAGAAACAACGAATACAAAACCATCAACAACACCTCTATCACGATCGTATTCAATGACCCGAACGGCCAGGAAGTCAAAAAAGAAACGCTGAAAACCAATGAATTCGGCTCTTTCTCGACGACCTTCATCGCCCCCGCCGACCGCCTGACCGGTGCCTACAGCATCTACAGTCAGACCTACGGCGGCTCTACCCAGATCAGGGTCGAAGAATACAAACGCCCGAAATTCAAAGTCGAGATCGAGACACCGACCCAGAGTTATCAGCTCGACCAGCTGGTGCAGCTGACCGGCCGCGCCACCGCCTATACCGGTGCCAAAATCGACAACGCCCAGGTTAAATACCGGGTTGTGCGTGAAGTTCGCTACCCACCCTGGTGCTGGTGGTATTTCAATGCCGGCAGCTCTCAGGAAATAGCCCACGGCACCACCTCTACCGACACCAACGGCGAGTTTTCGATCAAGTTCACTGCCAAGCCTGACCGTAGCGTGCCACGTGATACCGAACCGGTCTTTCATTATACCGTCAGTGCCGATGTCATCGACGGAACCGGCGAAACCCGCTCTGACAATACGATCGTTCGTATCGGTTACACTGCCATGGCCCTCGGCCTGACTGCTCCTGAAGTTACTGAATCCGACAAGCCTTTCAATGTCAGCGTCAGAACAACGACCCTCGACGGCAAAGGCATTGCCGGCGCCGGCAGCTTTCTGGTCTACTCTCTCAAGCAGCCAGAACGCGCCCACCGCAAGAATTATTTTTCGGGCACTCTCGCGGCAAAAACCGATAAATCAGAGATCAGAACATGGGAAGAAGACAAGGTCGTTTTTGAGCAGAGCTTCAATACTTCGATCGAAGGCAACTTTGCCTGTGAAGTAAAGCTGCCCGAAGGGGCTTACCGCATCAAAGCGCAGACCCGCGACCGTTACAACAATGAAGTCAACGCCATCGCCAACTTCATCGTCACCAGCTACGAGAGCGACAGCTTTGGCGTAAAGATTCCGTTCTTTTTCAATGTCACCAGCGGCAACCTGCAGCCAGGTGACACATTTACCGCCTTCTGGGCTACAGGCTACGGAAAAGGCCCGGCCTACATCGAGATCGAACACCGCCAGAAACTTGTTAAAGCCTTCTGGACCGACGTTAACGCCGGCAAAGTGCAGATCAGCCTGCCGATCACCGAAGAACACCGCGGTGGCTTCAATGTCAGGGTCATGCAGATCAAGGAAAACCGCGAATATTTCCATGTGCAGTATGTTCCGGTCGCCTGGTCGAACAAGGAGCTCAAGCTCAAGTTCGCGCACATGACCTCAAAGATGCAGCCAGCCCAGAAAGACACCTGGAAAATCGAAATTTCGGGCCCAGAAGCCGAAAAGGGCGCCATCGAAATGGTTGCCGCCATGTATGACGCCAGTCTCGACGCTTTTGCCGCTCAGAGCTGGCCGAGTGGGTTCCCGGTTTTTTATTCTGATTCGAATTACGTCAACGTCAGCTTCGCCAACCAGCTGACCGGCCTCTACGTCTGGACCAACGACCTGAATCACCATCCTGGCATTGGTTACCGCTCTTACCCGCAGCTGCCAGCCAACATTCAGAATGATTTCTTCGGCTATTACATGCATCATCGATCCAAGAGCATGCGCCTGTCAGCGATGCCGATGGCACCATCAGCCGCCCCCATGGCTGGCGGCAGAGCCATGGAAGAACCGATGATGGAAAAGAGCATGGCAGCCGACAGCTTTGCCGACAGCGAAGGGCTCGCAGCACAGGCTGCACCCGCCCCCATGGAATCGAAAGAAAAGCGTGACGGTGGACCGGCGGCGAAAGCTGCCAACGGTGGTGGCGCCGGCGCTGCTGCAGACAAGGCACCAGAAGTCGACTTAGACAAGGTTTCTGCCCGTGCAAACCTCAATGAAACGGCGTTCTTCTACCCGCACCTGATTACCGGCGAAGATGGCGTTGTCTCTATTGAATTCACGATGCCCGAAGCCCTCACCACCTGGAAGTTCCTTGGCTTTGCCCATGGCAGCAAACTGCAGGCCGGCAGCATCACCGGCGAAACCATCACTCAGAAAGATCTGATGGTGCAGCCGAATCCGCCGAGATTTCTGCGTGAAGGCGACAAGCTGCGTTTCACTGCAAAAGTTACCAACCTCTCAGACAAG
>JAKQKW010000471.1 GCA_029560455.1 Candidatus Rifleibacteriota bacterium
CCAGCTACGGTAACCGGCAATGATTCTCTGCCAGAATGTTTCAAGGTCCTGGTGCCATGATGCCTGGCACAGGCTGATAAAACGGTCATACCCATACTGTTCACCGCTGCCGCCAACTGCTTCAATAACGCCATCGGTGAAAAGAATCAAAGTTTCACCTGGCTGAAGCCTGCCTGAAAAACTGGCTGGAAGCCTTTTACTGCTGCTGCCAAGAGGCATGCCGCCGTTTTCGAGCAGGCGGGCACTCTGGCCACCGGCCGACACAACCGCAGGGTAGCAGTGGCCGGCATTGGCAAAGGTAAATTCACCGGTGTCGATGTTGAAATCAAAACAGATGGCAGTCATCATGCGTCGCCAGTTGCGCTTTTTCAGTTCGAGAAGCGCCTGATTAGCCCGGTTAAGCAGCTGCGGCGGGTCGGTCAAGGCTTTGTCGGCGGCGGCAATTACCGCCTTGACCATTGCCATGATCATGGCTGCAGGAATACCGTGCTCGGCGACATCACCAAAAAATATGCCCAGGCGGTTATCGGGCAACCGGTAGTAATCAAAATAGTCGCCGCCCATCTTGCTCATGAACAGAGAACGGGCAAATAATCTGGTGCGGCCGCCGCAGAAATGGCCTTCGGGCAGCAGACTTTCCTGAACTGCAGTTCCGACTGCAAGTTCTTTCATGCCGGCGAGAGTGCCGTTGAAAGCCGTTATCAGGTCACCAAATTCATCTTCAGAACGATAATCGATGTGATAGTCAAAGTCGCGGGCCCGCATACGGCTGATACCCAGGTCGAGCTCTTCAACAGGCACCAGCAGGCGTCTGGCAAAAAAACGTGCAATCTGAAAAAGCACAAAAGCCATGATCAGACCGGTAATCAGAAAAATTTTCTTGAGGCGGTCGATCTGTTCTTCGATAAGATATTGCGGATACAGGGCTGCAAGAACGCCATCGGCAATTTCGTTGCCGGCGATGGCGGTAAAAAGATATCTCTGGCCGGCAACTTCGACATTTTCATGTGTCACAAGCTTTCTGCTGAGAGTCTGACGCATCAGACGCCTGATTTCCCGATTATCAGAAGTCCGGACCGGGAATATACTCTCACTCGAACGGTCAAAGACCAGCAGATGCCTGGGAGTAACGGTTGTTGAAGTTTCAGACAGTTTTTCGGCTACAAAAGTGCGCATGAAGGCTGCAGGGTCCCATGAGATGCCGAAGGCACCCCAGGCACTGAAGACATCTGAACCTGGTTCGTTACCGCCAAGCATGCGGATAAATGACATGCGCCCCGTGTCACCGGTATTGAGAATGACAAATCGGCCGATGAACCAGAGAAAATCATTCAGCATCAGATCGTCTGACGATACCTCATCGAGCACCGAACTCGCAATGCGCTGGCCTTTTCGACTGGATTCGCGGTTAAAAAATTCAAGAGCTTTCAGCAACATGTCTTTGACCATCTTTTCAGATGGGTTGAAGGCCCAGGAGCTGCGAAAAACCGTCGCGCCCGTATAGTCATAAAGCATGGCTTCCTGCGGCGCGATTTCGCCGACAAGCTTCTGCAGCCCGATTATATCTTCTTCAGGCCATTTTTCGCTGCCATAACGCCGGTTTCTTTCATCGACAAAGGCGTTCAGCCGTCGCGCCAGTTTTTCACCAACTTCAGGGAAACGAACATCAAATTCTTTCAAAACCCGCATTGATTCCTGATGTGTTGCGGTTATCAGGTCTCTGGTCTTTTCATTGAAAAATTCATACCCGACTGAAACAAGCATCAACAAAGGTAGACCGTTAGCAAAGAGAAACAG
>JAKQKW010000473.1 GCA_029560455.1 Candidatus Rifleibacteriota bacterium
TCACTCATGCCGGTAAAATCAGTCATGAAAAGGCTCTTGAAAAATCAGCTCATGAATACAGTAAATTCAGAGAAACCCAAAAACAGCTCGAATACGAAGAAAGCCTGAAAGAGCTTGAGCGCGACATCAAAGACCTGAAAAAACAGTCTGGCAAAAAATAAGAACCTCAATTATGGCCAGTCACGTCATTTCACGATTGTATAGTTTGGCAGAGGTGGCCTGGCGATCTTTTTTGGGTCGAGCGGTATTTTTGCCAGATTTTTTTACCCCACAAGTCGCCATCCAAGTCGCCATCCAAGTCACCCCGCAAGTTACCCCGCAAGTTACCCCACAGGTAACCCCGCAAGTCGCAAATTTTTAATCGGGTTGCCTGTTGAGTTGAATTTGTGCTGAATGTTTGTTTGTAAGGGTTTTGTGGTGAAGATCGCTGCCGACTGGGCCCTTGACTGGGCCTCTGACTGGGCCCTGTAAAATTGGGTGTGGGCTGGCTTGAAAATGTTATGAGCGGCTTACGGCTAGAGTCACGGCTAGAGTCACGGCTAGAGTCACGGCTAGAGTCAAAGTCTGTGTGTTATTAGGCAGGTGGAAAAATGAATGGTGTGGTCAGGTTTCGGAGCGAAATGAAAAAAATGTAACTTATTCGGTGAGGCGGGCGTATAATAAATGAGTAACAAAACCCGGGGATTTCAGAATATGGAGACCGGGTGGCGGGGTTGATATCTGGTTGCAGGCCGGCTCACAAGGCTGTTGCCGCCGACAACCGGGGTGCCGGCTCCGAAAAACAACGGAGGAAAGCGTATGAAATTCATGAACAGATTTGCCCTTCTCGCCGCGGCTTTTTGTGCTGCAATGACCGTTTGCCCGGTAATTGCCCAGGAAACGGCAACGGAAACGGAAACTGCCAGTGCCACTGAAGTGGTTATTCCTGACAGCACCGACATGACCCTTGAAGTGAAAGACAGCCCGGTTACTCTGCCCACGAATTTTCGTGGCAAGGAAGCTGAAGAGGGCGATCTGCAGTGGCTTGAAGACGTTGGCGTTCTGATGCAGGAAAACTCCAATCTGTATAATATTGATGCCGCCGCTATCGCTGAAGCCGCCAAATTCACCAGTGAACCCAACATCACCTGGGAAGTGAAAAAAGAAGACGAAAGCGGCAATTATGAGTCGCAAAGCTCTGATAATACCAACAAGGCCACCAATAACTGCAATATCACCGAACCCGGTTACTACCAGGTCCACAACGGGGGCGCCAGACAGGTTGCCAGCTCAGGTGGAGCTGAAGACACCACCACCGAAGGCACCGGTGATTCCGGCGGAAAAGATGCGTCCGGCAGCGGTAGCAGCGAAACCGATAAAGAAGGTGCCGAAGGCGACAGCAAGACTGTGACCGCTCAGCAGCGTGTTGGCATCGAAGTGCATGACTGCACCTCCCCCGACGTATGGGTCGCTTTCCAGGAAGGCGCCGGCAGTGTCGATATGGCTGCCACCGAAGAAGAACTCAGAGCCACCATGGCCAGCAAAATTGTCGAAAACAAAGGCCGCCCGTTTTCAACTAAAACTCAGGATTTCGAAGCCGCCAGCTATCTTTTTATCGATGAAGGCCAGGAAGACGAACGCAACCGCATCCCCTGGGAAAAAACCGCTCGCCTCTCGATTGCCGGTACGCTTTTTAATGAACGCGGCGCCCCCAAGTTTGAAACCGGTGTGCTGACTTCGAAAATCGACCAGACCGAATACCGCAACCACGTAAACGTCGTCGGTGGCGAAGAAAAGAACCTCAAGGGCGTCTATGTGCGCCGCAATGTTCCGTTCATTTTTGCCGCCATGTCGACTGACAACGGTAATAAACGTGCTTCTACCGGTAACGTCGAAGCCATCATCGAAACCGCCGATGGCAAGCAGGTTGATAAAGATGGCAACGCCTACATGTTCCGCGTTCCCAACTATCCGCGTGACCAGTATCCCGATGAACCCGAATATGTCTTTGTCACCACTGCCACCGATAAAGACGGCAACGTCACAACCATTAGAATGCCCCTCTATGTAGTTAACACCGCAGCTGCATTTGAAGGCGGCAAGAA
>JAKQKW010000483.1 GCA_029560455.1 Candidatus Rifleibacteriota bacterium
ATTTCACAAATGGGCACAGGAAATGAAATTCAAATGGATCGGCGTTGACTGCGGTTCAGCCGACCACCCGATGAACACCATTCTGCGTGACTGGCACCCGAAGCTTTTCGCCAAAGCCGAAGCCAAGCTCAAAGAAACCCATGGTAAAGCCTGGGATGAATACTACCCACAGGAAGAATACTATCAGGTTATGCACCTGAAGATGTTCCCGATGGGTATCGTGCATGCCGAAAACATCGGCGGCGACATCGACAAACTGAACAACAAACGCACCTGGATCGGCCTGTTTCCGTGGCGTGCCATCGAGCTTGAATCATGCATCAGCCGCATCGTTGCCTTCGAATTCGACAAATAATAAATCGCTGCGATAAAAAAAATGGCACCTTCGGGTGCCATTTTTTTACGGGTAAATTATTAAATCAGCTCTGGTTGTTGCGATTGCGCGCCTTCAGCTGTATGCGTGTCAGGTGTTTTTCTAGGTCGCGGCTGGAGAAAGGCTTTTCTAGAATCGCAGATACGCCGAGTTTTTCCAGTTCCGGTCGTTTTTCATCATTGCCGATGCCGGTGCAGACGATAACTGGAATTTCAGGGTTCATCCAGCGGATTTCCTTGATCAGATCGAGGCCGCTCATACCAGGCATCAGCAGGTCGGTGAGCACTATCGTCAGTTTACGCTGCAGGTTTTTAAACAGATTCAGGCCGTCTTTGCCGTTTTCAGCGAGAATTACTTCATAGCCCATCATGCGGATGTTGTCGGCAAGAATCTCTCTGACGTTTTCGTCATCATCGATTACCAGAGCGCAGCCACTGGGGAAATTTTCTTCGACCGGACGGCTCTGAGCCGCATCAACGAAGCTGCCGGCAGAATCGACAGGCAGAAGAATGGCAAAATCGGTCCCGTGGCCGAGCTGGCTGGTGACCATTACTGCACCGCGATGGCTGCGAAGCATGCCGATTACCGCCGACAGGCCAAGTCCGCGGCCAGCATAGCGGGTTGTGAAGAACGGGTCAAAAATGCGGTTGAGATTTTCCGGGTCGATGCCACTGCCGTTATCAGTGATTTTAATGGCTATATAGCTGCCAGACTTGATTGGCGGGCCGAAATAACCCGGTTCATTACCATAATAGGTCGCCAGCCCCGGAAAAGCAGTGATGCAGATCGAGCATTTACGTTCGCCAACTGCCGACTCAACTGAATTCTTAACCACATTGAGAATGGCCTGTTTCAGCATGGGCGGATCGATGTGGATTTCGGGCAGATTCTCGTCGACGGCAATCTGAAGATCGACGTCACTGCCGGTCAGCTGCAGCATTGCCGGGTGCAGTTCGCGCAGAATATTCTTGATGCCGGCCTTCTGATAAAGTGTCGGCATGCGACCGGAATAGGCCATCAGCTGCTGAATGATTTCGCTGGCTTTGCGGGCCGCATCGACAATGCGTCGGGCCTTTTCGCGGCAGCCACTGTCAGAGGGCAATTCGCGCATCATCAGATCTGAATAGCCCATAATACCGGTCAACAGGTTGTTGAAATCGTTGGCAAGGCCGCTGGCCATCTGACCGAGGTGATCGAGCTTCTGTAGCTGCATCACCTGGG
Source organism: Candidatus Rifleibacteriota bacterium (assembly GCA_029560455.1). Next base: position 1,595 of record JAKQKW010000483.1, read on the forward strand.
TTTCGTAGCGTACCCGGCTGTTTTCGAGCTCGCGACGGATAGTGATGTCGCGCACAGCGACAGCGTAGCATTCATGACCGTTGATTTTTATGAAATTGACGATCACTTCACTGGGAAAAAC
>JAKQKW010000497.1 GCA_029560455.1 Candidatus Rifleibacteriota bacterium
GATTTTCGGAAACCCGGCCGAGTTGACCTGCAGAACTTCGCTCGCAAAGTCTTTGCCCATGCCGGCGCCCGCTGCCATAACCATCAGAAAAAGCACAATAAAGATTCTCTTCATACAAATCCCCTGCCAATTGCAAATTAACCCCTATTATACCACCACTCCCCCACCCCTCCGTCGAATTCACATTAAAAATCCAGGGTAAACGTAAACTTTTTTCTTTCCAACAGCGTATTACGGCATGTCAGTCGTTGCCGCCGCTTCCGCCCTCCAGGCAAAACGCCCGGTCTTAGCGGCATCGTTCGCAGGGAACTATGGGCTGCTCGACCGCTTCCGCCATCCTGGCTCACGCGGCATAATGCCGTCCTGGCAACAACAAGCTCGCTTATGCAATCGCCTGACCTGCCGAAAGCAGCGTTTAGAGTTAATTAAGTTTGCGTTTATCCTGATTAAAAATCCGCAGCTTTTTCTTTCGACAGCTTTTGCATAAATCAGGTTAAACCGGTTCGGCGGCCAGCATGAGCATTGATTTATCTGTGTCTATCCGTGTTCATCCGTGGCGCCTGTCCTAAAAAAATAATCTGTGTTCATCTGTAACCTGAATGATATTCTTGGTATCTAATATTATGATGAACGACGCCGAAGCACTTAAACTTGCGATCGAGGGGCGCGAAGACGGTTTCCGGGCCATCTTCGCCGGACACAGCACGTTCCTGTTCACACACGCGCTGCGCCTGCTCAACGACCGCCAGCTGGCCGAAGACGCGGTTCAGGAAACCTTTGCCGCCGCCTTCAGGTCAATAGCCAGTTTCAGGGGCGAGGCACGCCTGCGCACCTGGCTTTATCAGATTCTCTATCGCAACGTGATCAGACTTGCCGGCAAACGCCAGCCTCTGCCGCCGGCGAACGCACCCGAAGCCTGTCAGCAGTCTGAAGCCGAAGTCATCGATGCCCGCAATGATGTGGGGAAAGTGCTTAATCAGCTCGGTGAGCGTGATCGTATGATCCTGCTGCTGACCTACTGGGATGAACTGCCGCTGAAAGAAGCCGCCCGGATTCTCGAAGTAAGCGAAAATAACGCAAAAATCATTCTGTTCCGGGCCCGCAGTCGATTTGCCAGCCTGTGGTCGGCCGGTTCTGCCGACAGAAAGGACAGGGAAAACCATGCAGTGTGAAGAATTCCGCCGGCTGATGCTGGCATCCGAGGGAAACGAAAGCGAACTCGAAAAGCATCTCGAAAGCTGCCCGGCCTGCGATGCCTGGCTGCAGAAAGAGCTTGCCACGCCACCTGAGGGTCTGACGCCGGCGCAGTGGCACGACGCCACCGCCCGCTGTTTCCCGGAACAGGTGCCTGCGACAAAAGCGCCGGAAGCCGAACCTGAAACATTCTGGACCTTCTTTTTCAATGGCCTGAAATACGGCATGGTCTTTGGTTTGTCGATTGTCACAGGGTTTGCGATTCTTGAGCATCTTCAGGGGCCTGAAAAGAGTCTGCCGAAGCCGCAGGAAGTTACACTGGTAAGCTTCATTGAGCCATCTGATACGACTTTGCCGAATTTTTTCGAAACGCCGGAATTCGATGTAACCTTTTATGAAAACAGCGACTCTAAAATTGTGAGTTTCCTGCCAAAAGTGCAGATGCAGAGTTTTTACGAAACCAACGAGGAGGAAGAAACATGGAACGAAAATCAAGGCTGATTCTGGTGCTCGCTCTTCTTGTAAGCATGGTCGCGGCAGTTGATGCCCAGCCCGCCGGCCCGATGGGCGGCCCCCCGGGTCAGGGTGGACCAGGCGCTGAAATGAGACCGGGCGGCCCCGAAGGCCCAGGCCCGATGGCCGGAAAATTCAAGCCGGACCCCGAACAGATGAAGCGCAATGCCTCGCTGATGGCCATGGCCGAAGCCCACAAAAATCTGGCGCAGATTTATGAAGAACAGGGCAAAATTAACGAAGCTGCCAGTGAGCTGAAGCAGATTATCGATCTCGCTAAAAGCCAGCTTGAGAAGAATCGCGAAAACCCGTTTTTCAAAAACAATATCATGGGCAAGGTAATGCCGGTTTATCACCACATTTCGAAACTTTATATCAAAAACAATCTCCCCGACGAGGCAGAAAAGATTCTGAATGAAGGCATCGCCTTTTTTGAAAAGGAATCACCAGAGGAAGTGACCCGCCTGCGCCTTCTGCTCGCCGATATATACAGAGAAAAGAAAGACACAGCCAAAGCTGAAGAAGCCTACAAAAAGATTATCGAAGAAAGCAAAAAGAACCTGCAGTAATTCTTCGGGCCTGAGTTATTGATAACTGCACATCAAACTTAGAATCGTTGGTTCAGCACGCCCCTCGCCGACGAACCGTTTCAACTTTGTTTACGCAGGAATCAATAAAAAAGAGACAGAAAAATGACCGATGTGGTTGATATAATCAACCCATCGGTCGTTTTTTTGCGCTGACTCAGCACACAATTTGCAGAGTTTTTTCGCCGCACACAGCCATAAAGCCCGGTTGGGCAATGAAGGCAGCAGCGGTAAATGGTCTCTGGGCCGTAGTTATGAGGTTGTGGCTGCATAATAAAACTGATTGTTCAACCTGCTTAAAATAATAGAAAAACCATGTTTTTCTTTGAGCGCGGGGTACCCCTTCTGCTATAATTGACCGGAAAGTTGAGAATCTTTTATGGTAAAACCAACCGGTTACTCGCAGGCAGTTCTTTGTCAGCAGCTGCATGCGCTTTACGATCTGCTGCAGAAGCGAAAAAAAGAAATTCTAGCAGATCCTGAGCTGACACCGGATAACGACGCCCTCAACAACGAGCTCGAACAGATATATCACCGCAGCCGTCTGCTGCAGGAATGTTTCGAGCAGTTCTGCCCAAGTTGAAACCGCCGCGCGAAAGGAACCACGAACCTTAATGCAGGAAAAACTCTTGATCGCCCTCTGCCACACGCTTAGAGGCTATCTCACCGAACCTAACGCCACCCGCCTGATCCAGCAGGCTTTCAGAACCCTCGAAAACCAGCTGCACGCGACCTACGCCTTCATCGCGCTGCAGAACCGCAAAACTTCTTATCTCGATATTCCGCATTCTTTCGGGGTGCAGCGCTCTGCCCTGCAGGCTTTTCACAAGCGCATCGGCAGCAATACTATCGGCCGCATTTTCTTTAAAGATGCGTTCAATATCATTCAGAAGTCAGATGACAGCGACGACTACATCGAAATGAAAATCGAGAAGGATTACCACACCTGCGTGGCGATTCACATCGGCTGGGAAGGCCGCACCTTCGGCTTCATGGCGATTTACTTCGAGCACCCGGTTGAGATAGATCTGACTTTGAAGAATTTTTTCATGGCTATGGCTGGAGCCTGTTCAGCAGCTCTCGAAAAGGAAGAACTG
>JAKQKW010000502.1 GCA_029560455.1 Candidatus Rifleibacteriota bacterium
TTTTTCCGTCGATGGACAGTATGTCTTCTCCTGTAGAGCGTCTGAGTTCATCAATCCAAGTGGAGAAACATTTCTGAAACTCAATTGGGCTCAATCTGGCGAATACTCTTCCAAATGTGTCATGGGAAGGAATACCGAAAGATAAACCACGAAATCGCCCACGGCATCCCTTCTGAAAAAAGAGTCATCAAAGACGGCGACCTTATCAATATCGACGTCTCGGCTGAACTCGACGGTTTCTGGGCCGATAACGGCACCTCTTTCGTGATCGGCCGCGATCTGAACGGCCTGCAGGGTCTCGTCGACTGCTCGAGAAACATCATGATGAGTGCCATCAGCAGCGTCAGGCCGGGAATGCGGGTTTCTGAGCTTGGCAGACATATCGAAAAAATGGCTCAGCAAAGCGGTTTTCGCGTCATAAGAAATCTCGCCGGGCACGGAGTCGGGCGTGCGCTTCACGAAGAGCCCCACTACATACTGAATTGCGAAGACAAAAAAAACACCGCACGCTTCAAAAAGAACTCGGTTGTGGCAATCGAAACCTTTATCGCGACAAAATCCACTCAGGCGGAACAGCTCGACGACGGCTGGACACTGGTCGGCAACCGCGGCGGCTACGTCGCCCAGCACGAACATACGGTTCTAATTTCCGAAGACCGGCCGCAGATACTGACCGCAGCGAACAATATCTGCTGACCTAAACTGCCGGTTTAATTTCGGCAACCTCTCCCTCTGTATGAAAAACCCCTCCAGGAGCAATCCAGGAGGGGTTCTTTATTTGTGTAAAAAACTAAAGTCGGCTCAGACCTTGATTTCGAGAAGGGAGTTCGGGGTGTTGGTCAGCTGCAGCAGGCCCTTTTCTTTGACGACGAAGACGTCTTCGATTCTGATGCCGCCCCATTCGGGCAGATAAATGCCGGGCTCGACAGTAAAGGCCATGCCGGGCATGATTTCGTCTTCGCATTTCGGCGACAGTGACGGTGCTTCGTGAATATCGAGACCGAGTGAATGACCGAGACCGTGGCCGAAGTTTTCGCCGTAACCGGCATCAGTGATGATTTTGCGGGCAACCGCATCGATATCACGGCAGACGGCGCCGACCTTGATGGCTTTGATGGCCTTAGTCTGGGCTTCAAGAACGGTGGCGTAAACCTTTTTGAATTTGGCGGTCGCCTTGCCGAGAAAAATCGTGCGGGTCATGTCTGAATGGTAACCGTCGCAGACAGCGCCAAAGTCGATCTTGACCATTTCGTTCTTTTTGAGCTTGCGGTCGCAGGGGTGATGATGCGGGCAGGCTGAATTCGGTCCCGAAGCGATGATCGTCGAGAAACTCGGAGCATCAGAACCTTTCATTTTCATGAAAAATTCAAGGTGCGCCGCAACTTCGTTTTCGGTCATGCCGGGTTTGATGATCTTCATCAGTTCGGCAAACGAGGCATCGGCAATCGAAAATGCCGTTTTCAGCGATTTGAGCTCGTCGGCATCCTTGATCTGGCGCAGCCGCTCTACCAGACCTTCGGTCGGGTAAAGATCCATTTTAAATTCTTCAGAAAACAGCAAAAACTGCCTGAGATTCAGCGACTTTTCGACGCCGAGAGCCTTGACACGCAGCTTTTTCAGGTATTTCTGCATCATCTCGATCTGGTTGTTCTTGAAAATGACGATTTCAGCAGCGTCGCCGATCTCTCTGGCGCTCTGTTCCTGATAGCGGAAATCGGTAAAGAAAACCGCGTGCTTCTTCGTGATCAGCAGAGTGCCGCATGAGCCCGAATAGCCGCAGAGATAGCGAACATTGTTCAAATTGGTGATCAGCATACCGTTGTAATTTTCGGTAAACAGCTCACGTAAAGCTGCAAGACGTTGTTTGTGTTTCATTCTCTTCTCCTTTTCAGCCTGATCGCGCTGAAGCAACAGATCAAAATCTCTCTATTCCTGGCCACGGGCAGGGTTAAGAACCGTTACCTGCCGGTCAGAAAATGGGCTGGCGGCAAGCACCTTCGCCGCTTCGCCGGAAGGGGCAATCATGGTAATCGCCATCTTTTTCTCATCGAGCATCGCACGCGCAACCTCCTTAACATCTTCGAGCGTTACACGAAGATAAGGAGCCAGCGTGTTTTCGGGCAGCTGCGGATCGACATTATACAAAAAGCCGGTCGACAGGCGATTCATGCGGTTGGTCGTACTTTCGAGGGCGATCAGAAGATTACCCTTCAGCTGCTCGCGGGTATCTTCGAGTTCTTTCTTCGTCAAACCCTTCGCAGCAATCTTTTCGACTTCGTTATG